>CAMGBT010000085.1 GCA_946011725.1 uncultured Bacteroidales bacterium | reverse complement strand
ACAATCAGCCGAAAAGCGCAAACAGGCACAAAGCTCTGTGGCTCTCGCCAAGCTCAACAATGTGCCCACTTCCCCCCGCAAAATGCGCTTGGTAGCCGACATGGTTCGCGGTAAAGAAGTGAACCTTGCCCTCGGCCTGCTCAAATTCTCAAATAAAGAAGCTGCTCAGCGTGTTGAAAAACTCCTCCGCAGCGCTATCGCCAACTGGGAAGCCAAAAACGAACGTAAAGCCGAAGCCGGCGAACTCTGCGTTAAGACCATCTTCGTAGACTGCGCCCCCATGCTCAAACGTCTCCGCCCCGCTCCCCAAGGCCGTGGTTACCGCATCCGCAAACGCTCAAACCACGTTACAATCATCGTAGATACCATCGACAACGCTAAATAAACCATGGGACAGAAAGTTAATCCAATCAGCAATCGTCTGGGTGTGATCCGCGGTTGGGACTCCAACTGGTCGGAAAAAGGCAAATACCCCGCCAACATCCTCGAAGACTACAAACTGCGCGAATACCTCAACGTCCGCCTGGCTAAATGCAGCGTGTCGCGCGTAGTTATCGAACGCTCGCTCAAACTGATCACCATCACCGTGTGCACCTCACGCCCCGGTCTGATCATCGGTAAAGGCGGCCAAGACGTTGAAGCCCTCAAAAAAGAGCTCAACAAAATCACCGACAAAGACGTTCAAATCAACGTTCACGAAGTTAAACGCCCCGAACTCGACGCCCAAATCGTTGGCGCAGGCATCGCCCGCCAAATCGAAGGCAAAGTTGCTTACCGCCGCGCCATCAAAATGGCTATCGCCAGCACAATGCGCGCCGGCGCCGAAGGCATCAAAGTACAAGTATCGGGCCGTCTCAACGGCGCTGAAATCGCCCGTAGCGAAATGTTCAAGGAAGGCCGCACTCCCCTGCATACCCTTCGTGCCGACATCGACTACGCTCAAGTAGAAGCTCACACCAAAGTTGGCGTCATCGGCGTCAAAGTGTGGATCTGCCGCGGCGAAGTTTACGGCAAACGCGACCTCGCTCCCCAATTCACCGCCGCCCCCAAAGAAAACCGCCCCGCCCAAGGCAACGGCGCTCCCCGCCGCGGTGGTTTCCGTCGTGCAAAAAACAACCGTTAAACCGTTAAGCCAACTAAACCAAAATGTTAGCACCTAAAAAAACTAAATTCCGTCGCCAGCAAAAAGGCCGCATGAAAGGCATCGCCCAGCGCGGCAACCAGTTGGCTTTCGGCTCATTTGGCATCAAGACCCTCGAATCCAAATGGATTACCGGCCGCCAAATCGAAGCCGCTCGTATTGCGGTGACCCGTTACATGCAACGTCAAGGTCAAATCTGGATCCGTATCTTCCCCGACAAACCTATCACCAAAAAACCTGCCGAAGTCCGCATGGGTAAAGGTAAAGGTTCTCCCGAAGGTTTCGTTGCTCCCGTTACTCCCGGTCGTATTATTATCGAAGTCGAAGGCGTTAGCTACGACATCGCCAAGGAAGCCCTCCGCCTCGCCGCTCAAAAGCTCCCCGTGGTGACCAAATTCGTAGTTCGTCGCGACTATGACCCCTCCCAAAACGTCTAAGCAATATGAAAAAAGAAGAAATCAAAGAACTTAGCACCGCCGATCTGAAGGAACGCCTGGCTCAAATGGAGAAAGAATACCTCCAACAAAAAATCAACCACGCCGTTTCTCCGCTGGACAACCCCGCTAAGATAACCGCCGACCGTCGCATGATCGCCCGCGTTAAAACCGAGCTCCGCATGCGCGAACTTAACAACCAATAACCCCCACCAAAAAATGGAAAAGAGAAACTTACGTAAAGAGCGCATCGGGGTTGTTTCAAGCAATAAAGGCGACAAAACCATCACCGTTACCATCAAATGGAAAGAAAAACACCCCATTTATGGTAAATTCGTGCAAAAGTCGAAAAAATATCACGCTCACGACGAAAACAACGAATGCAGCGTCGGCGACACCGTCCGCCTGATGGAAACACGCCCCTTGAGCAAAACCAAAAGATGGCGCTTAGTAGAAATTATCGAAAAAGTTAAATAACAATGATACAGACTGAATCCCGTTTAACCGTAGCCGATAACTCCGGCGCCAAAGAAGCCCTGTGCATCCACGTACTGGGCGGCACCGGCCGACGCTATGCTTCCGTGGGCGACATCATCGTTGTCTCCGTAAAAAGCGTCATCCCCAGTTCCGACGTCAAAAAAGGCACTGTATCGAAGGCAATCGTCGTTCGTACCAAAAAAGAAATCCGTCGCCCCGACGGCTCTTACATCCGCTTCGACGACAACGCCTGCGTTTTGCTCAACAACGCCGGTGAAATTCGCGGCACCCGTATCTTCGGCCCCGTAGCTCGCGAATTGCGTGCAACTAACATGAAAATCGTTTCGCTTGCCCCCGAAGTACTCTAAGTCAAACCTATTAAACTCGTAAAGTAATGATCAAATTACATATCAAGAAGGGTGACACAGTTTACGTGCTGGCAGGCGACGACCGCGGTGCTACCGGTCGCGTACTCGCTATCGACCGCGCTAAAGGCCGCGCCATCGTGGAAGGCTGCAACATGGTCACCAAAGCCACTAAACCCACCGCCCAATACCCCCAAGGCGGACTCGTTAAGAAAGAAGCTTCTATTCACATCTCGAACCTCGCCCTCGTCGACCCCAAGAGCGGTAAACCCACCCGCATCTCCCTCCGTCGCGAAGATGGCAAATCGGTTCGTATCGCTAAAAAATCAGGACAGGAGATTAAATAATGGAAACCACACTTAGCAAAGATTACAAGGAACGCATCGTCCCCGCCCTGACCAAGGAATTCGGCTATCACACCGTGATGCAAGTTCCCCGCCTTGAAAAAATCGTCATAAACCAAGGCATCGGCGAAGCTACCCAGGACAAAAAGCTCATCGATATCGCAATCAACGAGCTCACCGCAATCACCGGCCAAAAGGCTGTGGCTACCCTCTCACGCAAGGACATCTCGAACTTCAAAGTTCGTAAAAAAATGCCCATCGGCGTGCGCGTAACCCTCCGCCGCGAACGTATGTACGAATTCCTCGAACGCCTCATCCGCGTCGCTCTTCCCCGTATCCGCGACTTCAAAGGCATCGAAGGTCGTCTCGATGGCCGTGGTAACTACACCCTCGGCATCACCGAGCAAATCATCTTCCCGGAGATTAACATCGATAACATCAACAAACTCATGGGCATGAACATCACCTTCGTTACCTCGGCCAACACCGACGAAGAAGGCTACGCTCTGCTCAAACTCTTCGGTCTTCCCTTCAAGAACGAAAAGAAATAACCCCAAGGCACTATGGCAAAAGAATCAATGAAAGCCCGCGAGGTGAAGCGCGCTAAACTCGTAGCTAAGTTTGCCGCCCGCAAAGCAGCCCTCAAAGCTCAAGGCGACTACGAAGCTTACCAAGCACTTCAGCTCCTGCCCAAAAACGCATCACGCGTGCGCCTGCACAACCGCTGCTCCATCACCGGACGTCCCAAAGGCTATATGCGCCAATTCGGCCTCAGCCGTATCCAGTTCCGCGAAATGGCTTCAGCAGGCCTGATCCCCGGCGTTAAGAAAGCCAGCTGGTAATCCACGAGAGTGAGTCGTTAAAACTCCCGCACATTACCCGCTCTTAATAGCTAATCCCCTCGGAAGCCCCGTACAGCACGTGGTCGACTCCACCTTCCACCGCCACCTCACTCTCGGCGGGTCTCTCAGCCAAACGCGCTGTCGGCTTCCATACTTTTATTATTAACATTCAGAGACTTAAATATTGTAGGGCCACTCCCTATTAATTTAAACAAATTTCAATCAAATGACTGATCCTATAGCAGATTACCTTACAAGATTGAGGAACGCTATCAAAGCCAACCACCGTGTGGTAGAGATCCCCGCCTCAAACTTGAAAAAAGAAATCACTAAGATTCTCTTTGAACAGGGCTACATCTTGAACTATAAGTTCATGGACGACGCTACACCCGCCGGCACCATCAAGATCGCCCTCAAGTACGATCCCGTTGACCGCGTCAACGCCATCAAAGGCCTCCGCCGCGTTTCGCGCCCCGGCCTCCGTCAATACACCGGTTACAAGGACATGCCCCGCGTGCTCAACGGCCTCGGCATCGCTATCCTTTCCACTTCCCGCGGTGTGATGACCAACAAAAAAGCTGCCGAACTCAAAGTCGGCGGCGAAGTATTATGCTACATCTATTAATCTCTAAAACACAGAACTATGTCTCGTATAGGTAAAGCTCCCATCGCAATCCCTGCCGGCGTTACTGTTGAGGTTAAAGACCATGTAGTAACCGTTAAAGGCAAAAACGGCAGCCTCGAACAAGTGGTTAACCCCGACATCAACGTCACCGTTGAAGACGGACACGTGCACGTAACTCGTCCCTCCGACGACCGCGAACACCGCGCTCTCCACGGCCTCTATCGCGCCCTCATCCACAACATGGTCGTCGGCGTTTCCGAAGGCTACCGCAAAGAAATGGAATTAGTAGGCGTAGGTTACCGCGCCACAGCTAACGGCCAAGTCCTCGAGCTCTCGCTCGGTTTCTCTCACGCAATATATATCAAACTGCCCCCCGAAGTCAAAGTCGAAGCTAAAACAGAACGTAACAAAAACCCTCTGATCATCCTCACCAGCGACGACAAGCAGCTCCTGGGCCAAGTATGTGCCAAGATCCGCTCTCTGCGTAAGCCCGAACCCTACAAGGGCAAAGGTATCAAGTTTGTTGGCGAAGTTATTCGTCGTAAATCCGGCAAATCAGCCGGTGCCAAATAAATAAATTGACACCATCATGATCTCCAAGATAGACAGAAGAAATAAAATCAAGGCTCGCATCCGCGGCCGCATCTCCGGCACTGCTACCCGTCCCCGCATGACTGTCTTCCGTAGCAACAAACAAATCTACGTTCAGCTCATCGACGACCTCGCCGGCAAAACCCTTGTTGCAACCTCTTCCAAAGGAATCGAACAAGGCACCAAAATCGAAATCGCTGCCGCCGTGGGCGAAGCTATCGCTAAAAAAGCCCTCGAAGCCGGCATCAACGAAGTAGTTTTCGACCGCAACGGATACCTCTTCCACGGTCGTGTTAAATCCCTGGCCGACGCAGCCCGCAAAGGCGGCCTTAAATTCTAAACGATATGGCTACAAAGAATAATCGAGTTAAATCCACTAACGATCTCGAACTCAAAGATCGTTTGGTTGCCATCAACCGCGTTACCAAAGTAACCAAAGGTGGCCGCGCCTTTACCTTCGCTGCCATCGTCGTTGTAGGCAATGAAGACGGCATCGTAGGCTGGGGCCTCGGCAAAGCCAACGAAGTGCAAGCTGCTATCGCCAAAGGCGTTGAATCAGCTAAGAAAAACCTCATCAAAGTACCCGTTCACCGCGGCACTATCCCCCACGAACAAGTGGCCAAGTTCGGCGGCTCTCGCATCATCCTCAAACCCGCCTCACACGGTACCGGCGTTAAAGCCGGTGGTGCTATGCGCGCCGTCCTCGAATCCGTCGGCATCACCGACGTCCTCGCTAAGAGCAAGGGCTCCTCAAACCCCCACAACTTGGTGAAAGCCACCATCGCCGCTCTCGGCGAAATGCGTTCGCCCGCTCAAGTGGCCCAAAACCGCGGTATCTCGGTAGAACAAGTATTCAAAGGCTAATTTGATTAAGCAGAACACTATTATGGCAAAAATTAAAATCACCCAGATAAAGAGCCGCATCAAATGCCCGAAAGTGCAAAAAAGCACTCTCGACGCCCTCGGCCTCAAAAAAATGCATCACTCGGTTGTGAAAGAAAACACCCCCGACGTGATGGGTATGGTTAACGCTGTTCGCCACCTCGTTGAAGTGACCAACGCATAAATACAATTACGAACTATGGATTTAAGTAACTTACAACCCGCAGCCGGTTCGGTAACTCGTTCCACTCGCATTGGCCGCGGCCCCGGTTCGGGCAAAGGCGGCACATCTACTCGTGGCCACAAGGGCGCTAAATCCCGCAGCGGCTACAAACGCAAAATCGGTTTCGAAGGCGGTCAAATGCCTCTCCAACGTCGCCTCCCCAAGTGGGGCTTCAAAAACATCAACCGCGTTGAGTACAAAGCCATCAACCTCGACCTCATCCAATCCCTCGCCGAAGCCAAGAACCTCACCAAAGTGGGTCTGGCCGAATTGCAAGCTGCCGGCTTCATCTCCCGCAGCCAACGTGTAAAAGTACTCGCAAATGGCGCCATCACCTCAGCCCTCGCCGTAGAAGCTCATGCCTTCTCCAAAGCTGCTCAAGCTGCTATCGAGGCCGCCGGTGGCTCCATCTCTAAAATCGAAAAATAATGAGATTCGTCGACACCCTTAAAAACATCTGGAGTATCCCCGAGCTTCGTCAGCGCCTGCTGGTGACCCTTGGCCTGGTGTTCGTCTATCGTCTCGGCTGCTACGTGGTGCTCCCCGGCATCTCCCCCGCCGAAATCGATGCACTGGCCAACTTCACCAACAAGTCCGGCCTCATGCAGCTCCTCGATATGTTCTCGGGTGGCGCCTTCTCGCAAGCATCAGTTTTTGCACTGGGTATCATGCCTTACATCACTGCAAGCATCGTTATCCAGCTTTGCGGCATGATTCTCCCCTCGTTCCAAAAACTCCAACGCGAGGGTGAGAGCGGCCGCCAAAAACTCAATCAGTATACCCGCTATCTCACAGTTCTCATCTTCGAGCTCCAAGCACCCGCATCCCTCCACAACCTCGAAGTACAAGTAGCCAACGCCGGTGTCTCCACCATGGCACTCGGCTTCTGGAAGATAGCTTATCTGACCTTGATTCTTGCTGCCGGCGCTATGTTCATCCTCTGGCTGGGTGAACGCATCACCGACCGCGGTATCGGCAACGGTATCTCCTTCATCATCCTCGTCGGCATCATCGCCCGCCTCCTCCCCTCCCTGGGCGTTGAACTCCAAACCCGCATGCCCGGTAGCGCTACCGGCCAAGGCGGTCTGGTTATGTTCATCGTCGAATGCGTGATGCTCTTCGCCGTTACCGTCGGCGCCGTGCTCTTGGTACAAGGTACTCGCAAAGTGCCCGTGCAATACGCCAAGCGCATCATCGGCAACCGTCAATACGGCGGCCAGCGCCAATACATCCCCCTCAAAGTTAATGCCGCCGGCGTTATGCCCATCATCTTCGCCCAAGCCATCATGTTCATCCCCATGACCCTGAGCGGCTTCTCCGGTGGCGAAGGCGGATTCATGCGCGCATTCACCGACATTAACTCCTTCTGGTACAACCTCCTGTTCTTCCTCATGATCGTTGCTTTCACCTACTTCTACACCGCCATCACAGTGCGCCCCACTCAGATGGCCGAAGATATGAAACGCAACAACGGCTTCATCCCCGGTGTTAAACCCGGCAAAAAAACCGCTGAATACATCGACGCCATCATGTCGCGCATCACACTGCCCGGCTCAATATTCCTCGGCATCGTTGCTATCATGCCCGCTTTTGCCCGCTTCTTCGGTGTATCACAAAACTTCGCCCAATTCTTCGGCGGCACATCGCTGCTCATTATGGTGGGCGTAGTCCTCGACACACTCCAACAAATCGAAGCGCACCTCAACATGCACCACTACGATGGCCTGATGAAGGAAGGACGTATCAAAGGCCGTACCACCGGCTCCGCCTACTAATCATTAAGCAATCAATTGCCTGAACCAACCAAGATAAATCAATGATATATCTTAAAACCCCGGACGAAATCGAAGCCATGCGCCCCGCCGCCGACCTGGTGTCGCGCACTATGGGCGAAGTGGCTCGCTGGATTGCCCCCGGAGTCACCACTCGCAAGCTCGACACCATTGCCCGCGAATTCATTCGCGACAATGGTGGCAAGCCTGCCTGCTTGGGCTACGAAGGCTTCCCCGGGACACTTTGTATTGAAGTGAACGAAACCGTGGTTCACGGCTTCCCCTCCAACTATGCCCTCCGCGACGGCGACATCGTCGGCATCGACACCGTAGTCGAGCTTAACGGATTCATGGGCGACATGTGCTACACCTTCGCCGTCGGCAACGTCCCCGACGAAGTAATGCAGCTCTGCCGCACCACCCGCGAAAGCCTCTACGTCGGCATCGAAGCCTGCAAAGTAGGACACCGCGTGGGCGACATCGCCAACGCCGTTCAAACCTACTGCGAAAAACGCGGCTACTCCGTAGTGCGCGAAATGTGCGGCCACGGCATCGGACGACACATGCACGAAAGCCCCGAAGTGCCAAACTACGGCCGCCGTGGCACAGGACCACTCCTGCGCAACGGCATGTGCATCTGCATCGAGCCAATGATCAACCTCGGCTCTCGCAATATCGTCATCGAATCCGACGGCTGGACCTGCCGCACACGCGACCGCAAACCATCCGCACACTTCGAGCACACCCTCGCTCTGTTGGACAACCAAACCCACATCCTCACCACTTTCGACTACATTCACCAGGCAATTGAAGACCGTTTCATCTAAATAATTAGTATGGCAAAACAAACAGCAATCGAAGTCGACGGCACCATTCTCGAAGCACTCTCCAACGCTATGTTCCGCGTTGAACTCGAAAATGGCCACGAAATCACCGCACACATCTCCGGGAAAATGCGCATGCACTACATCAAAATCCTCCCCGGCGACAAAGTCCGCGTTGAAATGACTCCCTACGACCTCTCAAAAGGCCGAATTGCATTCCGTTACAAATAAAATTTGAACACCAAATAACTAAAAGTAATCATGAAAGTACGAGCCTCCATCAAAAAACGTTCCGCCGACAGCAAAATCGTGCGTCGCAAAGGACGTCTCTATGTGATCGACAAGAAAAACCCCAAGAACAAACAACGTCAAGGATAATTCCGTTATTTTTGCAGAAAAAATACCAGTAATTTATGGCAATACGTATAGTGGGTGTTGACCTCCCCCAAAACAAACGAGGTGAAATTGCCTTGACCTACATCTTCGGCATCGGCCGCAGCGCTGCTCGCAGCATCCTCGAAAAAGCCGGTGTAGACGTAAACATCAAGGTACAAGACTGGACCGACGCTCAAGCAGCCAAAGTGCGCGAAGTCATCGGCTCAGACTACAAAGTAGAAGGTGACCTCCGCTCCGAAATCCAACTCAACATCAAACGCCTCATGGATATCGGTTGCTACCGTGGCATCCGCCACCGTCTCGGACTCCCCGTGCGAGGACAATCCAGCAAACACAACGCTCGCGGCCGCAACGGGCGC
>CAMGBT010000084.1 GCA_946011725.1 uncultured Bacteroidales bacterium | reverse complement strand
GAAATGGTGAAAAAATGATTATATTTGCGAAAAATTTTTTGCAATGTGTATTATGTCGTCATATTATATGGACTTTTGCCGCGTTTTTGAGCACGGTGAAGCGGCATATTATTGCTAACCTATAGAATTTTCCCCGTATGAAGAGTGTCTTTAAAATGATTGCATTGGCATTGGCGGCAGCAGTGAGTTGCGGCGATGTTGATGCAAGTGACTATGCAGTGCATTATGCTTCGGCGCAGGGCGCTGAGGCGGTATCAGTGAACACCTTGGCTGAGTTTTACAATGTGGAAGCCGGAAGTCAGCAGTCATATCAATACGCCGGCACGGCTTATGTGACGTATGTTGACGGCTCGTCCGGGCAGGTCTTCCTGCAAGACGCCACCGCCGGCTTTGTGCTCGATGTGCAGAGCGTGGACGTGGCGTATGCCGTGGGCGATGCGCTCACCGGCTTCGGCGGTGTGATGTCGCAGAATGCGTCGGTGCCCACGCTGGTGGTGACCGATGGCGGCACGGTGGTGTCGCAGGACAACGCGGTTGAGCCCGTGGAACTGACTTTGGAGCAGTTGGTGGCCGCGCCGCAGCAGTACGTGAGCCAATTGGTGCGCGTGCCCAACGTGTGGTTTGCCGACGTGGAAGACGGCGACGTGTTTGAATCGCGCACATACTATATCTGCGACGATGTGGAGGTGGCGGCCTTCGTGCTGTTTGCCCAAAGTGATTTGCTCGACGAGCCGGTGCCCACGCGCAGCGTCCGTTCCAACCTTACGGCATTGGTGCTGAGCCAAACCGAGGCGGTGCTCGCGCCCCGCAGCTTGGCCGACTTGGAAGAAATCGTCCCCGAGGTGCCGCACCAAACGCAGATTATGCCTTACTATCAGTCGTTTGACGAGGCTGCCGACTACGACGGCACGGGCCAGCTGCCCATCGGCTGGCTGTCGACCGGCGATATGCCCTTCGTGACCGCCAACCTCACCTCGCTGCCCGCGCCCACCGGCACGTACTATATGATTACCCCCGAAAGCAATGCCGTGCGCAACGAAAAAGCCTACACCCCGTTCTTCCGCTTCCATGCCGGCACCACCTACCTGCTCACCTTCCAGCTGTACATGCCCGGCTCCTACGCCAGCGGCGTGAACCGCCTCAACTCCTTGGTGATTTCGGCCGGCACCGAGCAGGATGCCGAGCACCAGCAACCCGTGTTGGCCTTTGAAAATCAGTCGATTGCCGAGTGGACCTCCGTCACTGTGAAGTACACCGCACCCACCGACGACGAGTATTGCTTCGCCTTCAACCTCTCAAGCGAGGTGAATTACAGCGGCGTGGTGGCGGTGGACGATGTGAACGTGATGGCCGAAGGCCAAGTGCAGCGCCCCATCGCCAAGTTCGGCATCGAAGGCGGCTGGTACGACATCTTCACCAGCGGCGTGGTGCTGTTTGAGGGCCAGTCGCTGCAAATGGTCAACCTATCGACCTACGGTACCGAGTACGAATGGGAAGTGAGCGGCGTGGATTCTTTCCGCTCGTTGGCCACCTCGCCCGCCTTTGATATCCGCCACTCCGGCCAATACACCATCACCCTGACCGCCCGCAACGTCAGCGGCGAGCGTACCGTGTCGAAGACCATCGATGTGGAAATCTTCGGCGGCGAGATGGAAGATGCCGGCATCATGACGTATAATCCCGGCGACGACAAGTACCTGTGGTACTACAGCCAGATTCCCACCTTCTTCGCCGACCGCAAAACGGAGAACGACTACAAATTCGACTTCATCACCGGCATCAACCACTACTATATGCAGTTTGCCGAGCGCTTCGAGCTGCCCGAGGGCCAGAAGGCTACCATCAAGTCGATGTCGACCTACCTCACCGCCTACTCGCGCATGACCACCCAGCATTCGGCCGACCGCAACCATCCGTTCTCCATCGCATTCTACGGCGAAACCGACGGTCGCTTGGACGAAAGCAAGTGCTTCGGGCGCATCGAATCCGATGTGGAGGCGCAGTTTGGCAAAGTGGGCTTGGGCTACGAGCACCCGGCCCAGTGGGGCTTCATAGTGGAGGACGCTAACGCCACGGTGGAAGGCGCTTTCTACGTAGCCTTTGAGTTCGCCGACAATATGCCCATCGAATCGCCCGACCCGAACATCACCCGCAGCTACGTGGCGCTGTCGGTGGTGCAGCACGGTTCGCAAGAGACCACCATCTACGGCAAGGCCAAGGCCGGCGCCGACCCCGACTTCGTGCCCGACGGCGGTTGGTATCGCTTGGACGAAATCGACCCGTCGATGAACACCGGCTACGGCACCTACTTGGTGCTGTGGTGCGATCTGAACAAGCACGACGGGGTGGTGGCCATCGATCAAACGGGCAATGCCGTGTTTGATGTGATGGTGGACGGCTCCACCCTGCGCGTGAGCGGCACCTCGGCCGGCGAACGCGTGGCCGTGTACTCGCTCAACGGCGCGCAAGTGCTCGCCGCCACCGCTGCCGACGGCGCCACCGCCGTGGATGTGGCCGCCCTGCCCGAGGGCGTGTACGTGGTGGTAACCGCAGCCGGCGCCCGCAAATTCGTAAAATAGAACATAAGTAATTAAGTGGCATGGAGTGGCGTGGATTTGTCTTCGCCGCTCCGTGTTATATTAGATTTATAGATAAAATGCGGCGAGAAGTCGAAAAATTTGGTTAATTTGCCAAAATAATTGTGAGAATGATAAAAAAATGACTATCTTTGCAGTGGAAAACCAATTATTTCAAAAATTATCATTAGATATGAAGAAACGATTACATATTTTTGCGCTCTTTGTAGCAGTGGCTATGGCTGCTATGACCGTCATGGCTCAGGATGTGCACACATTGGCCAGACCGACCGCCAAGTTTGTGGTGGAAGGTTTGTTTGAAGATATTACCACCTCCAACCCGATAGCCTTTGCCGATTCGCCGGTGAAATTCGTCAACCTGACCACCGGCGGCGCCACCTCTTACGCGTGGACCATCACCGATATGGCCACCTCCGAAGTAATCTTCACCTCCTCGCTTACAGAACCGACCTACACCTTCGAAGCTGCCGGCAGCTACAAGGTGGAGCTGACCGCCACCAATTCCAGCGGTTCGCGCGCCACCAACAAAACGCTGAACGTCATGTTCCAAAGCGGCGTGGTTGAAGGCTTGGGCTTGGTAAACTGTGTGAAGGGCGTCGGCGGCGATAATCCGATGTATAGTTTGGACGTTACGGCCGTGCCGACTCTCGACACCGACACCAAATACGACTTCATCACCGGCCCGAACCATCTATATTCGCGCATGGCCGAGCGCTGCAATTTCCCCGAAGGCCACACCTATTCCATCTCCTCGATTACCGTGGGTTTGTTTGCCTACTCCCGCATGTCGGCTACCTCGGCTGCCGACCGCAACCACCCGTTTGACATCGCTTTCTATGGCGAAACCGATGGCCGCCTCGACCCCAACATCTGCTACGGCCGCTTGGAATCGACCGTGGTTGACCTTATGAGCGAAACCGGTTACAGCTACGGCAATTATTGCAAAATGTGGAGCTTCGATGTGTCGAGCATCCGCGCCACCGTCTCCGGCCCCACCTACGTGGCATTGGAAATCTCCGAAAATATGCCCATCGAGGCACCCGATCGCAACCTTACTCGCTCCTACATCTGCTTCTCCCCGGCCACCAAAGGCAACGGCGAGAGCACGCTGTGGGTGAAGCCGCGTCCCGATGCAGAGTTAGGCTTCGAGCAGGATGGCGGATGGTATGTAATCGACGACGTGGTGCCCGGTTTGGGCAAGGCTTACGGCCTGTACATGGTGATTTGGTGCAATATGAACACCGACGTGGTGGGCCAAGTGGCGCTTGACCTCGGCGGCGACGTGGTGAACGCGGCTCGCGTGGACGGTTCCACCTTGCACCTGAGCGGCACCGCTGCCGGCGAACCCATTGCCATCTATTCCCTCGCGGGCGCGAAAGTGCTCGCCACCGCCGGCGCTGACACCGCCACCGCCGTCGACATCGCCTCGCTCACCCCGGGCGTGTATGTGGTCACCACCTCCAATGGCGCGTTTAAGTTTAAGAAATAACATGTTACTTATATAATCCTAATAAAAATGAGGGAGCGAGCCGCACCGCCGGCCTGCTGCCTCATTTTCAACTTATTACGAAATGAAAAACTACCTTTACACCTTGCTCTTCGCCCTCGGATTGGGCACCGGGTCGGCTTTGGCCGTGCCGGCTTATCCGCATCCCATCAGCGTGCAACAACCCGACGGCACCTCCATCGAAATCACCCTCCACGGCGATGAATACACCAACTGGGCCACCACCGCCGACGGCTTCACCCTGCTGCGCAACGATAGCGGCTTTTGGGCGTTCGCTCGCACCGCGCAGTCGGGCCGCTTGGAAGCCTCCGACGTGGTGTACACCGGCTCCTCCGACGCCGCTCGCGCCGCCGGCATCGCGCCCGGATTGTGCTTCACCGAAGCGCAGATTCGTCAAAACCGCGTGGCCGCCGCACCCATGCGCGCCCGCGACAACGACCTGCAAGTCAGTGGCTCTTTCCCCACCAAGGGCAAGCGCAAACTGTTAGTGCTGCTGCTCAACTACAAGGACACCACCCCCAAGTACACCCAAGAGCAGTTCCAAAATATGATGAACCAAGAGAATTGGGCCGGTATCGGCTCATTCCGCGACTACTATTTGGAGCAGAGCTACGGCCAGCTGGACATCGAAGTGACTGTAACTCCGTGGATTAACCTCTTCGGCTCGCCCGACTACTACGGCTCCAACGGCGCCGTGACCATGATTGTGGAAGGCTTGGAGGCCATCGACGAAGACATCGACTTCTCGGAATTCGACAACGACGGCGACGGCGTGCTTGACGGCTTGGCCGTCATCCACCAAGGCTACGGCCAGGAAATGACCGGCGCCGGCAACGATATTTGGTCGCACTCCTCCGAAATCTACGGCCTTACTCTCGATGGCATCGAAGTGTGCCGCTACACCATCGAACCGGAAATGATCCGCACCGGCGAAATGAGCACCATCGGCGTGATTTGCCACGAGTTCGGACACAACCTCGGCGCCCCCGACTTCTACGATACTGACTACGAACTCTCCGGCGGCGACTTCGCCGGCACCGGCATCTGGGACATCATGGCCAACGGCGCTTGGAGCGGTTACTACGGCGACCGCCCCGCCGGTTTCAACATGTGGCAGAAAATCCAGTACGGCTGGGTGAACCCCGTCACCTTGGAATTCACCTCCACCATCAGCGACCTGCCCGCCGCCGCTACCGATGCCGCCGCTTACCGCATTAACTCCACCGTCCCCGGCGAGTATTTCATCCTCGAAAACCGCCAGCAGGTGGGCCCATTCGACCAAGCCCTGCCGGGCCACGGATTAATCGTGTACCACGTTAATGAAGCGCTGGTGCGTTCGTCGGTGTCAACCAACACCCTCAACGTTGGCCACCCGCAGGCGGTCTACACCGTGTGCGCCGGCGCCACCGATGACCCCGACGGCACCGTGTCGTCCTACGGCAATATCAACTCCGCCAACGCTCCCTTCCCCGGCCTCATGAACAAGACCGAGCTGAGCGATTACACCTTCCCCTCGACCCTCTCTCAAAGCGGCCGATTCTCTTACTTCGCCCTGCGCAACATCGCCGAGGATGCCGACGGCCAAGTGTCGTTCGACTTCGTCAAAGAGTCCACCCCGGTAGCGCCCATCAACCTTGCCGCCGGCGTGGCCAAAGGCGTGGTCACTCTCACATGGGAAATGCCCGAGGACGCCCCCACTACCCGATTCTTCACCGTATACCGCAATGGCGAGCAAATTGGTGTGACATACGAACCGACATACGTCGACTTGGTCGACGGCGATAGCAAATTGCTCACCTACGACGTCGACGTGACCTATCCCGACGGCCTTGTATCGCCCTACGTTTCCACCTCCATCTTCGTGCCTGTGAGCCGCATCCAAGCCGTTAATCCCGTGGTCGACGGCTCCACCGTGACCCTGCGCTGGGACGTCAACACCACCCTCACCCGCCAATCCTCGTCGCTCCTCGACGATTACTCCACCTCAACCTTCCGCTACGAATCGCTCGACTTCGTTCACCGTTATCGCGCCGCCGACTTGCCCACATTCAAAGGCTTCCGTATCAATTCCGTCACCTTCATCCCGCTGCTGCCCGCCACCCAAGCCAAGTACACCGTGCGCGTGTGGCAAGCCAACGCCGACGGCTCCAACCTCAAAATCGTGGCCGAAAAAGCCGTGAGCGAGTGGGGCGCTGCCATGTGGCGCACCGTCACTTTGGACAAGCCCGTCACCATCGTGGCCAACCGCGAATATTGGATCGGCATCCATGTGGAATCAATCTCCGGCGGCATCGACGTCATCACCGACCAAGCCACCCCCATCAGCGGATACGGCGATTTGATGCGCTTCAACGATGGCGACTGGGAGCCCATGCCTGACTCCACCGGCAACTTCTTCATCTCGGCCGAACTCACTCCCGCATTGCCCGGCAGCACGTCGGCACTGCCCGAAGGCTACGTGGTGGATGATCCTACCATCGACCTCCAATTCCCCATCGGCTATCGCATCTACCGCGACGGCGAAGAAATCGCCACCACCGGCAACGCCCTCTACGTTGACACCGATGTGCCTTACGGCAAGCACCAATATCAAGTGGCTTGCCTCTATGCCGGCGACAATGAAGCCGTGGCAGCTGAGGCCGAAGTCGACCTCGTTGACGACGGCGTGGCTGCGGTGGAAACCGCTGATGCACAGGTGGTTGCCGCCGACGGAGTAATTTCCGTGGCCGCTTCCGCCGTCTGCCGAATCATCGTGGCCGACATCAGCGGTCGCGTGGTGGCCAACGTCGAAGCTACCCAAACCGCCGTGGCTGTGCAGCCCGGCATTTACGTGGTGAAGGTCAACCACCGCGCCATCACCATGGCTGTCAAGTAATTAGTGACGCAATAATACTCCCGCAGGGCAGATTTAACAAAAAATTTGCCCTGCTTTTTTTGCCCTTTCGCAAAAATTCGCTAATTTTGCGAATCGAAACCCTTACCATGAAACGCCTTTTCATAACCATATTGCATACCCTGCTGTGCGCGGTGCTGTTTGCAGCCTCGCCGGATGCTAACGGTCTGTACCCCTTGGAGTTCCGCAATTATTTGGGCAACATCGAGAATATCCATCCCAAAGTGCTCTTCTTTGAGGACGGCTGGCATGGCTTCAAATTCTGGATGGCTTACACCCCGTACCCGCTTGGCAGTATCAGCGCCGAAAATCCGTGCATTGCAGTGTCGAACGACGGCTGGAATTGGACCGTGCCCGAAGGTTTGGAGAATCCGTTGGCGTTCGCGCCCGACGGCGGCTACAACTCTGATACTCACCTCGTTTACAATGCCGCCACGGACGAATTGGAGTGCTGGTATCGCGCATTTCACATCGAATCGGTCACGGATTACATCGTCCGCCGCGTCTCATCTGACGGGGTGGAGTGGGGCGCCCCCGAAGTGGTGCTGCCTGCCGCCGAGTCCGGCCAAATGCGCCTCTCGCCCTGCGTGTGGATTGATGACGGTCGCTATCACATGGTCTACTCCGATGGCGCACACCTATTCGCAATCGATGCTAATTCCGACAACTGGCAGTGGAGCGAACCGGTGCGCCTCAACATTCCTACCTCGCTCAAAATCTGGCATCAAGACCTGCTCGTTGACCCCGATTCGGGCATGGTTGAACTGCTTTTCACAGCCTACGACCAAAATGGCAGCAACAATGCCGCCGACCTTTATTACGCCTATGCCGATTCGCTCCTCGGCCAATTCTGCGAACCGGAAATGATTATTCAGCGCTCGCCCGACCCGATGGCCTTCGACCACCGCTCCATCTACCGCGCCTCCATGGTCAAAGTCCACGGCGACTACTACGTCTATTACAGCTGCATCGACCGCGATTGGCATCGCTATATGATGCTGTCGGTCGGCTCGCCCATCCAGAATGTCGTTGGCTACAGGCAAGTTACGCCAATGCGCTCACCCGGGGCCGGCACCAATGTGCGCGTTATCGGCCGCCGCGTTTACAACCTCGGCATCGAGCACATGCAAATCATCGACCTTGCCGGTCGAATCATAGCCACTTCCGCCGACACATCCGCCGGATTCATCTACGTGCCCGTTGCTGGAGTGTACGTGGTCGCCACCGAGTCGGAAGCAATCACCGTGGTGGTCAACTAATCACTCTTTCAAACGGAAAAACCGCGCCCCAATCCAGTTGCGGTTGCGCCGCACAAAATCGTACAGCGACACATCGCTTATCTCCACCTTGCCGTCGGTGCTCGAGGCATGCAACACGCGCGTCTCGCCGTTCACCTTCACCACAATGCCTAAGTGAGTCACATCCAAGTCCTTAAGACTCGACACGAACGCCACAATGTCGCCATCGCGGAGCCGATCCGTCACCTCCTTCGACCGTAAATCCTGCACCTTGATGTACGCAAAGCGGTGGTTGCGGTAGCCATTCTCCACCGCCACTATCCGCGCAAACTCAGCGCTGTCGGCCAGCGCCGCGTAACTCTCGCGGTGGTTACTCATATAATTAATCGTCCGCACCACGTACTGGCACTTCGGCAAATTCGCCGCCAAATCCATCAGATAACCGCGGTGGATATTGTTCACCGCCCAGTCGCAGTTATAGTGCATCCGCGAAGCATAACCATCCACACCATTGCCCCGGTAACGCCACCGCTCCAAGTTGTACACAAAATCCTGCCAACCGGTGCGACCCTCGCCCGCAGTGTACGACAGCGCCACCACCACATCCACAAACGTGGTGCAATCCAGCTCATCCAAATTCACCGTCAACATCTCCGGCTCACCCTCCAACGTGTGCGCCACATACGGCACATCCACGAACATCCGCGCAATCGCGCCCGTCCGCGCCGAAGCATTCGCCCACCGCTGCGCCGCCGTCTCAGTCAAAATCTCAGCCACTCGCACCGTGTCACTTTGCTCATTATGCCACCGAACCACACGCGGCTGCCCCGCAGCCACCAGTCCCACACACATTAATATATATAAAACAAACTTTCTCATAACAAAAATTAAAAAAACAACTGCAAAAATAGCAAAAAATCCCCAACCCACCAAAAAAATCCGCCACCCCTCCCGCGCTGCCTGCCACGCGCGCGCTGCGGCGCGCGCGTGTGGCGTGTGATGGCGGGGTTCGGTGCGGCGGAGCGCGCGCCGCGTGGCGGTTCGGTGGCGAGGCGGAAGCCGAGCGGCGCGGCAGCGCCCGGCGGTGGCTGTGGGTTGTTTGCTGCGGCGGGCCCGCTGTGCCGCCCACCCCAGCCCGCCCCGGGGCCGCACACCCCAGCCCCCCCCGGTGGCGCGCCCCGGCCCGCGTGGAGTGGCGCGGGGGGGGGGGGCGGGGCCGCGGGGCCC
>CAMGBT010000083.1 GCA_946011725.1 uncultured Bacteroidales bacterium | reverse complement strand
CCCCCCCCCCCCCCGCCCCCCCCCCCCGCCGGGGGCGGCTACCATCAGGGTGACGGCGGCGATGATCAGCAGTAGGCCGATGGCGAGGCGCAGGGTGAGGGTTTCGTCGAAGATGGTGATGCCGAAGAGGACGGCGGTGGCGGGTTCGAGGGCGCCGAGGATGGCGGTGGGGGTGGAGCCTACGTACTGGATGGCGGCGGTGGTGCAAATGAGCGACACGGCGGTGGGCAGCAGGCCGAGGGCAAGCAGGCAGCCCCACATGTGCCATTGTTCGGCGGGCGGCACTTGCATCCCGCCGCAGGCGGTCCGGCCCACGAACAGCAGGCTGCCGAACAGCAGTACGTAGAAGGTGATTTTCAGGGTGGGCATGGTGCTGAGGCGGCTGCGGTTCACGCCCACGATGTAGATGGCGTAGGACAGCGCCGAAGTGAGCACCAGCGCCGTGCCGATGAGCGAGAGTGTGGCACCGTCTTCGCCCTTGTAGAGCAGCGCGATGCCGCCGAGCGCGGCCACCAGGCAGCCGGTGGTCAGGGGCGTGATGCGTTCGCCGAAGAAACATGCCATGATGCCGGCCACCATCAGCGGGTACACGAACAGGATGGTGGAGGCGATGCCGGCGTCCATGTAGTTGTAGCTTTCGAACAGGGTGAGCGACGACAGCGAGAAGAGCAAGCCGAGGGCGGCCAAGGGCAGTATGTCGCGGCGGCTTATGGCGAAGCTGTGGCCGCGCAGTTTGAGCATCAGCGCCAAGGCTGCGATGCCGAACAGGTAGCGAAACAGTAGCACCGAATCCGCCTTCATTCCGATGCCGTAGAGTGGCAAGGCGAACAGCGGATTCATGCCGTATGTGGCGGCGGCTACCGCGCCGAGTGTGTATCCTTTGAATTGGTTGCTCATAGTTGTAGCACGCGACCGAGAGCAGCTTGCGGCGGCTCTCGGTCGGGGCGATATGGGTTGTGGGTTATTGGAGACGGGATACGGCCTGGGCGATGCGGCGCATGGCTTCGCGGAGGTTGTCGTCGGAGGTGGCGTAGCTGAAGCGGATGTAGCCGGGAGCGCAGAAGGCGCCGCCGTCGACGGTGGCTACGTGGCCTTCTTCGAGCAGGTACATGGCCAGGTCGGCGGAGGTGTTGATTACGCGGTCGCCGCAGCGTTTGCCCATCAGCGCCGACACTTCGGGGAAGAGATAGAACGCGCCTTGGGGTTGGTTGACCTTGAAGCCGGGGATTTTGGAGGCGAGTTCCACCACCAAGTCGCGGCGACGGCGGAATGCCTCGCGCATTTGAGCGATGCAGTCTTGCGGGCCGGTGTAGGCTTCTTCGGCGGCTTTCTGTGCGATGGAGCATGTGCCGGAGGTGTATTGGCCTTGCAACTTGGAGCAAGCCTTGGCGATGGCGAGGGGGGCGGCGCAGTAACCTATACGCCAGCCGGTCATGGCGTAGGCTTTCGACACGCCGTTGATGATGACGGTGCGGTCGGCGATTTCGGGGAATGAGCCGAGCGAGGTGAATGAGCCGGTGTAGTTGATGTGCTCGTAGATTTCGTCGCTGAGCACGATGATTTGGGGATGGCGGGCCAGCACGTCGACCAGGGCTTGCAGTTCGTCCTTGGTGTAAACGCTGCCGGTGGGGTTGGAGGGCGAGCACAGCAGGATCATGCGGGTGCGCTCGGTGATGGCGGCTTCGAGTTGTGCCGGGGTGATTTTGAAGTTGTTATCGATGCCGGCGGGCACGGCCACGGTGACGCCTTCGGCCAGTTTGACCATCTCAACGTAGCTCACCCAAGCCGGGGTGGGGATGATGACCTCGTCGCCGGGGTTGACGGTCGAGAGGATCACGTTGCAGAGCGCTTGCTTGGCGCCGGTTGATACCACGATTTGCTCCGGGGCGAAGTTCAGACCGTTTTCCTTGCGCAATTTTTCGCAGATGGCTTTGCGCAGCGACAGGTAGCCCGGCACCGGTGAGTAGAAGGTGAAATTCTCATCGATGGCACGGGCTGCGGCGTCCTTGATGTGTTGAGGGGTGTGGAAATCAGGTTCGCCAACCGACAGGTTGATTACGTCCACGCCTTGGGCGCGTAGCTCGGCGCTTTTTTGCGACATGGCCAGCGTTTGCGACACGGCCAATGAATTAACTCGTTGAGATAAGAATTCCATAGTAATAATGTATAACGTTAGATAGGTGCAGGCAAAGTTAAGAAAAATTTCTGAATTATGCGCAATTTTCGCAAATAATTCGTATATTTGTGGCGAAAAAACTCTGAAATCGACTGAAAATCTCTAAATTTTGGAAAAATGAAACGAATAATCGCACTCTTCACTAAGTATCTCTGCCTTGCTGCTTGCGTTTTGCTCGTGGCGGCGTGTTCCTCCAAGTCGCCCTCAGAACTTCAGGGCTTGATTGGCGATAATGCCATAGCGGCTGTGTTCGTGTCGCAAGACGCTATCGCTAAATCGTTCGATATCAAGGATGGCAAACTGCCCGATGACATCAATCGCGGCGACTTGTCGGCCAAAGAGGAGCGCCAATTAGCGCAATTGTTCCAACTTCAGGGCTACGACAAAAAGCACCTCCTGTTTTTGGCGTATGAAAAGCACTCCTCTATGGTTGTGGCCGGTGTTATTACCGACGAAGACGATCTTAAAGAGTCGCTGACCGAGGCCGGCTTTGAGCAAAATTCCAATGAATACGTCAACCGTGAACAAGGTTTTACCGTGTCACTGCGCGATGGTATCTGCTGGGTGGTGTTTTCCACATATAAGGCTGCCGAAAAGATTGAGGCGGCCTGCAATGAATGTAGCTCCAACCCCGCTGCGCAGTGGAAGATAGATAAGCTGAACGAAATGAGCGAAGCCGACATCTATGGCATTGTAAGTCAGCAGGATAATAGCATTGTATTTAATGCCAACCTCAATGGCCCGAAGCTCTCGGGCAATGTGTATGCGTTCGATGATGAAGGCAAGCCGGTTATCGACCCCTCCACCGTAGAAGAGCCCGACCTGAGCGCCGTCAGCCGTTACCTCGACCGACAAGCCACCTTTGGCCTGCTCTTCGGCGGTGTGCAATCCGTGCCGGATGTTAAAGCCGCTGCCGCCCTTTTAGGTTATGGCGAGTTATCCGAGCTTACCACCGCGCAAGCGGCTGTAAATCTGCAGATTATCGACCCTACTTCCACCGATGAAGACGACTTCTCCAACTATGCCGTGCAAATCGCTCTCCAAGCGCAGCCCGGCAAGGCCGGCGAGCTTCTTGAGTATGTTAACACGCTGATAGAAAGTGAATTAGGGGTTATGAGTACCGGCGACGACACCCATCGCACTTTCAATGTGTTGTTCTTGAAATTCACCCTCGATGTGGAGAACGACTTTGTGGTGGCTCGATACGGCAAAATCAACATCGCAGAACCCGTTTCCGGCGGCGACCGTCAGGCCGTGCACCTCTTCGCCAATATTCCCTCGAAGTTGGGTATCATCAACGAGCCGCCCTTCGGCCTCAATTTCAGCATCAAATCCGACGCCGACCACATAATATTTGATGCGGAATTTACCGACACCAAGCTCGGCTTCTTGCATTGCTGCTGGTTGAGTCAGCGCTATTTTTAAGCTGACGACAATGATTCGGCAAATCAATTTAACTAACGTTCTGCCGGCCGTGTTCGAATTGGATCGGGCGCAGTTCGCCTCCTCGGAGGTGTTTCTGCGGCCGCTCACATTCGAGCGCGGACAGCGTTACTGTATCAACGCGCGCAGCGGCCGCGGCAAGACCTCGCTGTGCGACTTTCTCTACATGTCGCGCCGCGATTTTGCCGGTGAGATTCTCTTCGACGAAGCCGACGTCCGCACCCTTTCCGACCGTCAAATTTCGCGCATCCGTCGCCGGCATTTGGCCTACCTGCCGCAAGAATTGGAACTATTCGACGAGCTTACAGCCCTTGAAAATGTGAATCTTAAGATGAAAATCTGCTACGATGCAGCCGAGCCGCGGCCCGATGTGGTGAAGTGGTTCGATCGCTTGGGCATCGCCGACCGCATCGACCGCCCCTGCGACCGCTTGTCGGTGGGCCAGAAGCAACGCGTGGCTCTCATTCGCGCATTGTCGCAGCCGTTCGACTTTCTGCTCCTCGACGAACCGGTGAGCCACCTCGACGAGGAAAGTAACCGCCTGTGCGCCAAGCTGATAGCCGAACGCGCCGAACAGCTCGGCGCCGCCGTCATCTTCACCTCCGTGGGCAATCCGCTTCTGCTCGACGGCCCCGTCACCTCACTTACACTCTAATCATGCTCAGCAAACTCCTTCGACACAACATAAGTAAGTGGCAATTAATCGGTTACGCGCTTGCCGCCACCATCGGCCTCGCCATCGTGATGATTGCCGTGATGTTCTATCGCGACCTCTCCGCCGCATGGGCCAACGAAAGTGGCGACATCCAACTCATCCCGCCGCGCAATATGGTGATTTCCAAGCCGGTATCGCTCGCATCCACCTTCAGCGGCACCCCGTCATTCTCGCCCGACGAGGTGGCCGACATCGCCGCCCAACCGTGGTGCAACGGCGTGGCCGCATTCCGTGCCGCCGACTTCTCCGTGTGGCTTACGGTGAACATCGGCGGACGCGGCATGCAGACGGCACTGTTCTTCGAATCTGTGCCCGATTCCTTGGTCGACATCGACCCGCAACTGTGGCATTTCGACCCCGCGCGGCCCGAGGTGCCCATCGTCCTGTCGAAGGAATATCTCACACTTTATAACTTCGGCTTCGCCTCCTCCGGCCGCATGCCGCTGCTGAGCGAATCCACCATCACGCGCCTACCGCTCACGGTGGTGCTCGCCGGCAATGGCCGGCAGCAGGTGCTTCCGGCGCGCATTGTGGGCTTCTCGTCGTGGCTCAACACCATCGCCGTGCCCGAGTCGTTCATGGATTGGGCCCACGAGCGCTTCGGCAGCGGGGTAGAAGTGGAACCCTCGCGCCTGATTGTGGCCGTGTCCGACCCCGCCGACGCGGAGATTGATCAATTTATCGACCACCACGATTACCAAGTCGCTGGCCCCGATACGGGCGGCAGTCGCGCCGCACGCATGCTCAGCGTTGTCTCCTCCGTGGTGGGCGTTGTTGGCTTGATAATCACTTCATTAGCACTGTTTATTCTCGTTCTGAGCCTGTACCTGCTGGTACATAAGAACCGCCGCATCATCACCGGCCTGATCCGCATCGGCTTCACCCCGGCGCAAGTGGCGCGGCCCTACTGCCTGTTAGTGGGCGCCGTGAACCTCACCGCCACCGCCATAGCCATGGCCGCGGCCTCGTTTGCGCGCGCTTTGTGGCTCGATGCGGTGGTCGGCGACCAAGCGGCGTGCTCGCCCGTGCCCGCCCTGCTCATCGGCCTCGGATTGATGCTCGCCGTCACTATATATAATATATGTGTAATCCGCCACCTCACCCGCGAGTAACCAAACCCACTTTGGTGGAGAAGATGTAGTGCCGCGGCTTGCTGCAGCATATCCGGATGGCCGCCCGCTTTGTCAAATGTGACAAGGTGAAATGTTAAAATTGGGCAGATTTTAACTTAATTATGTTAATCTTTTTTTGAAGGCTGTTTTTTCCGCGTTAAAAAATCCGAAAATTGAGAAATATTAGCTTACTTTGTACCTGCAAAATGAGTTGACTGTGGTGCAGCTCTTTTCCCACCGCACATTTACCAAGCAAATTTGTGAGTTACTATACCATTGAAAAGCGTAATACTCCAATCATAAATCGCTGATAATCAATTGTAAACGCTCAACACTTTGCAACGGTTTTGACACCGGGCGCGGCTTGCACTACACATTTCTTGTTAAGCATCTGAAATTTTTAACCATGACAAACAAATTAAATCGAGATTATATAAATTACTAACTTAAAAACCTTCTTTGCATGCAGAACATTTGTTATCAAATGACACGGAAGGCCGTGCTCGCCCTCACCCTCGTGCTGGCTTGCGCTCTTCCGGCATTAGCGCAAAAAATCACAGTGTCCGGCACTGTGTATGAACCTGAAGGCGAACCCGCCATCAGCGCGAGCGTACTTGTGCAAGGTCAACAAACCGGCGTTGTTACCGACTATGACGGTCACTACTCCATCGAAGTTGACGCCAACGGCACTCTCGTGTTCTCCTACATCGGCTGCGATACCCAAACTATCGCTGTCAATGGTCAAACCACTATCAACGTACACCTTGCATCTAACACAACTGTCCTCCAAGAAGTTGTGGCTGTAGGTTACGGTCAAGTGAAGAAATCCGATGCTACCGGTTCCGTAGCCGTGGTTAAGCCCGACGAAATCGAAGCCGGTATCGCTACCTCTACCCAAGACCTGCTGGTAGGCGCAAGCCCCGGTGTGGTTGTAACTGTTGACGGTGGTAACCCCTCCGGCGCCGGTACAATCCGCGTGCGTGGTGGTTCGTCTCTGTCGGCTACCAACGACCCTCTGATCGTAATTGACGGCGTGCCCCAAACCAACCAATCCAACGGTGGCGGCGCTAACGCTCTTACCATGATCAACCCCTCCAACATCGCTTCGATGACCATCCTGAAGGACGCTTCCGCTACCGCCATCTACGGTTCGCGCGCTTCCAACGGCGTTATCATCATCACCACCAAGCAAGGCACCAGCAAACGCCCCCAAGTTGACTTCTCCGCCAACTTCAGCGTGAACACCGCCCGCAACACCCTCAACATGATGGATGCTGCTCAATTTGCTAACGTGGTACGCAACCAAATCGGCTCCGACGACGCTATCGGCAAACTCGGCACTGCCTCCACCAACTGGCAAAAAGAAGTGCTCCGCACATCTTTCTCCCACGACTACAACCTCTCGATCGGTGGCCGCGCTAACGGCTGGTTCCCCTACCGCTTTAGCATCAGCTACACCAACAACGAAGGTATCCTCAAAACTTCCTCGATGCAACGTACCACCGTTGGCTTCAACCTCGCTCCCAAGTTCTTCGACGACCACTTGAGCGTGACCGCTAACGCCACCGGTACTTACGTTTACACCGGCAATGCCGACACCGGCGCTATCGGCGCTGCTGTGGCTTATGACCCCACTCAAGCCGTGCGCACCGCCTACGCTACCGAAGGTAACACCGGCCTCACCATGTACAACGGCTACACCCAATACGCTCCCGGCGGTATCTACGACGTAAACGCTACCCGCAACCCCGTAGCTATGCTCGAAGAAACCGACAGCCACAACAAATCCTTCTCCTCAACCGGCAACCTCCAAATCGACTACTCCCTGCACTTCCTCCCCGAACTGCACTTCAACCTCAACGTAGGTTACCAAGTGTCGCGTAACTTCTGCAACAGCACTACCGACGCTAACTCCGTAGCCGCTTGGACCAACGACCAACTCATCGTGAACAACTCCGCAGGTGCCGCTACCCTCTACAAATGGTACGAACTCCAACGCAACACCCTGCTCGACTTCTACGTTAACTATAAGAAAGAATTCGAAGCTCTCAAATCTAACGTAGACCTCACCGCCGGTTACTCCTGGCAGCATTTCGACTACCACGGCCACAGCAACACCTACGTTAACTCCGTAGGCTTCGTGAAAGCCGACGGCTCCAACGGTTTCGACGTTACCGTTGATCCCGAAACCGGCGCTCCCACCTACTACTACGACTGGAACACCCGCTGGGCTAACGGCGAAGGTGTAACCCAAACCGTAGGTAACGCTCCCGACTCGCAATGGGCTAACCCCCTGCAACTCATGTCGTGGTTCGGTCGTTTGAACTACATCTTCGACGACACCTACCTCCTCACCGTTACTCTCCGTAACGATGCTTCCTCTCGCTTCTCCAAAGACACCCGCTGGGGTCTCTTCCCCGCTGTCGCTCTCGGCTGGAAGATTTCCAACCTCCCCGTATTCAAAGACAGCAGCGTACTCAACGAATGGAAACTTCGTCTGGGTTGGGGTAAAACCGGTCAACAAGACATCGGCTCTTACTTCCCCTACATGCCCGTATACGTAACCTCCAACACCAACGGCTTCCTCTATCCCGGCGTAAACGGCGGTTGGGTATACCCCATCTACCCCAACGCTTACGATGCTAACATCAAGTGGGAAACTACCACCACCTGGAACGCAGGTATGGACTTCTCCTTCCTCAACAACCGCATCACCGCCAGCATCGACTGGTATCTCCGCGACACCGACGACCTCCTTGCAAATACCCCCTCCAAAGGTATGCAAACCTCTAACTACTTGACCACCAACATCGGTTCGCTCCGCAACTACGGTGTTGAATTCAACGTTAGCGCTCGTCCCGTGGTTACCTCCGACTTCACCTGGACTTCCGCTCTCAACGTAGCTTGGAACCGCAACAAGATCACCGCTCTCTCCGGCGATGCTGCCACCGACATGGTTGAAGCTCGCGGTCTGCCCTCCGGCACCGGCGGCCAACTCCAATGGCACATGCCCGGCGAAGCTGCCTTCACCTATCGCGTTTACCAACAAGTTTACAACGAAGCCGGCGAACCTATCCCCGGTCAATACGTTGACCAAAACGCCGACGGCGCTATCGACGAAAAAGACTTGATCAACTACCACTCCCCCGATCCCAAAGTTACCCTCTCGTTCAACAACAACTTCCGTTACAAGAACTGGGACTTCGGTATCTCCCTCCGTGCTAACATCGGTAACTGGGTTTACAACAACCCCCGCTACGAACGCACCCGTCTCGACGCCGTTTCTCGCTACAATCTGACCAACCTGTTGGCCGACGAATTCCTCTTCCCGACCACCGTGGACAAACTCAACCTCAGCGACTACTTCGTTGAAAACGCTTCGTTCCTCCGCTGCGACAACATCACCGTTGGTTACACCTTCGAAAACCTCCTCCAAGATCGTCTGCGCCTCCGCCTCTTCGGCGCTTGCCAAAATCCCTTCGTGATCACCAAGTACAAAGGCCTCGATCCTGAAATCTATGATGGTATCGACAACAACTGCTACCCGCGTCCTATCACCTTCACCCTCGGTGTGATCGCTACTTTCTAATTAGTTAAACTCGACAAACAGGATAATTCTTTATGAAATTCTTAAATAAATTCTTCCTTTCGGCCGCTGTGGTTGCAGCTTCTCTGTCGATGGGTTCCTGCGCTGACGACCTCAACCAGCTCCCCACTGACCCCAAAGAGCTCACCGACGCCAACTTCAAAGAAGACCCCGCCGGCTACATGCAACAACTGATTGCCGACGTTTATCTGCAGTTCGCCACCTATGGCGCTAACGGTAACGCTTCCGTGCAAGGTTTCGACGGCGGTATGTCCACTTTCCAACGCGCTGCCTTCATCCTCGAAGAAGTCCCCACCGACGAAGCTTCCTGGATTCCCGCCGACGCCGACTACGGCTTGTTCCAATACGGTATCATCCCTGCCAACAACACCGTTGTCATGGGTACCTACTCACGCTTCTTCATCAACATCGCCCTCTGTAACCAATTCATCCAAACCGTGAACGCCGGTTACTTCAACATCGAAGGCGATGCCACCCTCGAAGCTCAAGCTGCCGAATACATCCGCCAAGCCAAGGTGCTCCGCTCCGCCGCTTACTGGTATGCTATCGACAACTTCGCTAACCTGCCCTACCTCGCCGCATCCGAAGCCCACCCCCAAGAACCTCCCCACCACGGCCCCCCCCCAGCCGGCGAGATGCTGCCGCGCGAGCTGAAACGG
>CAMGBT010000082.1 GCA_946011725.1 uncultured Bacteroidales bacterium | reverse complement strand
CAGCGGTCTCACAAGTCTATACTCCTTCGCTACGGTTCCGCCAACGTGCGAAGACAAAGTGTTTGTCGGCATTGACAAGTCGGCATGTATACTATATGTGCCGGAGGGTTGCATCTCTGCATACCAAGCCGCCGACCAATGGAAAGAGTTCAGCAACATCTATCTGGACAAAGTGGATGTGACCATTGATGGCGTTGTGGAAGTCAGCCCCGATGGCGTGGTGCTGCACTGCGGCGGTGTGGACACTGTGGTGTACACGCTGGCTGGTGCGTTGGTGTACAGCGGCAACGGCGATGTGAAATTAGCTGCCGGCGCTTACATCGTGGTGGCTAACGGCCACGCCACCAAAGTGGTGGTGAAGTAAGCTTCCCCGCCCCCTCCTCTACAGCGAGCGCGGCCATCCGGTCGAGCTCGTCGCCGTTTCGATGGCAATGCTGGGTGGGCATTTAACGAAGAAACGAAGGACGAAATAACGAACACAGCGTTTGGGAAAGACGATTTCTTACGATTTTTTACGATTGCCATCCGGGTGAGGGGAATTCACAGGATGACAGGGTAAATCACTGATAATCAATGTGGCGGGCCATCCGGTTGTTGCCGCAGCAAGCCGCGGCACTACAGCTAATCGATTGATTATAAATAAAATAAACCCTGTACTCCTGCCAAATCTTTTGTCCCCCTGTGAATCCTCCACCCGGATGGCCAATCGTAAAAAAATCGTAGGTAATCGTCTTTACCAACCGCGGGTGCGGGCCATCCGGCTGTTGCCGCAGCAAGCCGCGGCACTACAGCCAATCGATTGATTATAAATAAATCCTGTTCTCCTGCCAAATCTTTTGTCCCCCTGTGAATTCTGCCAGCCGGATGGCCAATCGTAAAAAATCGTATGAAATCGTCTTTACCAACCGCGGGTGCGGGCCATCCGGCTGTTGCCGCAGCAAGCCGCGGCACTACAGCTAATCGATTGATTAATAACCGAATAAATCCTGTGCTCCTGCCAAATCTCCTGTCCTACTGTGGACCCTCCCATCCTGATGGCCAATCGTAAAAAATCGTAAGGAATCGTCTTTACCAACCACCTACACCCGCATGGGCATCGTTTCAAAATCGGAGGTAATCGTCTTTATCGAGCGCAGTTGGGCGCAGTTTTTCTGCAAAATGTTTGGGAAAATGGTAGGAAAGTGGTAAATTTGCGGTAAATTTTGAAAAGTTATGAACGATTATAAAGAAGTGAGGCTCGATTTGGAGCCGTTTCCCGGCGAAGATGCCACTGATTTGCTCGCCGGTATGTTGGGCGACATCGGTTATGAAAGTTTTGTGCCCGACGGCACCGGGGTCACCGCTTACGTGGCTCTGGCCGCCTACGATGCCGACGCCTTAGCCGCCACTTTAGCCGATTTCCCCTTCCACTGCAAAATCGCCGTCAAGGCCGAAACCATCGAAGGCCGCGACTGGAACGAAGAATGGGAGCGCCACTATTTCCAGCCCATCGTGGTGGGCAATAAATGCGTGGTGCACAGCTCATTCCACACTGACATCCCCGCCGCCGAATACGACATCGTCATCGACCCGAAGATGGCTTTCGGCACCGGCCACCATGCCACCACCTCGCTCATCCTCAGTCAGTTGCTTGAGATGGACCTCGACGGTCGGTCGCTCATCGACATGGGCACCGGCACCGGCATCTTAGCCATCTTGGCCGCCATGCGCGGCGCCAAGCCCGTCACCGCCATCGAAATCGACGAGTTCGCGCAGGTCAACGCCGTGGAGAACGTGGCCCTGAACGGCCATCCCGAAATCAACGTGATCTTGGGCGACGCCGCGGCCTTGGAGCCCGTGGCCCCGGCCGAGGTGTTCGTGGCCAACATCAACCGCAACGTCATCACCGGCGACATCCACCGCTACGCCGCGCGCCTGCTCCCCGGCGGCACAATGCTGCTCAGCGGCTTCTACGAGGACGACATCCCGGTGGTGCGCGCCGCTGCCGAAGCCGTTGGATTGCAATACGTTTCGTTTACCGAGTGCAACCGCTGGGTGTGCCTCCAGCTCTGCCAGCCATGCGCCGAATAATGCTGCTGATAGCGGCCATTGCCGCGTTGCTCACTGCCTCGGCTCAGACAGCCGACACGCAGGCGGGCACCCGCTTTGTGTGGGGTGCGGAGGCCGGTGCCGGCATCGACATGAGCAATAACGACATGTCGTCGGTCGACTTCAACGCCTCCTTCGGCCTCTCCCGCGGCCTGTTCGACATGGTGGGCATCGGCGCCGGCGTGAACATGCCCGTGAGCAACTCCTGCCGCTCGTACCCCATATTCGCCGTGCTGCGCACCGACTTCTCCCGGCAGCTCCGCCTGTGCTTCCTCGACGTGCGCGGCGGCGTGTCGCTCAACTACCTGGCACGCTCGCAGCAGCAAACCGGCCTCTATGGCTCGGTCAACATCGGCGTGAACCTCGCTACCGGAAGCAAGTTCCGCTCCTACGTGTTGGTGGGCTACACTTTTATCGACCGCAAGGACCTGTGGGAAGATGAGATGACGTTCACCATGTATTCGCCGTTGCACATGGCCACCATCCGCCTCGGCGTCAGTTTTTGAGTCTTATTATTTAACTGTATATGAATATGTTGCTTAGAAACACACTTATCATGCTTATGCCGGTGCTCGCGTGGTTGCCGGCCGCAGCGCAAGACGCGCTGATCAAACTCACCACCGATGCCCCCGCCGGTACCGAACTGCGCATCTACACTTCGCCATTCAACGAGGCCACCATCACCGGCGCCGACCCTTCGGCATACTTCGGCACATACCTCTCGAAAGGCCCCGGCACAGAAATCACCATCACCGGCAACGTGGAGCAGCTCGAAGTCTACAGCTGCCAACTCACCGCCCTCGATGTGCAGTCAGCCCCCAAAATGTTCATCCTCAAGTGCTACAACAACGCTCTGGCCGCGCTCAACTTGGCCAACTGCCCCGAGTTGGCCGTGCTCAATTGCAAAGATAACGTCCTGACCACATTGGACTTAAGTGCCTGCGCCAAGTTGGAAGACGTCAACGCTTCGAACAACCGGCTCACCGCCGTCACCACCGGCTCCCAACCGCTGTTGGAAAAGCTCTACCTCGGTCACAACGACCTTGAAAGCCTCGATGTGAGCGGCTGCACCGCCCTGGCCGACCTTCAAGTGGAACACAACCAATTGGCCGCCCTCGATCTCAGCGCCAACACCAAACTTTGGTGGCTCCACATCTTCGGCAACCGCTTCACCTCCCCCGCCGCTTTCATAGCCTCGCTGCCCGTGGCCGCCCAGTCGCCCGGCATGATTTATGTGGTGGATACACAGGACGCCAACGAAGTTAACTACTTCTTAATGAGCGATGTAAGCGCTCTGAGCGACAAAAATTGGGTGGCTTGCGACTACGATGGCGGCACCGACCACGGCTACATGATTGGCCAATTCTACAACGGCGCCGACTACGTGCCCACCATCAGCGAGCAAACCATCACCTTCACCACCTCGCGCGCCGTGGGCCAAACCATCAGCCTCGAAATCGCCGCATCCAACAGCATCACCATCGACGGCGTGGCCGAAACCTCCTACCTCGGCAAGCGCACGTTCACCCTCACATCGCAAACCGTCACCATCAAAGGCGACGTAACCGAGCTGGATTGCAGCTCGTGCGACCTTACCGCCTTGACTGTCAGCGAGAAATCGAAGCTCACCTACCTCGATTGCCACAACAATGCCATCACCTCGCTCGAAGTGATCGACGCCACCGCGCTCACCCAACTCCACTGCCAGCAGAACGCGCTTGAGCACCTCGTTTTGGCCGGTTGCAACGGCCTCTACCGCGTCAATTGCTACATTAACCGCCTGAACGGCAGCGAGATGCGCACATTCGTCAACTCGCTCTACTACGGCCAAGCCAACAACCCCTACCTCTTCATCATCGACACCAAAGCGCCTAACGATGCCGAAGGCAACGTGGCCACCGTCGACGACGTGAAAGTGGCCACCGACAAGGGCTGGGCGGTGTTTGACTACATCAACGGCGACCGCTACGGTATGGGCACCCCCTACGCCGGCAGCGAGAGCGAAGGACCCGTCCTGCCCGAGCAGTTCTTCACCTTCACTCGCCCAACCGCCGACTACACCATGATGACCGTGAAGTTTGCCGACAGCAACTACACCCCGGTGGTAGAAGGCGCTGAAATCGCCGGCTGGAACGGCGAAGCGCTCACCCTCAATCTCACCGGAACCACCGTGAAAGTCTACGGCGACGTCACCGAGCTCTTGCTGCTCTACTCCCAACTATCCTCCCTCGATGTCACCAACCTGCCGCACCTCACCGAGCTCAACGTGGCCCTCAACGACCTCACCGCGCTCGACCTCACCGGCAACCCGGCGCTCACCTCGCTCAGTTGCGAAATGAACCTACTCACCGAACTCGACCTCAGCGCGTGTCCCAACTTGAACTACCTCAACTGCTACGGCAACCAAATTGCCGGCTCATCCATGGACAGCATGATTGCATCCTTGCCGCAGCGCGACTTCACCCACTTCGGCGAGCTCATCGTCATTGACTCCGACTACGCCGACGAGGCCAACGTCTGCACTCGCGCCAACGTCCAAGCCGCCTCCGCCAAGATGTGGATCACCTACGACCTCCACTCCACCGGCGACATGCTCGTGTACGAAGGCTCCGACGCTTCCGTCACCGACCTCGACGTAGACACCGCCGCCCCCGTGCACTACTTCAACCTCCAAGGCATAGAAGTAAGCGCCGACGCCCTCACCCCCGGCATCTACATCCGCCGCCAAGGCACCACCGCCACCACCATCCGCCGCTAATCCGGCCGCCTCACATAACAGCCCGCGCATCAGCTATCAAAGCCGATGCGCGGGCTGCTTTTCATCGCACTCCCTTGCCGCTCACCTTGCGATGGTTTGCGGTGCGGGATTAGTGCTTATCCACGTAGTTGCATTTGCAGTAGGGGCACTTGTGGTCGTATTGGCGCAGGATGAAATCCATATCCTTCAGCGGCAGCATCTTGTTGCAGTCGGGATTGGGACACAAGTACATACGTTCCATATCCTTGTCGAGTTGCTCCTTTTCCTCGGTGAATGTCAAGGTCGGATCGCGTAACCAGAAGAAAATCGCAAGGCCAAAGCCGATTATGGAGATGCCTCCTCCGAACTCCTTAAAGCTCTCGCCAAAGCAAGTCGCCAAAGCAATGCCTAATGCGCCGCCGCCCATTGAAAACAACATCGGTAGACGTTGGTAGCGCATGGCTTTAGTTCGGCGGATTTGGATATCCTTGCATTTTTCTTTGTAGTCGTTCCAAACGCGGAACAAGTGGTGCACATTGTATGTGGGCTTGGACTTTTCAGGATCGGATGACCTGGGATTCGGCACCAGCTGCTTAGCGGCGTTGAGAATGTCTTGGACGGCGACTTGGAAGTGATCCTTACCCAATTCCACGACATCGTTGGGCATGACAACCTTGCTACTGATTTCCAGATGGTTGACGTAGGTGCAGTTGGAGTCTTTGAGGTTCTGCGCCTTGATGTTGCCGGATGCATCGATTGTCAGGCTGAGGTGTGCACTATGTGCAGCGGGATTGAGTCGGCTGACGCTGCCGGGCACCGATCGGTTGATAACACCAACCTTATTGATGCCCGCAATATTGATGTGCAACACATTGCCTTGCTGACTGCGTCCCACCAAAATTGTTTTTCCGTTGAGTCTTTCCATCGTATGAGGTTATTTGTCGAGCGATTTCTCCAAGGATGACGCGAGACCGGACACGTACACGTCGCGCAACTTCTTGAGAGCGTCTTTCGACACGTTGAGGTGATATTCGAAATTCTCACCATCACTCAACACCAATTTTTGGCGGGTGATGGCGATGTGGTATACATATTTGAGGTTGATAATGTGGCGTTTACCCACGCGAGCAAACACACAAGCGCGCTCCTTGAGACTGTCGTTGAGGATTTGCTGCATTTGTGCAAGGTTTACGCACACATTGCCCTTCATTGTGTTGTTGAGCACAATGCCGGTGTAGTTTCCATCGCTTTCAAAGAAAACGATTTTCGACACGTCTACGCGGTAGAATTCGTCGCGCGAGTTGAGGTATAAGTATTGAGCGTTGCTCATTGTGGTATAGATGAATGGTGTGGGTTATTATTTATTGAAGCATATAGTTGATCGTTTTTTTAAACGCGATGCAAATTTAGTGAAATATTATGGAATAGCAAACTTTTTTAACTAAAAATTAGCAATTTACACGGAGGTGGCGTCCATCTCTAACATATGTGCGGCTAAGGAGTCGGCGGCGTGGATGAGCGAGGTGAGGGGCGATTGGCGCTGGGCGGTGCGCAGGTTCTTGTCCATTTCGATGCTTTGCATGGGCATGTCCCAGGGCGACATATGCCAGCGGATGGCGCAGATTTCGGCGTCTTCGAGGTCGAGGCCGGAGCGCAGGAGCATGATTACTGACTTCTCGCCGTGGCCCACGGGCAGGTCGGAGTAGTCCACTTCGTATGATTGAACATCCTCCCATGTGCCGATCTCGCTTTTGCGGCGGCGGGTCACTAATTTGTAGATGGATGATTTGCACACGTCGTGGAGCAGCGCGGCGATGGCCACCGAGTCCTCGGGCAACTGCTTTTCAAGCTCGGGGCGCAGCGGAATCATGGCACCGCGGATGGCCATGGCGGCGTCGTACACGTTGAGCGAGTGAGCCAGCAGGCCGCCGGCAAAGTTGAAGTGGTTGCGCACCGAGGCGGGTGCGATGAAGAAGCCCCAGGCGTCGAGGTCTTCGATTACGTATTCGATATTTTCGCGATTGGTTTGGCGCAGCAGTTGGCAGAAGCGCTCGCGCATAGCGGTTGGGTCGAGTGGTTGCATAGTTAGAGAATGGGGGCGAGCAGACGCACCACCGATTCAACGGCACGGCGCACGATTGGGCGCTTGCGCCATTGCGCGGCGAACACGCGTTCGCTCTCGGCCATATCGGCGCGGAACACGCTGAGTATCTGCTCATTAAACTGTTTGGAATAAATAAATAAATTGGCTTCGAAATTGTGCTCGAAGCTGCGAAAGTCGAAGTTGGTGGAGCCCACGGTGGTGAGCTCGTCGTCGATGATGATGCACTTGGTGTGGAGCATGCCGGGGCGGTAGAAGTAGAACTTAACTCCGGCGCCAAGGCACTGGCTGATGTAGGAGGCCGAGGCGAAGTCGAGCAGGTGCGAATCGGAGCGGGCGGGAAGCATCACGCGCACGTCCACGCGGGCCAAAGCGGCGGTGATCAGGGCTTTGAGCAGCGAGTCGGTGGGCAAGAAGTAGGGCGTTTGGATGTAGATGCGGCGGCTGGCGGCGCCGATGGCCTGATGAAGCATGAAGGCGATGTTGGGCCACTTCGACGAGGGCCCGGAGGTGACCAACTGCCCGTACATGGTGGGATTGGCCACGGGTTGACATTCGGCCACTTCGGCTATGGGCTCCTTGCCCATAAAGTGCCAGTCCACGGCGAAGGAGTATTGCAGCGAAGCCACCACCGGCCCCTCCACCCGCAGGTGGGTGTCGCGCCACAAGGCGAATTTGCCGCCGCTGATGTAGCGGTCGGCAATGTTCATACCGCCGATGTACCCCACACGCCCGTCGATTACGCAGATCTTGCGGTGGTTGCGCCAATTGATGCGGGTGCCGAATTGGGGGAAGGTGACCTCGAAGAAGGGGTGGATTTGCACGCCGGCGGCTGCGAGACGCTTGAACAGCTTGTTGCGCACGTTGAACGAGCCCACGTGATCGTAGATAACGCGCACCGTCACACCGGCCTTAGCCCGCTCAATGAGCAAGTCGCCGATGATGTTGCCGATAGTATCGTCCTCGATGATGTAATATTGGATGTTGATGTAATGCCGGGCGGCGCGGATGTCCTCTTGTAGGCGGGCAAACTTGTCGGTGCCGTTGGTGAAGACTTCGGCGGCGTTGACGATGTAGAGCTGGGCATCGGTGAGGTTGGCTCCTAAGGTGATTTGCTGCAGCGATTCGGACGACAGCCCTAAAGAGGTGTAGTCGGATGTGTGCGGGGCTTTGCATCGCGAAAGCCGGCGCCGGAAGCGAAGCGAAATTTTGCGCGTGTTGCGAATATTTCGGCCGAAGAATAGGTACAGAATGAGACCGACCGCGGGCAGCAGAAACAGCACGGTGACCCATGCCAGCGATTTCACCGGGTTGCGATTCTCAGAAATAATCACCACGGTGATGCCAACCACCGACATAACGTACACTGCCAAAAGTACATACCGTACCCAGTGGAAGTCGAAAAATGCCGAAATCACATCAATCATACACAAAGTTAACAAAAAATCCCCACCGCCGCCCCATCCTTAACAAAGTTTAACATAGTTACACCCAAAACTATGTGCAGGCAGCAGGCAGCGGACGGCAGCGGTCAGCGCGGAGCCTTTTTGCACCCGCGTCCGAGCTTTTGCTCGGACGCGCAGCGCCGCGGAGGCATTAGGGTTGGATGCTGAAGGTGTCGGCGTCGGTGGCTGCGGGGAAGGCGCGGCGGTATTTTTGGATTTGGTCGAGGCTGAGGGTGGCGATGAGCACTTCTGTGCCGGGGATGTTGGCGCAGAAGGGTGGGGGAGTGGCGCCGGTGGCGGGTTGGCCTAAGTGGTTGAAGATGAAGGATTGGTGGTCGTAGACATCGTTGCCGGCGCGGCCGCAACGGTTGGCGCCCACCACACAGGCTTGGTTCTCGATGGCGCGGGCTATGAGCAGGTGCTGCCAAGCGTAGGAGCGCGGCTGGCCATCAGCTTGGCGGTGAGGCAGACCGTAGGAGTAGTAGCCCACGTGCTGCGTGCTCCGGTGGTCAGCCGCGGCCGCGGTTGATGAGAACGTGGGATATGTGGGCGAATGCATCATCATCGGCGAGAGTTTCTGCAAAGTTAGTGCAAAAAAACGCAATTTGTCAAGCCTTCCGCTCAAAAATCTGTAATTATTTAATAATTCAGGCGGCTTTGTTATCAAATAGTTAGCGGAACGCGTTTGTAAAAGTGTAGCGTTCGCACTGTTGGATGGAATTGGGTTCAGCCTATTAGTCGTCGGAATTTGCGCCAAAGGAGGCGGCCTTTGACATGGAAGCGCTTGTCGAGCGCAATATCAGCCCTCACCCGCATGACCGTAATTATATTGAAAAGAAGTAAGGCAAAAGAAATTAAAAGATAATAATGAGGATGATACAGGACTATAAACGATAATACAAAATTTATTGCCGAAAAGCATAAACTCGCTATGGTCAAAGGCCTCCGTACTTTAGCAATGGCTTGACCGATAATTATTCGAAATATTGGAATATTAAGAATCAAAATCAGAATTGGCAATATCAGGAATAACGACAAGAGAACAGCATCTCCTATTGAAAGACGCAATATCGAAAAACAGAACACTATCAGAGCAACCATGATTAATTGAATGATGACATGGGGTGAATACTTCAGGTCAGAATTAGAAGATGAATCCGTTGAAGGCAATTTCATAGCCAATATCGTTGTAACCGAGCATACTACCATGTTGAAAGTCAGCGCTGACCAGTACCAAATATTCACTCGTTGAAATGATGGCAGAACCACCAATACAAGAATTATCAACAGGCAATAAAACCAACAGCCCAATTTAAAGAAGCGAATTCGACATATAATTAATAGGTTAATCAGGAAGGTGATCGGAATAGTACAGTTAACCAAATCGACGTTAACCAAACCGAGTTCCATAAACTGTAATCCAAATAGCAGGCATATTATTTCCGCAATGAGATTTACAACATTGAGGGCATAAAGAAGAGTGATATTTACCCTACTTTTCATTGTTTTTTAAATAATATTTTTTGGGACGTAATACACTCATTAAATAGTAACATTCTACGCCGCTACGCCCGCGCCGCCGGATGGCCCGCCGTAGGCTGGTTGCCGTGGTGAGGCGGCAGCCGAACACCGCCCGGATGGCCCCGCCGCATGAGTTAGCGGCGCGGGGCGGCGGTTAGGGTTGGATGCTGAAGGTGTCGGCGTCGGCGGCTGCGGGGAAGGCGCGGCGGTATTTCTGGATTTGGTCGAGGCTGAGGGTGGCGATGAGCACTTCTGTGCCGGGGATGTTGG
>CAMGBT010000081.1 GCA_946011725.1 uncultured Bacteroidales bacterium | reverse complement strand
AGATTTCGCAGATGCGCTTGGAGCAGCCCATCACGTTGGTGGGGTTGACCGCCTTGTCGGTGGAAATCATCACGAACTTCGTGGTGCCGTATTTCACGGCCAAGTCGGCGATAATTCGCGTGCCGGCGATATTGTTTTGCACGGCGATGGCGGGATTGTCCTCCATCATGGGCACATGCTTGTAAGCGGCGGCGTGGAACACGAAGTGGGGCCGATGCTGCGCAAACAGTTGCTCCATGTGGGTTTGGTTGGTGATAGAGGTGACGATGGTGGCCGTTTTAATATCCGGGAAACGGCGCGCCATCATCAGGCGGATGTCGTGCATGGGCGTTTCCGCTTGGTCGATGAGGATAAGCTCGGCAGGACGGAACGCGGCCACTTGGCGCACCATCTCGCTGCCGATGCTGCCGGCGGCGCCTGTGATGAGAATGCGCTTATCGGTGAGCAGACGGCCGATGGCCTCCATGTCGATTTCAATCTTGTCGCGCGGCAGCAGGTCCTCGATCTCCACATTGTGGAGCTGATTGAGCGATAGTTCGCTTTTGCCGTCCCATTCCGCCTCCACCGGCATCATCATAATCTTGATGCCGGCAGAAGTGACGGCGTCGACCATCTGCTGATTCTTGGTGAAGAGTTGCGTCTTCAGCGGCGACACCAACAGCACCTTGACTCCGAGGCGAGTGAGGCTTTCGACCACGACACCATCGTTGAACAGTACCGGACGGCCCATAAGGTTGACGTTGCGCAGTTGGCGGTCGTCGCTGATGAAGGCCTTGAGCCGGTAGCGCTTGTCCTTGACACTGCAGATGCTGTTGGCCAAAGCGATTCCGCCGGCTTTGGTGCCGTAGATGGCCACCGGGATGGCGCTATCGAGGTTGAACGATTCAAATCCGGCCTTGACGAACAGTCGATATGAGTAAATTGTAAAATTACTTAATGCAAATGCTATAGTAATTTCCTCAAAGTTCCACTGTATTAGTGGTAATTGGAAATCAAAAAATTGAAGGACGTAATTAGCTAATACTATTATAAGGCAACTTGAAGCAATAGCAAATGTTATTCGAAATAAATCGAAGTATGTTGAGAAGCGCAAGAATCCGCAATATGTTTTAAAATAAAGAAAGCTACAGCCAAAAATAGATACCAAGACAATTTCGGATAATATAATTGACGTAAAGTGCCCAAAACAATAATGCGTTCCCAACACTAAAAATTTGCCTAAGATAAGCGATATAAATATGATGATACAATCAATAAGGAATACTATCCAACGAGTGGAATATTTCTTACTGAAATACCAAGTGAAAAGCTTAGAGAAAATGTCGAAAGGCATTAGGATGGATGTGTTAGAATTACTTATTTAGTAACTGTCTGTAGAAATCAACAATTTGATTTGAAGTGTTTACTACATTGAGAATATTCGACACGTGCTTCTTACCGCAGTTGGCCATTTCTTTGGCCTGCAAAGGGTTATTATACATTTGAACAATTGCTTCGGCAATGTCTTGAGGGCTATGTGGTGGTATGAGTAAACCGGTTTGCTCATTTATTACAATATCCGGGAAACCGCCAACTGCAGTGGCTATGGTAGGTACTCCAAGCAATAATGATTCACCTGCACCTCCGAGGTTTTCGCTGTGAGATGGATGCACTACGCAGTCGATATCTTGATAACACTCACCGATATTATGCAATGTTCCAGTGAATATTACATTGACATTTTTAGCTTTTGCATATTGATGAATAGAATGTTCGTACTTGACGGCTCCGTTCCAAGCGCCACCAATGCAGATGCCTTGAATATTCGGGTATTCATCTTGGATTAAAGCAAGAGCATCGATAAAGTCCTCGTGTCCTTTGATGCCACGTTTTTGGCCTAACCATTTTTTGGGCGGATACATAAAAGCCACCATAGCCACAATGAACTTATCCGATGGAATATTGTACTTTGTACGTAAAAATCCGGATTTATAATTGGCTTGATTGATGTCAGTTCCATAGTATGTAAGGAACAGCTTTTCTTGAGGAACACCTGATTTTACATAGCGGTCATAACTCCATTTGCATGTTGGAATCCAGTAATCGTTGTCTTGGGCGGTGATAACGTCTATCCATCTTGTAAGCTTATGCTCAAGATGTAGTGGCCCCGGCACTTCGAAAATACGTGGAATGTTACATTTTCGTAAGCCTAATCTCATTATCATAGTAGTAATTACAAAATGAGAATGGATAATGTCAGGTTTGACATCTTCCACGATTCTTCTTAACTGAGTAATCGAATCATGGAGGTGTAATAAGGAGCAATTAAAGCTGTGAGTTTGAATGTTAAGGCGATGGTACTCCGGAATGAGTGTTCCATTAAGAGGAAGAGCAACATGAACTTCTATACCATGATCAACTAATTGTTTCATAAGTCTTAGAGCCCACTTTGCCCCATCGGATGTTTTAAGAAGATGAAGTACTCTCATATTATTACCAGGTGAAGGGGAAGCGTTGGATGTCTTCTTCGATGAGGGAGGTGCCGCGTTGGACTTCGATGAAAGTGAGGGGGGTGGTGGCGCGCAGGGCGTGGAGGGTGCCGGCGGGGATGGTTATGACGTCGCCGCGTTTAACCGCGGAGCGTTGTCCGTTGAGCACGATTTCGCCTTGGCCGTCGATGAAGGTCCACACTTCGTCGCGGCAAGCGTGGCGTTGGTAGCTGATTGAGCAGCCGGGGTTAAGGGTGAGTTGCTTGGTGAGGGCGCAGAATCCGTCGGGAAATTCCACGTTGTCGATAACGCGGTAAGTGCCCCAGCGGCGTTCTTCGTACATTGGGCGTTGGTTGAGCATTCCAACAGCTTGTTTGAGGTTGTCGGAACGCGACTTATCGGCCACGAGGATTCCATCGGGTGACGCTGCCACGATGAGGTCGGTGGTGCCGTGGCACACTAATGGGATGTTGAGCTCGTTGATGGCGGTGGTGTCGGCGCATTGATGTTCGAAAGCGAGGCCGATGCAGCTGTGTGATAGTTCGCGCGAGAGTGCGTCCCAAGTGCCGAGGTCTTTCCAAGCGCCGTTGAAGTATACCACGCCCACGGAAGTGGCTTTCTCGGCTACTTCGTAGTCGAAGCTGATTTTGGGAAGCTCGGAATAGCGCGAACGGAATTCGGTGAAAGAGGTATTTGGCAAGTATTTATCGATGATTCTGCGGAGGTATCCGAGGCGAAAAGCAAACACGCCGCCATTCCACACGGCGCCTTGGCCGAGTAGTTGGCAAGCGCGTTCGCGCGATGGTTTCTCAGTGAACGACTGGATGAGAGACGGAATCGTAGGATTTGGCACGAGGTAGCCGAACTTGGTAGACGCTTCGGATGGTCGGATGCCCATAAGCACGAGGTCGGCGAGGTTGGCTTCGACTTGTTGCGCCATTTGCTTGATGGTGTCGAAGTAGGATAGCTCGGTATATGGGTCGCAAGGCATTACCACCACGACTTCGTTGTCGGCTAATTTTCGCTCTTTGCTAAGGAAAGCGGAAGCTAAGGCGATGGCCGGGAAAGTGTCGCGGCGTTCCGGTTCGGCCACAATGGTGACGGCATTGCCGAGTTGGGCGATGATAGCGTCTTGCTGCGAGGCGGAGGTGGCAATGGTGATAGGTGCATCGATGTTGGCTTGGGATAGCTGTCGCACCACGCGTTGCACCATCGACTCCATTGACCCGTCGGGTGCTGAAAGCAACTTGAGGAACTGCTTGGAGCGCGTGCCGTTCGACAGTGGCCAGAGCCGTTTGCCGGAACCGCCGGAAAGAAGGATGATTTGCATTAGAAATTATAAAGTTAGATAAACGGCTTGACGTATTGGTTAAAGTCTGCCAATTCTTGTTCGTTGAGTTCCGTGCCGCGTGATTTGAGCACATCATCTTTGCTCAAAAAGCAGAAACGGATGGATTGGATGAGATACTTCGCGATATTTATGAAAGCAAGTTTATACTCGCCATAGCTAAGGTGAGCTTTTGCCAGCAACGGATAGGCTTGCAGAATACCTTTTTTGTTCACAGAGTCAAACTCTGAATAGTAGTAGAGGATTTCAGGAAGATTAGCCAATTGTTGACCGTTTAGGTACTTACGCAAATAATCAACATCTTCTCCACTCTTAAGCGTGGGATTGTAATGAAATTGCTTTGCTCGCTCGGTGCGCATCATTGATGCCGCGTGAATGGGAAGGTTGCGACCGGTAAAATCGCAAATTTCCAAGTGGACGGCACCGCGGCGGCGAAGAATGTCCGTGGTTGTGCCAAAAGAACACATAGCAGTGCTTACTAAAGCTACTTCAGGATGCTCTTCCATAAATTTTACTTGAAGAGCAAGTTTCTCGGGATGATAGAGGTCATCATCGTCAAGCATTGCGAGGTATTTACCCGATGCCATTTCGAGCGCCTTTTGGCGAGCATATGGACGTCCCTTGTTTTCTTTGAAATGGTGAATAATGAATCGGGGGTCTTCTAAGGAATCAATGTATTCCGATGTGCCGTCGTTTGAGCCATCGTCAACGATAATACATTCCCAATTCTGATAGGATTGTCGCATCAAAGAGCCGGTCGACAATTTGATTAGCGGCATACCGTTATAAACCGGTATCATAACCGTTACTTTGGGATTTGAGGCCATGTTATATTAGTAAAGTTAGTATTGCATTAACTAATATTAATAGGAGGAGATTATTTGAAGTGCGGAGTCTTGGATTAATCAGCACCGTAATTGTGAGAAGTAGAGGTGCCAAGAACCACGATAAGTATGCGAATCGGTTGTTAAATGGAATGCGGGCTGTAAACAGCCACAAAGTGTTGGCTAAAATGTATGTATTTAGCAGAATAGAATAGCGCTCGTTGCGGATTTTATCTTTTACCACAGTGATAAAGCCAAGGATAATCGGTACGCTACTAACCAAGGCGAAGTCCCATCGGAAGCCCTTACGAGAAAAAAGCACGCCCGCATTATTCTCCAAAGAATCAAATGTACTGGTTAGATAGTTGACTCGGTCGTCTTCAATAAATGACGAGACGTCAATCAGATAGTTTACGAGATTGGATAGGAATAGTGCAGCAAGGAGACAAATCACCCAAATAATGAAGTAGAGCTGCGTCTTGTCAACCCGTGTGGCAAGGATGTAAGCACAAATAGGGATGATTACGGACTTGTGGATGGAAAGTGCTACGATGAAAAGTAACAGTTTTACCAACAGTCGGCGGTCGAACATGCCGAGCATAACCAAAGCGCAGGCCGCACCGTTGCGCATACCATTAAAGCCATAACCAAAAAAGTTAAAGCAACCGACAAGCATCACAAAGCAGATGGCCGAATGCTTCGGGAGCAACTTCTGCGAGATAAAAAGCTGTGGCACAACGTATAGGATGGCATAGAATAAGAACCATATCCAATAATCCCAGCGATTGAAAAAGTGCATTGACCATTCAAAACCCAAATCCTTTGCTTCCCAGTCAAACGAACGTAAACGAGAATTCTCAAAGAATTGAATATAATTGTTTACATCGCCGAACACTTGCCACACAGGCGGCCGGAAAGTGATGAAAAGTATCGCACCAAGAGCCAACAGCCAGCCAATTGCCTTGTTGAAAGTCAGCGAGCGGTTATTGATGTTAAATAGCACTATTACAGTGAATAACAACACAAAAGCGTGATACCACCAAAAGTAGGCCTTGGCATCATCAATCACACTTTGTATGGCGCACAGAAGCATTAGCGCTGAATCGTTTTGTTGATAAAGTCTAATAGATTAGAGCAGTAGATTTGCCAGTTGCAGTCGCGAATGACGCGTTGGCGAGCAACTTCGCCCTGCTGTTGAATTAGCGATTTGTTGTCGATGGCGTGCATAAGCAGTTTTCGGAGTTGGTCTTCATTATCCTGTTCAATGAGCCAGCCTCCTTCACCATCGCAGATGGCATCAGGGATGCCGCCGGTGCAAGTGCCTATAGCCGCAGTGCCACACGCTTGCGCTTCGGTGAAAACCAATCCGAAGCCTTCGACATTGCCGGCGTTGTGCTCTTCGCGGGTGCAAAGGATAAATAGGTCGTTGCGCGAATAGAAGTTGAGCACTTCGCTATCGGGCATAAAGCCAAGGAATTCCACCGTGCCATCATTCAAACCCAAATCAGCAGTAAGTCGCTCCAACTCTGATTTATACGAGCCCTTGCCGCCAATCTCAAAGTGTAGGCGGCGCTTATAATCATCGGGAAGAGAAGCAATCGTTCGGATAATGAAGTCGTGCCCCTTATATTTATTAAGTCGCGACAATGAACAGATACGCAAGATGTCATCTTGCGTGTTCTTCGACGCAGTCGGATGGAAGTAGTCGGCATCAATCGCCAACGGAATGGCGATGCAATTGGCCTTCGGCGAGCAATCGTTGACCAAGTCGGCAGTGTAATGACTATTTGCCACTACGCCGGTGGCTTTAGCAAGCATCCGACGGCGATAGGATTTCCACAGCCAAGTATTGGCATAACCATGCGAGGGAAGTATTTCAGCACCATGAGCTAACATAAACGTGGTGCATCCGCAGAGCATAGAAAGCATGCCGCATGGGTGCCAAGTGTCGGTGATAACGATGTCGCCTTTTTGATAGCAACGCTTCAGTGCCGCCACCATTTTCATTTCGAGTAAGCCACGGCGGAGTGGCATACGAGTAACACCTTGCTCTTGCTCGCCGGCTACACAAGTGATGACCTCGACAGTGTAGCCGCGGCGCATCAACTCCTTGCGAATTTCGCCGCAGAGCCGAGCTATTCCGCCATTACAAGGCGGATAGTCATAAGAAAAAATGATAAACTTTGGAGAATTCATCGTAGTATCAAGTACAATTGCTGAAAGTTTACAAAAGCAATGCTTTTGAGTTTATGAGTAATGGTTAATTTGCTGTTCCCTGAAAGTTTAAAATCAGGGAACAAATCTGATGCTATTTCGCGGTATTTGTCTTTGAAAGGGTGTAAGCAGAATTTAAACCAAGGTCTTTGCAAGAAGAAGCTGGTGAAGTGAATAATTGCCGGAGCCTTTTTAGCTGAGTCGCATTCTTGTGGAGAATAGAAACTTGTTAAAGAATAATACTTTAACATATCTGTATGTCTTTTGAATGCAAATACCGGCGCTTGTACATTGTATTTAAGCGGAAGACACAGCCAGTTGGTGATAGTTCCATTAAGCACGCCTTGATCTAAGTGGGGCACTTGGCCATTAAAACGTGAAATGAAACTGATGAACTTATTTAGTATGTTTTGCTCACGCCATTTCTTTAAATTAATCAGCAACAAGCCTGCGTTGAAATAGGCATCGGTAGAATTAAGGCCGATTTGAGTTTTTAATTCAGGGTACATCGTGTCTTCTACAGCTGCAAGCTCGTAAGAAGTTAGGTCAGTGTCTAAAAGAGGCTTCAAATCTGACGAAACCAACATATCGCAGTCCATATAAAGCACTTTATCGACATCTGTGGGTAATAGCTCGGTAAGCAACAAACGGGAATAAGTGGTTAGCGATAATGAATTGATTTCAAGTTTGGATTTTAATTGAGTCTCGATGTCATTTATTGGAATGAATACTGCGGTAGCATCGTAATGAGCTATGCGCTTGGATATTTGCTCTTCCCATTTTTCGGATAAATGGTTGCCTAAGAGAAATATGCGGATGTTACCAGGGGATGAGAATGTCCGCAACAACGACTCAATTGCCACACATGCGTGGGTGGCATAGTTGTCATCGGTAGCTAATACAATGTTATACATGTTCAGGATTGTTAATTCGGATGATTTTGGCAGGCACACCAGCTACTACACAGTTACTCGGAATATTCTTTGTTACAACTGCGCCGGCTCCAATGGTCACATCGTTGCCTATTACGATATTACCAATAATAATTGCTCCAACACCGATTGTGCAACGGTCTCCAATAATCGGTCGGAGTGACTCATCATCATTCTTATTACCGATAGTGATGTTATTTTTTACTCTAAGCCCTACTCCAATCTGTTTAGCATTCAAGATTGTTGAGTAGGGATGATTGTAAATAATACCACCACCTATTTTGGCATCACGAGGAATGGTGAAATAGTGATGTTTGAAGAAAAAGAAATGTCTAATCTTGCAATTCCGTGCGCGATAGTTCACGATCTCATGAAAGTATGAATCTGCAAAAAGCAGATAAAGATATCGCAAAGCGTACAAGCTCCGCTTAAATGGGAATGCTTTATTATGAGAGTTGCATTTAATGTCTTCAATCAGCAATTTGCGTCCCTCAGTATCTAATGTTAGCCAAATCAGAAGATATGGAGTATATATGAGCGAAAATAACCAGTAGATTTTATTTCTCATTTTTTTTGGAGTTTTATTCGTTTTGAAATCAAATTTTTAATTAAACTTCTATATGCGTATAGACAAGCACTTAGGTAGATAATCTCAATTATTAATGAAGTATAAAAAGCCGAACAGTATTTGAAGTAACAAAGCGAGAAAAGGCCTGAAATTGTGATGAGGATAAGAGTAATTGGGATGAGAAGGCGAGAGGGGTACTCACCAATTGTTATATAATTATATTTAGATGCAATATAAATACGTATTGCATAGCAGAGAAATACTGCGCTAAAGTCAAGTACGTACAAAAATATCGGTGATTCGGTTCTCTTTAAAACATAATAAGTTATAGGGATTATACTTATATTTATAATGAATAGTAAGATCTGCAATAGCTTAATTTTGCCTTTCCCATATATAATATTTATCAGCGGACTTGAAAGAGCATCAAAAACGCCCATAAGTAGTACTATTCTAATAAATATGGCGGTCATTGGCGGGACGTTATTACCTAGCCAAAATGATAGAATCCAATCTGTGTTGAATATAACCGGCGAGAAAAGTAAAGCAACTATGTGAAATGAGAGCCACGAGAAGCTATAAATGGAATTCGCGCTTGTTTGTTCTGATAAAGTCGTTTGCTTTATCATATATGGCGAAAAGGCTGTTTGGAAGTTTGAAATAAAACTATTCAAAGCGGAATAAACTTGAATGCTGATAGCTCGTGCCGCATTTAGTATTGGGCCACCAAATATATTGAGAATAATATTGAGAGATTGAAACTTGATAATGTGTGACATACTTCCAACTATTCCGTACATACAAAAGGATGTTAATTGGCGCAATCGCGATATGACATTAGTGAAGGATGGCTTTAAATCAGGGAATCGGACTTGGCAGTAAATAAAGTAAGTGGCGAAAATGATAACACTATTGACTAATGTAAGATACACATAAAGTTCTAAGCGATTACTTTCAGCCAAAAACAAGGTATATGCTATGGCGCACTTTGTAACGACTTCAATTATGCAAATGTATGCATAGGCCGTCATCTTTTCTGTTGATACGATTATAGAATTGTAGATTGATCTGAATAAATTAATAATAAAGCAAACGATGCTACACTGAAAGACTATTAAAACAGTACTATAATCCCTATCAACAACATTTATTTTATTCTTAAGAAACCATATTCCAACGGTCTCACATAGGGCTACAATTACGATAGTTAATGCAACCATCAGCAGTATAGCTGCTCCAATTGTGGATTGTTGTCCAGATTTATCGCCTTTGGCTATGTCTAAACATAGAAATCGTTGGAAAGTAACCGTTAGTGTTTGAGTGATGAATGCTAATAGAGCTACAATGCCTCCGACTACATTATATATACCAAAGTCGACAACTCCAAGAGCTTCAAGTGTGATTCTTGAAGTGAAGAGCGATATGAAAAGCGTGATAAAAGTACGAAAATACAGAACTAACGTATTTTTGTACACACGGCTGGCTGTAGACTGATTAGCCAATATATTTTATGATTTTTGCCGGAATCCCAGCTACAATGCAATTATCTGGAACGTCTTTTGTTACGATTGATCCTGCTGCAACAATTGAATTATTCCCGATTGTTACACCGCGATTAATACGCACACCTTCACATATCCATACATTTTCGCCGATTATGATTGGTGCATGAGGAGAGTGTTTCCATAATCTCATATCTCCATCAAGAGCGTCCTCTTTCATTTTTCTGCGGAATACAGGATCAATTGGGTGATTACCATTATCAGAGATAACTACATTATCTGCAATTGCAGTATAAGATCCAATTGATACTTGGTCAACACATCGAATGATGGAATTCTTACCTAAACGGGTAAAATCGCCAAATGTCACTTTACCATTATGCTGAGACTGGATAGTCCCATATAAAGTGACATATTCACCTAAATTTATGTCGCATTTATTTGATCCATCTGACAATAAAATCCTACAATCACGTGAAAAATTGTACCGTTCTCCGTGGAGAGTTAATCGTTTAGAGATTTTCTTAAAAATTACAAAACGCCAGAATTCTGACTTGATCCGTGATAATAAGCGTATAAGCCAAAACATAAATAAAAAATAAAAAATAAAAAAGCGTGTAAAAGCGCCTCAGAAATTGAGGGGCGTTGGAACCTTAGTCGGTCGGCTTTAGGAGGCGGGAGTCGATGGGGGCGCGCCATTCGAAGCCGGTGCCGGTGTCGAGGAGGATGCGGTATATTACGGCTTGCGGCGGGGCGCTTCGCTGTGCCGAGGCTTCGGCTGTCGCCGGGGTGGTGGCGGCGTCGGCTTGGGCGCGGGCGAGGCTCGCGGCGGGGAGGGAGGATGGGGGGAGGAGGGTTTCGACGGTGCCGGTGTAGCCGGGGTTGATGCGGCCGAGGAGTTTGACGGTGTCGCCGGGGTGGCGGGGGAGGG
>CAMGBT010000080.1 GCA_946011725.1 uncultured Bacteroidales bacterium | reverse complement strand
CCTCGAGGCTACAGCCACCGAACCGCACCGCGGCGGGCGCTTCGCTGCGCCGAGCATTGGCAGCGCCTGGCGGCCGTCGGTGGGTGGGCTCGCCGCGCAGCGGGCGGCGGGGCGGGCGCGCAGTGGGACGGGACGCGGCCGCCTTGCCGGAAGGCGGGGAGGATGCAATTTAACATAATATTGATTATCTGAAATTTGGTGTTGGGAGCGAAATCTTTTAAAAATTGGCGTCTGGGGCGGCGGTTTCGTTTTTTTTCGCTATATTTGCGGTCTAATTGTTTTTTTGATATGATGCGCAAAATTAGGATTCTGTTGGCGGTGGCCTCGCTGTGTGCCACTACATTATTATTTATAGATACGACGGCGACGGCGGCTCAACTGTGGCCGTGGATGGCGCGGGTGCAGTTCGTGCCGGCGGCGTTGGCGCTCAACCTGTTAGTGGTGGCGGCGATTGTGGTTGTCACTTGGTTGGTTGGACGCGTGTATTGCTCGGTGGTGTGTCCGCTGGGCGTGATGCAGGACGTGGTGATATGGCTGCGAAAACGATTTGCATCTAAAAAGAAGCGCAAGAAATTGCACCGGTTCAGTACGGCTCATCAGCGGGTGCGCATCGGCGTGTTAGTGGGCTTTGTGGCCTTGCTTTGCTTGGGATTGGTGACGGCGACAGCTTCGGCAGTTGCCTTATTGATAGAGCCTTACAGCGCGTTCGGTCGGATTGCCGCGAGTTTGCTGCGGCCATTGGCTGTGTGGGCATCCGAGACGACGGATGCGTTGCCGGTGGTGCCGTTATCAGTGGAAATCATCACCCTCACGGTGGCGGCCGCCACGCTGACTGTGGTGACCGTAACTGCTTGGCGGTCAGGACGTGCGTATTGCAACACGATTTGCCCGGTGGGCACCGTACTCGGATTGATTTCGCGGCACGCCGTAGTGGCGCCGCGCATTGATTTGGATAAGTGTGTGAGCTGCGGGCGATGTGGGCGTCGATGCAAGGCTCACTGCATCGACACGGCTAACCATGCCATCGACCTGAGCCGTTGCGTGGCTTGTTTCGACTGTGTGGACGCATGCCATGACGGTGCTATATCATTCACTACCAAGCACATGGCCACTAAGGAAGACGCTGCGCCGGAGGACGCTTCGCGCCGCGCGTTTTTGGTGTCGACGGCCATCGTAACCGGCGCGGTGACGGCGTCGGCCGCGCGCCGAGTGGCCAAACTGCGCACTAAGCAGGCGGCCGAGCGCACCACCCTACCCGTGCCGGCCGGCGCGGTATCGGTGAGCAACTTCGAGAGCCGCTGTGTGGCGTGCCAACTGTGCGTAACTGCCTGTAAGGAAGGGGTTTTGCGGCCGAGCACATCGCTGCTGAGCCCAATGCGGCCGCAGATGGACTTTACCCGCGGTTACTGCCGGCCGGATTGCACCGCGTGCTCGCAGGTGTGCCCGGCCGGAGCCATCATGCCTATCACTCCGGAACAGAAGCGCCGGATACAGATCGGCGTGGCCGTGGTGGACGTTATCACCTGTATTTCAGCGGCTTACGGCCAACACTGTGGCAGTTGCGCCACACACTGTCCGGCCTCGGCCATCACCATGGAACGCGGGGCGAACGGCAACGCGGTGCCCACGGTCGATGCCGGGCGGTGCGTAGGTTGCGGTGCGTGCGAGTACCATTGTCCGGTGGGCACGTTGCAGTCGCTTTCGGCCACCACGGCGGCCATCCACGTGGAGGGAGTTAGCCCCCACTCCACTGTCAGTGAGGAAGTTACACGCGAGCAACAGCCTTTGACCGCAGGCGAAAGCGGGTGCGTAAATTGCCACCATTGCATGCCCTGCCCCTATGGCGTGGACATCCCAGGCACGCTCCGGGCGCACGATGAAGCTGTGCGCTTAGGCCTGAGCGGCGACCAGGTGCGACAATACATCCTCCACCGCGTGAACCGCGCCAACTTGCCCGACCGCTGCATCGGTTGCGGAGCGTGCCTCAGCCGCTGCCCGCAGCGCATCGCGATCCCCACCCTGATGCAGCAGCTCAGCCGGTAATTTTAAAATACAACAGCGGCAGCCCGGAGGGGTTGCCGCTGTTGTATTGGTAGGGGTGCTTTAAGCCAAAGTAACGAGGAGTTCTTTGCTGTCGTCGGCGGGTGCGAGGGTAACTTTGCCTTCGCGAGCGAGCCAGCCGAGAGCTGCGTACAACTCTTTGTCTTTGAGTTTAGTTGCTTTTTTAATTTGCTTGGTGTCGAGGGTGGCGGCAGCTTCGCTGAGGGCGGTCCAAACTGCGCCGGCATTGGTGCCAATAATTTCTACGTTCATAATTGGAAACTTTTTTAGATTGGTTGTAGAACTTCTAATAATTAACCTTAGGTTTTCAATTTGTTTGCAAAGTTACGAAAAAAATTTCAATTTGGCACAATATTTGGCGAATTATTTTCAGAGGCGAATTTCATCACTTTGCTAATCTGCTGTTATTCAACTAATTACACATTTTTGAATTATTTGTGCAATGCTACGCAGTTTGAGCATTTATAACAATGATATGACGGTTCAGAATGTAATTATGATCGCATCGCTTTCCAACTCAAATTCTAACTGACACTCCTCGGGCGGTGGCTGCTTCGGCGCTTCCGCCCGCCTTTTTGGTGAAAAAGTTTTGGAAAGGGTGTTTTTTTTCGTTAAAAATGTTGTGAGATAGCCGCAAAGTGGTTAACTTTGCAAGATAAAACGGCCACGCGGCCGATATACCCGAAAATTGAATGCTTACACCACTCAACGAAGATAAAAATATCCGCCACCTGCGTGCGCTTATCGACCAAGCGCATCGCATAGTCATAACCATCCACCAAGCGCCCGATGGCGATGCCGTCGGGGCGGCGTTGGCATTGCAGAGCGTGCTGCAGCAGCTCGACAAAGACGTGCGCATCATAGCACCCGACGCCTTGCTCCACTCGCTGATGTCGCTCCCCGGCGCCAAGGACATCACAGATGCCACCGGCTATCCGGAGTTTGCCGCCCAGCTGGTGCGCGAAGCCGAGTTGATCGTGTGCCTCGACTTCAACGCACTCAGCCGCATCGGCGCTGTGGGCGCGGAAGTGGCCACAGCATCCGCACCGAAAGTGCTGATCGACCACCACTTAGGCCCGGAAGACTTTGCCCAAGTGTGCATCTCGCATCCGAAGATGTGTTCCACATGCTTTTTGCTGTTCAAGGTGCTGTGCGCCATGGAGATGTTCACCATCATCGACAAGGCTGCAGCCGAGTTTCTGCTCACCGGCATGATGACCGACACCGGCAATTTCTCCTACAACTGTGCTGACCCCGAAATCTACATCGTGGTGGCCGAGTTGGTGCGCAAAGGTGCTGACAAGGAGGACATTTACCGCCGTATGTTCGAAACTCACAGCGAGAACTCGCTGCGTCTCAATTCCTACGCCTTGCTCAAGAAGATGGAGGTGTTTGCCGAGTACGGCGCCGCGCTCATCACCATCACCCGCGATGAGCTTAACCGCTTCCACTATGTCAAGGGCGACACCGAAGGCTTGGTGAACCGCCCGCTGGCCATCCCCGGGGTGGTTTACTCCGCATTCCTGCGCGAAGAAAATGGCTACGTGAAGGTGTCGATGCGTTCACTGGGCAACTTCCCCGTCAACGAGCTTTGCAGCGAGCACTTCGGCGGCGGCGGCCACAAGAACGCGGCCGGCGGCGAGTTCCGCGGCACATTGCAGCAGGCGGCCGAACTCTTCCGCTCGCTGCTTCCCACCAACAAAGAGTTATACCTTTCCAATCACCAATCGTAATCCCCTACTCCCTTATTATAATGAAAGTTACCAAATACTTGACTATCCTCACAGCCTTCGCGGCCGCCATCTTCTCCTCCGCTTGCAACGACGACAAAACCTATGCCGAGTTGCTCGCCGACGAAAACCGCTATACCAACAACTATTTGGCCGACCAGGTAGTAATCAACCACATCCCGGCCGACACCGTGTTTGAGTACGGCGAAGACGCACCCTTCTACCGCCTCGACGAGGACGGCAACCTTTATATGAAGGTGCTCGACCCCGGCACCGAAGGCAATATGGTGGAAGACGACGAACTTATCTACTTCCGATTCTCGCGCTACAACCTCGGCAAGTACGAAGGCAACGGCAAATTTGCCGAAGACTATGTGCCCGAAGGCAACAACTCCGCTCTGGGTGGTAACTACTATTTCCGCTACAACAACTTCAGCCTCTCGTCATCGTACAACTACGGCGAAGGCATCCAAGTGCCTCTGAGATACCTGCCGGTGGATGCCCACGTGCTCATCATCATCAAATCGCAGATGGGCGTCACCTCCGAAATCGCTTACGTAATCCCCTACCTCTACGATTTGCGCTATTTCCGTCCGAAAGTATAAACACAACTATTACCTAAAACTAACCGAATATGTCTCTCATTAAATCAATCTCAGGAATACGCGGCACCATCGGCGGCCCCGCCGGCGATGGTCTTTCACCCCTCGACGTGGTGAAATTCACTGCCGCTTATGCCAAATTTATTGATAAAACCACCACGCTGACCACCCGCACCATTGTGGTGGGTCGCGACGGTCGCCTCTCCGGTCCGATGGTTTCGGACTTGGTATGCGGCACATTGGTGGGCATGGGCTTCGACGTGGTTAACATCGGCCCCGCCTCCACCCCTACCACCGAAATTGCCGTTGTGGCCGAAAAGGCTTGCGGCGGTATCATCATCACCGCTTCGCACAACCCCATCCAATGGAACGCGCTCAAACTGCTCAACGAGAACGGCGAGTTCCTCAACGATGCTCAGGGTAAGGAAGTATTGGCCATCGCCGAAGCCGAATCGTTCGAGTTCGCTCAAGTGCACGACCTGGGCCATGTGTACCATAACAACACTTACAACCGCAAGCACATCGACCAAGTGTTGGCCCTCGACTTAGTGGACCGCGATGCTATCGCCGCCGCCAATTTCAAAGTGGCCGTGGACTGCATCAACTCCGTGGGCGGTGTGGTCATTCCCCAACTCCTCCGCGCCCTCGGCGTGAAAGAAGTGATTGAGCTCAACTGCGACTGCACCGGCCGCTTTGCTCACACTCCCGAACCGCTGCCCGAAAACCTTACCGACATCTCGCGCGTGGTGGCTGAATCCGGAGCCGACTTGGGCTTCGTGGTTGACCCCGACGTCGACCGCTTGGCCATCGTGCAAGACGGCGGCCAAATGTTCGGCGAAGAATACACGTTGGTGGCCATCTCCGACTACGTGTTGGCCCACACTCCCGGCAGCACCGTCAGCAACCTCAGTTCCAGCCGCGCTCTGCGCGACGTAACTCGTGCACACGGTTGCTCTTACACAGCCGCTGCCGTGGGTGAAGTGAACGTGGTCACCGAAATGAAGCGCACCGGCGCCGTTATCGGCGGCGAAGGTAATGGCGGCGTGATCTATCCCGCCATCCACTATGGCCGCGACGCGTTGGTGGGCATCGCCCTGTTCCTGACCATGCTGGCCAAGAGCGGCAAGAAGCCGAGCGAAGTGCGTGCCGCCCTGCCACAATACGCCATGTTCAAAACCAAGGTGGCTCTGCAACCCGGTTTGGACGTGGACCGTCTGCTGCTCGATGTCAAAGCCAAGTATGCCAACGAGCAAATCACCGACATTGACGGCGTGAAAATCGACTTCGCCGACTCGTGGGTTCACCTGCGCAAATCTAACACCGAACCGATCGTGCGCGTGTACTCCGAAGCCGCCACCCCCGAAAAGGCCGAAGCTCTGGCCAACAGCATCAAGCAAGTTATCCTCGACATGATTAAATAAGGTCTAACTACCTTATTTTCATACCATTACGCCTATGCCCGCTATCCGTAGCGGGCATAGGTATGTTAAAAAAAAGCCAACACTCGCAAATGATTTCAATCAATAATCTATCGGTAGAATTCAGCGCCCGTTCGCTCTTCGACAACATCAGCTACGTAATCAACGACCGCGACCGCATAGCCCTCGTGGGCAAAAACGGTGCGGGCAAATCCACTATGCTCAAAATCATAGCCGGATTGCAGGCGCCCACCTCCGGTTCGGTGGCCGTGCCGGCCGATGTCACCATCGGCTACTTGCCGCAACACATCCTCACCACCGACACCGTCACCGTGGCCGAAGAAGTGCGCAAAGCGTTTGCCCACATCGACAAGATGCAGCAACGCCTCGACCGCCTCAACCAAGAGTTGGCCGAGCGTACCGACTACGAATCCACTGAATTTCACCAACTTATCGAAAAGATGACCACCCTCAGCGAAATGCTCACCATGGCATCGGCCGAGGGTTGCGAAGCCGAAATGGAGAAAACCTTGGTTGGCTTGGGTTTTGTCCGCTCCGACTTCTCACGCCCCACTTCGGAGTTTTCCGGCGGCTGGCGCATGCGCATCGAGTTGGCCAAGTTGCTGCTGCAACGGCCCGACGTGCTGCTGCTCGACGAACCGACCAACCACCTCGACATCGAATCCATCCAATGGCTCGAGCAATTCCTCACCACCAAGGCCCGCGCCGTGGTTTTGGTGAGCCACGACCGCGCCTTCATCGACAACGTCACCAACCGAACCATCGAAATCTCCTTGGGCAAAATTTATGACTATAACGTCAACTACTCCAAATACGTGCAGCTGCATGCGGAGCGAATCGAGCAGCAGATGCGCGCTTACGCCAACCAGCAGAAGCAGATTGCCGACACCGAAGCCTTCATCGAGCGCTTCCGCTACAAGGCCACCAAGGCCGTGCAGGTGCAGAGCCGCATGAAACAACTCGCTAAGATTGAGCGCATAGAAGTGGACGAAGTGGACACCTCGCACCTCAACCTGCGCTTCCCACCCGCCCCGCGCTCGGGCGACTTCCCCATCATCGCCGATAACGTGGGCAAGGCCTACGGCGACCACCAAGTCTTCGACCACGCCACCTTCACCATCCGCCGCGGCGAAAAAGTGGCCTTCGTGGGCAAGAATGGCGAGGGGAAATCCACCTTAGTCAAGTGTATCATGGGCGAAATCCCATTCACCGGCTCGCTCAAAATCGGCCACAACGTCAAAATCGGTTACTTCGCTCAGAATCAGGCCTCTCTGCTCGACGAATCGCTCACCGTGTTCGACACTATCGACCGCGTGGCCGTGGGCGACATCCGTACCAAAATCCGCGACCTCTTGGGCGCATTCATGTTCGGCGGCGAGGCTTCCGACAAGAAGGTGAAGGTGCTCTCCGGCGGCGAGCGCACCCGTTTGGCCATGATCAAACTGCTGCTCGAACCGGTCAACCTGCTCATCCTCGACGAGCCCACCAACCACCTCGACATGCGCACCAAGGACATCCTCAAGCAGGCCATCGCCGACTTCAACGGCACCGTGATTGTGGTGAGCCACGACCGCGAGTTCCTCGACGGCCTCGTGGAGAAGGTCTACGAATTTGGCGGCGGAAAAGTGCGCGAATTCTTGGGCGGCATCTACGAGTTTCTCGACTACAAAAAGATGGACACGCTGCGCCAGCTTGAAGCCGCACAGCAACCTGCCCCCGCAGCCAAGGCGCCCGCGGCCAAAGCGCCCGCCAAAGCTGCCCAGGCCAAGGCCGAGGAGCCGGCCAAACCCGCTGCGCGCATCAACTATGCCGAGCAACGCGAACGCGACAAGATGGTGCGCCGCGCCCGGCGCAAGGTGGAGGAGGCCGAAGCCGAAGTGGCGCGTCTCGAAGCCGCCGTACACGAAATCGAGGCACAACTCGCTGCCCCCGACGCCTCGGCCGACCCCGATATTTACGCCCGCCACGCTCAGGCCAACAAGGACCTCGAGAACGCTATGAGCGTGTGGGAACTCGCTTCAATGGAACTTGACGAACTTCAAAAATAACTGTTATGGACTGCGATGTGATCAAACTCTTACCCGATTCGGTGGCGAACCAAATCGCTGCCGGTGAGGTTATTCAGCGCCCCGCCTCCGTCATCAAGGAATTGGTGGAGAACTCCATCGATGCCGGCGCCACTTCGGTGCAAATCATCATCAAAGACGCGGGCCGAACGCTGATTCAAGTGGTGGACAACGGCTGCGGCCTCTCGCCCACCGAAGCCCGCATGGCCTTCCACCGCCACGCCACATCCAACATCACCTCGGCCACCGACCTCTACTCGCTCCACACCATGGGCTTCCGCGGCGAGGCGCTTCCCTCGATTGCGGCCGTGGCCCAAATCGAGCTGCGCTCCATGCGCCGCGGCGACACCATCGGCACCCTGCTGCGCATCAGCGAATCGAAGTTCGAAAGCCAAGAACCGTGTTCCACCGTGCCGGGTACCAACCTGATGGTCAAGAACTTATTCTTCCACATGCCCGCCCGACGCAAGTTCCTCAAGAAGGACTCGGTGGAACTCTCGCACATCCTCCACGAGTTTGAACGCTTGGCGCTGGTGAATACCGGCGTGGAATTTACAATTAGCCATAACGATGTGGTGCTGCACCAGTTGCTGCCCGGCACGCTCAAGCAGCGCATCACCTCGCTCTTCGGCAAAACCATCGGCGGCCAAATCATCCCCGTTGGCACCGAAACTCCGGTGGTAAAAATCAGCGGTTTCATCGGGCTGCCCGAACACGCTCGCAAGCGCAACGCGCCGCAGTATTTCTTCGTCAACGGCCGCAATATGCGCCACCCCTACTTCCACAAAGCCGTCCTCAGCTGTTACAGCGAGCTGATTTCATCCGACGCGCAGCCGGTTTATTTCATCAACTTCGAAGTGGACCCCGAAACCATTGACGTAAACATCCACCCGCAGAAGCACGAAATCAAGTTCGAAAACGAGCAAGCCATTTGGCAGATTCTCACGGCAGCCGTGCGCCAAGCGTTGGGCAGAGTGAATGCCGCCGGCGCTATTGACTTCGACGGCGACGTATCGCCCATCGACCTGCCGGCATTCAACCCCGACGTGAACGCGCCGATGCCCGACATCGCCATCGACGAAGGTTACAATCCGTTCAACGAGCCCACTGACACCTCCGACGCGCCCGCGCCGAAGCCGTCACCACGGATGGGCGTCACGCCGTCGGCCATGAGCCGCGGTCGCTCATCGTCGTCCGTCCCGCAAGATTGGGACAAGCTCTACGAATCGTTTGAGCGCCGCCGTTCGGAGCCGATGCCCCTGCCCGACGGCTCTGCGGAGCAAATGGTGGAGGTGCGTTCGGCTATCGGCAACACAGCTGAACCTCAGCCACTTATCACCGCTGATGAGCCGGCCACCACCGGCAGCCTGTCGCTGCACAACCGCTACATAGTGGTGTCCTCGCGCGACGGTATGATGGTCATCGACCGCCGCCGCGCCCACATCCGTGTGCTCTTCGACCGCTACCTCCAAACGCTTGCGCAGCACCCATTGTCCGCACAGCAGTTGCTCTTCCCCGAGCAGTTGCAACTCTCGCCCTCGCAGAGCGCCATCCTCAGCACCGTGAGCGAATCTCTCTCCCAATTGGGCTTCGAAATCACATTCTTGGGCGACAACGTGTGGGCCATCCACGCCGCCCCCACCCTGCCCGGCACCGCCAACCCGTGCGAAATTTTGCAGCAGATTGTGGCCGACTTGGCTGACACCGGCGACGTCAAACCGGAAGCCGTGCTCAAGCCCGCCGCACTCACTTTGGCCCGCGCCTCGGCCATATCATCGGCACAGACGCTCAGTGCCGACGAAGTGGATGCCTTGGTGGCCGCCCTGCTCAGTTGCACCGAAGCCGCCTTCACCCCCGATGGCCTCCGCACCTTCACAATTATCACCAACGACGAAATCGAACAGCGATTCAAATAATCCTACCTCCACCCATACCTAACCTACTGAAAGCCATGAAAAAATTCTTGTTGATAGCAATTTTGCTTGCCATGTCGCTGCCGGAGTCCTTCGCCGCAATGGAAATCACTCCGGAGAAAGCTAAAGCCACTCTGTTGGCGCTCGACGATTCGATTGCGCACCGCATCGACTTCGTCAACCGCCGCCAGCGCCAGATTAACCACTACATCGACCTGCTACAGAGCAAAGGCCCCTCGGAAGCCGTGTTGCTTGCCATCTCCGAACAGTACACGGGCTTCAACAACGACTCCGCACTGCACTATCTGGATATGGGCCTGCGTTCCGACGCCTGCCCTGACAAGTTGCCATTTGCCCTGGGACGCGCACAACTGCTGCCATTGAGCGGTTTGTTCACCCCCGCCATCGAGATTTACACCGGTATCGACTCCGCTTCCGTGCCCGAGGAACGCCGGCCGCTCTATTACGACTGCGGCCGACAAATGTATAGCTACATGGCCGCATTCTCCGCCGGCGACCGCCAATATCGCGAGCAATTTACCGCCAAATCCATGGAATGTCAGCGCCGACTGCTGGAAGTGCTGCCCCAGGAATCGCTCAGCTACAAATACAATCTGGGCGAGTACTACTTCTTCTCCGGCGCCAAAGGCCGCGCACGCGCCATGCTGGAATACGTGATTGAAAACGCCAACGGCAATAATGGTGTGGTGGCGCGTGCCGCCCACCACCTCTCATCCATCGCGCGCGAAGAAGGCGACTCCATCGCCTACGTTTATTACCTCTCGCGCGCGTGCATTGCCGACCTCAGCGCCGCCACCCGCGAAATGGCCGCCCTCCAGGAGTTAGGCTCGTACCTCTACACCCGCGGCGATGTGGACCGCGCTTACACCTACCTCACCGAAGCGCTTGCCTCCGCCGTGGAATGCGGCGCCCCGCTGCGCATGATTGAGTCATCGCGCTCACTCCCCATCATCGAAAACGCCAAAACCGACCAAATCAAGGCCTCACAGCGCAGTATGATCCTCGTGTTGGTGATTCTCGGCATCGTGGTGATGGTGTTGGCCATAACCATGGTGATGCTCCGGCGCGAGATGCGAAATATGCGCACCATGGAGGACAATCTGCGTCGCGCCAACTCTACTAAAG
>CAMGBT010000079.1 GCA_946011725.1 uncultured Bacteroidales bacterium | reverse complement strand
ACGTCGTTCACATCGTTGATGGTGATGACGGCTGAACCTTTCTGCACGCGCTCAGAGAAGAGCTCGCTGATGCGAGCCTCGATGTCGGCGAGGATTTCGTTGCCGTCGGGGCCGCCGAAGGCGTGGCGGATTTGCTCGAGGTAGGTGTTGAGCAGGTTGTACGCGTCTTCGTCGATGTAGAAGATGGTGCCGTTAATGTTGGCGGGAAAAGACTTTTTCATATTGGTTGGGTTAGAGATTATCGGTTGAGAGGTGGTTAACGGTGGATTCGAGCTCTTGCCAGGAGGCGGTGAGTTGGGAGAGGAATTGGCGGCCGATGTCAGTCATTTCGTAGTACTTTCGGGGTGGTCCGGCGGTTGACTCTTGCCACTGGTATGTGAGGAGACCGTCGTTTTTGAGGCGAGTGAGCAGAGGGTAGAGTGTTCCTTCGACCACAATGAGGTGCGCTTGCTTTAGGCGCTCGATTATTTCTGAGGCGTAAGCGGGCCCATGCCTGAGGATGAGGAGGATGCAGAACTCGAGCATGCCCTTGCGCATTTGAGATTTGAGGTTTTCGATGTTCATAATTCGGATATTTCAGATGAGGAGAAGAATGATGGTGCAAAGTTAATGCTTTTTACAGTACCTTGCAATACATAGTACTATAATTTAAGGATTATTAACAAAGAAGCCTCACCCCGGCCCTCCCCTAAAGGGAAGGGAGGGTGGGCAAGGGCGGTTGAATAGGGCTAATAGGGCTAATAGGGCAAATTTATAGATGTGGGTGGGATGAAAGAGCGATGGCGCGCTGCATCTTCGCAGGGCGCCATCGCGGTGTTAAAGTGTTAGTTGGTGAAAGTTTTTAGTAGGGTGAGGCCTCGTGACGGTAGATGTCGTGGAGGCGGAGGTTGAATCGGAGGTTTGAGTATGGCTTGATGGTGTTGTAGCCGGTGACGCCATAGGCCATTTCGAAGGGGACGATGATTTCGGCGGTGTCGCCCACGCGCATGTCTTCCAGGGCGGCTATCCAGCCGTTGATGGTGCCGTTGCAGCGGAAGCGTTCCACGCCGGGGTGCCCGTAGGCGTTTTGGGTCATGGATGAGTCGAAGGGAACGTCTTCGCAGTCGTAGCCGCGGTAGATTACGTCGACCACGGAGGTGAACAGGGGCGAGAGGTTGCCTTCGGTTTGGGCGCGGTCGTTGAAGTAGTGGATGAGGATGTAACCGGCGGGGTTCCAGGCGGGCACGATGACTTGGTAGTATGGCGAGCCGTCGGGGTTCTTGCGTTCCTTCATTTTGGCGAGCCAGGCGTCGTTTTGGTCGTGCCAGTCTTTGTAGATGGTGGCGTAGTCTTCTTCGTCATCACCGCAGGAGGGGAGGACGATGGCTACGGCCATCAGCAACACGAATAGGGGGAGGATTCTTTTCATTGTTTAGAATTCGACGGTGGGGGCAGTGGCGGCGGCAGCGTCGGCCTTGAACTGCGGTTTAACGTTGAATCCGCTCATAGAAGCTACGATAGATGCGGGAAAGCGGCGCACGGTGACGTTGTATTCGCGCACGGCTTCGGTGTAGCGTGCGCGAGCGGTGGCGATGCGGTTCTCGGTGCCTTCGAGTTGAGCTTGGAGGTCTTTGAAGTTCTCGTTGGCTTTGAGGTCGGGGTATGCTTCGTGTACGGCGTTTACGTAGATTGAGAGTGAGCGGGAGAGCGCTTGCTGAGCTTGGTTGTAGGCGTCGAGGTCTTGCTCGGTGGCGGGGGCGCCTTGAGTGGCGTCGGCGCTTTGCTTGGCTGCGTTGTAGGAGTTTTGCAGGCCGGTGCGGGCGGCGGTGAGGTCAACGAGAGTTGACTGTTCGTGTTCGGCATAGCCTTTGACGGTAGATACCAAGTTGGGGATGAGGTCGAGGCGGCGTTGGTATTGCACTTCGACTTCGCTCCATTGTTGGTTGACTTTTTCGTCGATGGTAACCAGGCCGTTGCGCACTGACACGTACCAGCCGATGCAGGCGATGATGACTACGACGATAATGCCGATGATGATATAAACTTTTTTCATATAAATAGAGGTGAGGGGTGATTAGATTTTGCGGAGCAGTGCGTTGAGGCTGACTTGGGAGTGGATGAGAGAGTGGAGGTCGGCGATGTTGACGCGTTGTTGCTCCATAGAGTCGCGGTGGCGCAGGGTGACGGTGTTGTCTTCGAGTGTTTGGTGGTCAACGGTGATGCAGAAGGGGGTGCCGATGGCATCTTGGCGGCGGTAGCGCTTGCCGATGGAGTCTTTTTCTTCGTAGTGGGTGGTGAAGTCGAACTTGAGTTCGTCGACGATTTCGCGAGCTTTTTCGGGGAGACCGTCTTTGCGCACTAAGGGCATCACGGCGCATTTCACCGGAGCGAGTGCGGCGGGGAGGTGGAGCACCACGCGTGAATCGCCGCCTTCAAGGGCTTGTTCTTCGTAGGATGAGCAGAGCACGCTCAGGAACATGCGGTCAACGCCGATGGAGGTTTCGATCACATAGGGAGTGTAGCTTTGGTTGAGCTCGGGGTCGAAGTATTGAATCTTTTTGCCGGAGAATTTTTCGTGTTGCGACAGGTCGAAGTTAGTGCGTGAGTGGATGCCTTCCACTTCTTTGAAGCCGAACGGCATTTGGAATTCGATGTCGGTGGCGGCGTTGGCGTAGTGGGCGAGTTTTTCGTGGTCGTGGTAGCGATATTTTTCGTCGCCGAGGCCGAGGGCTTTGTGCCAGCGGAGGCGCCATTCTTTCCAGTATTTGAACCATTCCATTTCGGAGCCGGGGCGCACGAAGAATTGCATCTCCATTTGTTCGAATTCGCGCATGCGGAAGATGAATTGTCGGGCTACGATTTCGTTGCGGAATGCTTTACCGATTTGTGCGATGCCGAAGGGGATGCGCATGCGGCCGGTTTTCTGCACGTTGAGGTAGTTGACGAAGATGCCTTGAGCGGTTTCGGGGCGGAGGTATACAGTCATGGAACCGTCGGCGGTGGAACCCATTTCGGTTTTGAACATGAGGTTGAACTGGCGCACTTCGGTCCAGTTTTTGGTGCCGGAGATGGGGTCAACGATTTCTTCGTCGATGATAATTTGGCGGAGGCCGTCGAGGTCGTTGGCGTTCATTGCTTCGGAGAAGCGGGTGTGGACGGCTTCGCGGTGGGCGAGAAGCTCTACTACGCGGGCGTTGGTTTGGCGGAACATAGCTTCGTCGAAGCTGTCGCCGAAGCGTTTGCGAGCTTTGGCCACTTCTTTGTCGATTTTTTCATCGATTTTGGCGATGTGGTCTTCGATGAGGACGTCGGCGCGGTAGCGTTTTTTGGAGTCGCGGTTGTCGATTAGGGGGTCGTTGAAAGCGTCGACGTGGCCGGAAGCTTTCCAGATGGTGGGGTGCATGAAGATAGCGGAGTCGATGCCCACGATGTTTTCGTGGAGCAGGGTCATAGCCTCCCACCAGTAGCGTTTGATGTTATTTTTGAGTTCGACGCCGTTTTGGCCGTAGTCGTAAACAGCCGACAGGCCGTCGTAGATTTCACTTGAGGGGAAAACAAAACCGTATTCCTTGGCGTGGGCTACGATTTTTTTAAACACATCTTCTTGTTGTGCCATTTTGGAAAAATTAGAGATTATAATGCATTATCGTGCAAAGTTAGCAATTTTCGCGGAAATAACAATCATAGCAGCGCATATTTCTTCATTTTTAACGAAAAATGCAGGATATGAGGCGATTTCGAGCCCAAGCGGGCGCTTGCGGTTTCAACGAAGCAACGAAGAACGAAATAACGAATTTTTTTTCGTAGGGAGGTAAACGTATGGCGGAATAATAATTATGATGGTGGGTTTGTAAGTTGTTTTATTCGTTTTTATGTGGTGCGGAGTGATAGCTGAATAGTTTGTGTGTGTGGGGAAAGGAAACGAGGCGCAGCCACACGGCTGCGCCTCGTTTTGGATTATAGTGGTTTTAGGATTAGTCGATGGGTTCGTCGGCTTCGTAACCGCCCATTTCGCGGATAGCGTTTTTGAGCATTACGTATTGTTGGAAGAGGTGGTTGACGGGCACTTCGTTTTGGGTGTAGTCGTGCATGGGGCTCTTGAGGAAGAAGCTGAGGAAGCGTTGGATGCCGTGGCGGCCGGCGCGAGCGGCGAGGTCGCTCAGGAGCACGAGGTCAAGGCAGAGGGGAGCGGCGAGGATGGAGTCGCGGCAGAGGAAGTTGATCTTGATCTGCATGGGGTAGCCCATCCAGCCGAAGATGTCGATGTTGTCCCAACCTTCTTTGTTGTCGTTGCGCGGGGGATAGTAGTTGATGCGCACTTTGTGGTAGTAGTTGGTGTAGAGGTCGGGTTGTTTTTCGGGCACGAGGATAGATTCCAGAGTGGAGAGTTTGGAAACTTCTTTGGTGCGGAAGTTGGCGGGTTCGTCGAGCACGAGGCCGTCGCGGTTGCCGAGGATGTTGGTAGAGAACCAACCGCTGAGGCCGAGGCAACGGGTGCCGATGATGGGAGCGAAGCCGGATTTAACCAGGGTTTGACCGGTTTTGAAGTCTTTGCCGGCGATGGGCATACCGGTTTTTTCGCTGAGTTCCCACATAGCGGGGATGTCGACGGTGGTGTTGGGGGCACCCATGATGAAGGGAGCGCCTTCGGAGAGGGCTGCGTAAGCGTAGCACATGGAGGGTGCGATGTGTTGACGGTCGTCGGCCTTCATGGCAGCTTCGAGAGCGGCGAGGGTGTAGTGAACGTTTTCGTCAACGGGAACGTAAACTTCGGTGGAAGCGGCCCAGAGTACAACCACGCGGTTGAGGTTGTGAGCGGCTTTGAAGTTACGGATGTCGGCGCGGAGGTTTTCTACCATTTCCCAGCGGGTGGCGCCTTTCATATAGTTTTCGCCGTCGAGGCGTTTAGCGTAGTCGTGGTCGAAGGCGGCCTTCATGGGCACGATGGCTTCGAGTTCTTCCTTAACGGGGTTGATGTCTTTTTCTTTGAGGACTTCGGCGTTGATGGCGGATTCGTAGGCGTTAGCGGGGTATACGTCCCAGGTAGCGAAAACGATGTCGTCTAATTTAGCCATGGATACGATTTGGTCGTAGGGGAGGTATTTGGCGTCGGCACCTTTACCTACACGGATTTTGTCGTATTGAGTCATCGAGCCGATGGGTTTGGCCAGACCTTTGCGGGCCATGAGAACACCGGTCATAAAAGTGGTAGCAACGGCGCCGTTACCAACGACCATTACACCAAGTTTGCCTTCAGCGGGCTTAACTGTTTGAGCCATTTTTAATAAATGTTTATTTAATTGTTATTAGTTTTTTCACATAATAAAGCCGAGGGAAAAGAACCCCCTGCAGATTTGAGTGTGCAAAAGTAGTCATTTTTTATGAATTGCAAAAATATTTAGCACTAAATGTTAGCAAAAAATTCTTTAATTTTGCTAATAAAATGGCTGAATAGTTAAAAGTGATTAAAATCACGTGTTTTTAGCCGAATTTTAGTTAATGAATCATAATAGTGCTTGAGCGAATTTTTGCAGGTTAGGCCACTGATTCGGCTCAAAATGGATGGGGCGGACCGGGGTGGGCGAATCGGCGGCCGAGCGCCACTGCCGTCCGAGGATTGTGGCGGTGGGGCAGCCGAGGGATTGGGCGGGGAGGATGTCCTTGTCGATGCTGTCGCCCACCACCAGCACTTGCTGCGGCTCGAGGCCGAGGGCTTGGCAGCCGAGGGCGAAGATGCGCGGGTCGGGTTTGCGGATGCCCACCACGGCGCTTTCGATGACGGCGCGGAAGAGATGGCGGATGCCGTAGTCGGCCAGAACGGCTTCCACGTTGCCGTAGAAATTGCTCACCAAGGCCAATGGGTAGCGATTGGCGAAGGCTTCGAGCACGGGGCGGGCGGCGCCGACGCAGCGGCGGGCGACGGCTTCGGCGGCTTGAGCCACGGCGTCCACGCGGTCGGGCGGGAGGTTGAGCACTTCGAATTGGCGGGCGATTTTGAGCCGCAATACTTGCAGGAATGTGTCGGAGGGTTTGACCAACGGGGTGCGAGCCAAGTGGCGCTCGCCTTCGATGTAGGCGGGTCGGAAGTCGGCATAGGCCACGGGGATGCCGCAGGCGTGGTATGCGTCGAAGATGACTTCGCTCCAGTGGTCGCCTTCGGAGTCGATGGTGCCGCCGTAGTCGAAGATGATGCCGCGGACGTTGGTCAGAAGGTTAGTCATACTTTCCGGCGGAGAGGTCGGCGAGCGCTTGTCGGCATATGGCCTCGTGGCGGCGCACCATATATATAAGGAGAAGATTGAACACGGTGAGTTCGGCCACGAAGTAGAGCCATGGTTGGCCGACGGCGAGGGCGGCGAACAGGAAAATTGTGCGCCAGTTGAAGGTCAAGGCGTTGGTGTACTTCATCAGCGGGAAACTGAGGGCGCGGAAGTCGGCGCGGAATTGGTCGGTGGGGACGCCGTCGGGGAATCGGCGTGCGAGTTCGCGGCGCAGACGTTGCATGGCTGGCGCAGTGGCCTCTTGGTTGGCGGTGTAGCCGGTGTAGAAGGTGAGGGTGGCTTTGCGCCAGAAGTTCTTGCTCCACGAGAGGGCGGCGAGGCGTTGGCGGAGTTCGTCGGTGTCATCGAGTTCCGACTTGCCGTTGACCATGAGCAGGTGGAATTGGCGGTAGTGGTCGGCCATGGCGGCTTGCTTTCCGTGGCAGACGCCGGCTATGGCGGCCACCACCCAGATGAGCCATTCGTAGCCGTCGAAAACGTAGTGACCGACGGTGACGCGCAGGCAGATGGCGGCGTAGATGGTTATGAACCAGATGTCGCCGGAGAGGCCGTCGAGGATACGGCCCAGGGCGCTGTATTGCTTGGTCATGCGGGCGAGCTGGCCATCGGCGCTGTCGAAGGAGTTGGCCCACACCAGCAGCAGCATGCCCACCACGTTGATCCACCATTTTTCGTAGAAGAAGCACACGCCGGCGCCGATGCCAAGGAAAATGGAGGCGATGGTGACCACGTTGGGCGTGATGCCGAGCTTGCGGAAGAGGTAGGCCCAAGCAAATCCGATCGGCCGATAGAAAGCGAGGTCGATACCTTCCTCAGTGTCGGCAGATTTGAGCGATGCTTTGTATTGCTTCTTGAGATCTACGAACATGGTGATACAGAGAGTGTTAGCTGATGTAATTGGAGTATCGGCCGATGAAGCGGCAGAATGCGGGGATGCGCATGAGGCCGTATTCAAAGAGAAGGTATCCGAGGATGGTGACGGCGATGCCGCCCAGTACGTCGAGGATGTAGTGGTGCGAGGAGTAAACGGCTGTGAACCAGATGCCTAAGCAGATTATGGCGGCAGCAATCTTCATCCACAGGGGCGTGCGGGCGCGCAGGGTGTAGAAGAAAGCGATGAGCATGTAGGCCGAGTGGAGCGACGGCATGGCGGCGAAGACGTTGGCATTGCGGGCGTAGAGGCCGTTGAAGATGGTGAGGCCGGTCATGGCGTCGAATCGGCCGAGGCCGGCGGTTTCGCCGTGGGTGCCGGCAATGAAGTCGAATCCGTGCGAGGCTACGTACCATGGCGGGGCGGCCGGGTGGATGTAATAGCCGGCGAAGCCGAGCAGGTTGACCAGCAGGAACACGATGGCAAAGTGGAGGTATTCGCTGCGTTGGCCGTTGAAATACAGATAGATACCGAAGAGGATGGGCACCGGCACCCAGCATAGGTAGAAGAATCCGGCCATAAAGTCCATGGCGGGGCAGTGGTGCACGGCGAAGAACTCGTTAGGGGTGACCACGCCGACGGCGGTGGAGATGCCGAAGAGCGCTTTTTCGTTCTCATACAGATCGCGGATGTCCACGGAGTTGACCTCGTAGTTGGGCAGGAGGTTCATCCAGTCGTAGCTGATGCCGAAGATGAAGAACGGCAGCAGGGCCACCACCAAGCGGCGCGAGGAGCCGGTGGCGGCAAACATGCCGGCCAAGAGCGCGGCCAAGAATGCGTGTTCGGGACGGAAGCCGATGCCCACGATGGTGACGGCGAGCCACACGATCAGTCCGCCCAGCATCCAAAGGTTGTGGCTCAGCGGTTTGGCGGGGAAGAGCGACGGCTTCATTTAGTGAGTTCGCGTTTGCAGTGAGCGATGCGCGCAAAGGCGGTGATGTTGGCAAACACGGCAATGATGGTCATTGCGGCGGTGAGGATGTACATGGGGTCGAAGCCCACTTCGCACTGGCCGCAGATGCCGGCGGCGAGGGCAGCAGCGGAGGTAACCACCACGCGTTCAGGGCGTTGCATAAATCCCACTTTGCATTCGATGTCGAGGCCTTCGGCGCGGGCGCGCACGTAGCTCACCATCACCGAACCCACCATAGCCAGGAAGGCGATGAATGCCGAGATCTTGTAGCCCGAGGCGAACATGAAGTAAGCGATTCCGCCCACGGTGAACAGCTCGCAGTAGCGGTCGAGCACCGAATCGTACAGCGCGCCGAAGCGGCTGACCATGTTACCCAAGCGGGCCACTTGGCCGTCGAGCATATCAAATAGCGAGAAGCCGATAATCACGGCGCCGGCCAGGGTGATGAGCCACCATTGGGTGAACTGACCGCCTTCGCATTGGTAACCGGCATAGCCGAATATGACGGCGGCGGCGAGGTTGCCCAGCAGGCCGATGGTGGTGACCATGTTGGGGGTGATTCCCATGCGAATCATCAGGCGCACAAAGGGGTTGATGACGGCATAGATACCTTGCTGAAGGCCGTCACGGCATTTTTTGAAAGTGCTTTGGGTTGCCATATCTTATTGTTTATCAGACGGTTTACGATGTTTGGGGGTAAAAGCGCTTACGAAAGCGATAGCATAGCGGTCGAATCGGGAGGGGCGGTAAACGAAGTTGCGTTGCAGCACGAAATTCCATGCCAGCGACACCACTAACGAGGCGAACAGGCGGGCGGCGGCAAAGATGCCGTCGGGTTTGAAGCCGATGTCGAGCAGCCACTGCCAGTGGCTCAGCAGGGTGGCCACGCCGGTGGTGCCGTACATATTAAGCAGTAGCGAGCCCACCCATACCAAGGCGTATTTCACCGCCACGGCTTGCACCGATTGGCCTTGGGCGTGGAAGGTGAAGCGGTAATTGATGCAGCAATTGACGATGCCGCCAACCACAGCGCCCACCGCCACCGATAGGTTGGAGCGGTAGAACGGGTCGAGGGCGGCAAACACGAAGGCGAAGAACACAAACGAGGTGCCCATATCAATCCACGACGCAATCTGCGACGAAATCGAGGAGCGGATGAATGTGAACCATCCGCCGCCGTTCATCACCTTGTTTACAACCTTATTCATTAGAGGAATTTAAGGATAAAGTACAGAATAACAGCGCCGTAGATGCCGGCCAGCACGTCATCGGCCATGATGCCCCAGCCGCCGCGGAAGCGCTCGCAGGCGCGGATGCCCAACGGTTTGGCGATGTCGAAGAAGCGGAAGAGGACGAGCGACACCACCACACCAATCCACATCGACGAATTGTGCCACACGTCGGGTTGGCCGCCGAATACGCACAGGGGCACCATGTTAATCCATTGGCCCACAGTTTCATCCATCACGGCTTTCGACGGATCCTCACCCCAGTAGCGTTCGGAGATGGTGCCCGACCACACGCCTAACCAGGTGAAGATTACAATCAGTATGAGGGTGGTTATCAGCAGCGACAGGGCAGTCGGGCACAGCGCCAAGCATAGCAACCACACGCCCAAACCGCCGATGGCACCCATAGTGCCCGGCCCCCACGGCCAATAGCCCAAACCGAACGAGGTGGCTATCAACTTGGGAAACCAAGGGAATTTTTCGGAATCTTGTTTCATATCAACGTTGAGATTTTACATGTTTCATAACCATACGAGCTATCACCACGGCAGCTTCGGCGCGGCAGGGTGCGAACGAAGGCCAGTCGTTGAAGTCGATAATTTTGTATGAGCCGTCTTCGGCCACGATGCAGTCGCCGCCGTAGACCTGCACATCGAGGATGTCGGCGGCCTTGGCGCAGTCGGCTTTGAGCTGTTCCACATCGAATTTCAGCCCATGGCTGGGGCCGTTGATGGCCTCCTTGCCGTACTTGGAGTGGGCGCTGTCGAATGGGTAGAACCAGTAGAAGAACGGGGTGCCGGTCACGCCGTAGAACTTGACCAAGTCGCCCGGCTGGTGGCGGTTGATTACCGCCCGCTTGATGCCGCGCAGGAAGAATTCCTGCAACATTTCCTGGGCCTCTTGGGGGTGGCGGGCGTAGGTCACGTCCTCGTGGTGCTTGGTGTGGCTTTCGCCGCGCTTGATCCAGCAAGCGGAGATGTTGGCGGCCGCTAACTTGTTGAGTACCACCTCGTCAGTGTCCACAATCAAGCTGTCGGGGTAGGGGATCGAGCGGCTCATCATGATGCGGGTGAGGCGCTCGCGCACACAGTTCTCCACGCCGTAGCCCGAGTTAATCACCAATGCGCCTTCGTCCTCCAAGCGCTGCAGCCGTTGATAAGATTCGCGCTCGCGACACATATTTAATATAATACGTTCGCTCACCGCCCCCGACAGGAACTGCTCCTCGGAGTAAAGGTTGACCTCGCAACTGCGCTTGCGCAACTGCTCGGCCACCATGTTCAAAATGGCAGCGTCATTGCCTATGTGATTGGGCGAAAAGGCTCCGGCACGCAATATGCCGGCGATTTTTACTTGAGCCATGACCGGTATTACTTTAAGTCAAAAAAGGGTGAGGCAAGCGTTTGCTCGCCAAATAGTCCGCAAAGTTAGCAATTTTTTTTGAATCTCACAACACCGCGCAGCAATCGCCGGGGAAAATTCGCTTATTTAGCGAGGAGGTTGTTGAAGGTAACCATGTAGAAAAAGCCGCCGCCTCTCAGCTGCTCGTAGGGAATGCGGCTTGCCGCGGCATAGCCGGCCGAGCAGGAGCTCGGAGCGGGTGCAAAAAGGCTGCGCGCGGTAGGTGGGCGGGGGCTTCGCTGAAGCTCAGAGCCGAAACAAAAAAGCGGGCACGGGGCGTGGCGGCGGGCGGCGGTGGGGCTGTTGGTTAGGGGG
>CAMGBT010000078.1 GCA_946011725.1 uncultured Bacteroidales bacterium | reverse complement strand
GATTATAAAAGCCACATGGGTAAACATTGCTTTACTCATGTGGCTTTTTATAGTATCCGTCAGATAATGGACGGATACAAATCGTCTTTACCAGATGCGGGCGGTATTTATGGCGAATGGTTAGCGAAATCTCGCTAAAAAAGCGGGATTTCGCTAACCATTCGGTGTTTTTGGTCGCCGGTGGGGTTAGGCGATGACGATGTTGACGATTTTGTTGGGGACTACGATCACTTTTTTCACGGTCTTGCCTTCCATCCAGCGGGCGGATTGGGCGTCGGTGAGTGCGAGTTGCTCAATCTGTTCGCGGGTGGTGGAGGCGTCGACGGTGAGGTTGAAACGCGCCTTGCCGTTGAAGGAGATGGCGTAGGTGACGTTGGCGCAGCGGAGGTAGTCCTCGTTGTGCTTGGGCCAAGGTGCATCGCACACGGTGGTGGTGTGGCCCAGAGCCTCGTGCCATAGTTCTTCTGCCACGTGGGGTGCGAAGGGAGCGATGAGCACGGGCAGGATGTCGAGCACTTGGCGCGAGGTGCATTTCTGCTTGGCCAAATCGTTTACGCAAATCATGAAGGCGGCCACCGAAGTGTTGTAGGAGAAGTTTTCGATGTCGAAGGTTACCTTTTTGATGAGGGTGTGGATGGTGCGGAGGTTGTCGGCGGTGGGTTCGGCATCGGTCACAAGGAGTTGGTCGCCTTTGTAATAGAGGTTCCACATCTTCTTGATGAAGCGGTTGACGCCGTCAATGCCGTTGGTGTCCCAGGGTTTGGATTGCTCGATGGGGCCGAGGAACATTTCATAGAGGCGGAGTGTGTCGGCGCCGTAGCGTTCCACGATGTCGTCGGGGTTGACAACGTTGAACATTGATTTCGACATTTTTTCCACGGCGTAACCGCACACGTACTTGCCGTCTTCGAGGATGAACTCGGCATCGTGGAGGTCGGGGCGCCATTGGCGGAAGCCGTCGATGTCGAGCACGTCGTTGTGCACCAAGTTAATGTCCACGCGGATGGGAGCCACCTCGTACTGATTGCGCAGGTTATAGCTTACGAAGGTGTTTGTGTCCTTGATGCGGTAGGCGAAGCTGGTGCGGCCTTGAATCATGCCTTGGTTGATGAGCTTCTTGAAGGGTTCGTCCTCGCACACCACGCCTAAGTCGAAGAGGAACTTATTCCAGAATCGACTGTAGATAAGGTGGCCGGTGGCGTGTTCGGTGCCGCCGATGTAGAGGTCGACTTGGCGCCAGTATTGGTTAGCCTCGGGCGACACGAGCGCTTGGTCGTTGTGCGGGTCCATGTAGCGCAGATAGTAGGCCGACGAGCCGGCGAAACCGGGCATGGTGTTGAGTTCCAACGGGTAGCCCTCGGGGGTGCACCAGTTTTTGGCGCGGCCCAGGGGCGGTTCGCCGGTTTCGGTGGGGCGATACTCATCGATTTCGGGCAGTTGCAAGGGGAGTTGGTCGTCCGAAAGGGTGTGAGGGATGCCGTCCTTATAGTAGATGGGGAAGGGCTCGCCCCAGTAGCGTTGGCGCGAGAAGATGGCGTCGCGCAGGCGGTAGTTGACCTTCACGCGGCCGAGGCCCTTCTCTTCGATGAAGAGTTTGGTTTTGGCGATTGCCTCCTTCACTTCGAGGCCGTTGAGGCAGAGTTCGGGGCCTTCACTGTTGATCATCTTACCTTCTTTGGCGTCGAAGCTCTCGGTGGATACGTCGGCACCTTCAATCAGCGGGATGACGGGCAATGAGAAAGCGCGGGCGAAAGCGTAGTCGCGGCTGTCGTGCGCGGGCACGGCCATGATGGCACCGGTGCCGTAACCGGCTAATACATAATCACTTACGTAGATAGGTATTTGCTTGCCGGAGAGCGGGTTAATGGCATAAGCGCCGGTGAACACGCCGCTCACCTTCTTGTCTATCATACGTTCGCGCTCGGTTTTGTTCTTCACCTCGGCTATGTAGTCGGCCACGGCCTGACGTTGAGCCTCAGTGGTGACTTGGTTCACGTAGATGCTTTCGGGCGCGAGCACCATGAATGTGACGCCGAAGATGGTGTCGGCGCGGGTGGTGAAGATTTCCAATTCCACATCGCTATCGGCCACTTTGAAGCGCATTTCGGCGCCTTCGCTGCGGCCAATCCAGTTGCGCTGGGTTTCTTTGAGCGAATCGGTCCAATCGAGGCGGTCGAGCCCGTCGAGCAGCCGTTGGGCGTAGGCCGACACGCGCAAGCACCATTGGTACATGAGCTTTTGCTCCACGGGATGGCCGCCGCGCACCGACAGGCCTTCGCTCACTTCGTCGTTGGCCAACACTGTGCCTAAGGCCGGGCACCAGTTCACCATGGTGTTGCCTAAGTAAGCGATGCGGTAGTTCATCAGCACGTCGCTTTGCTCCTTCTCGCTGAAAGCCTTCCACTGCTCGGCGGTGAATGAAAGCTCCTTGCCGGCGGCAGCGGTGATGCCTTCCGAGCCGTGGGCTTCGAAGTGCTTCACCAAGTCGGCGATGGGTTCGGCTTTGGCGGTGGCGGTATTATAGTAGTGGTGGAACATTTGGATGAACGCCCACTGGGTCCACTTGTAGTAGTCGGGGTTGCAGGTGCGGATTTCGCGGCTCCAATCGTAGGAGAAGCCGATATTATCGAGCTGCTGACGGTAGCGAGCAATGTTGTCGGTGGTGGTCTTCTCGGGGTGCTGACCGGTGAGGATGGCATACTGCTCGGCGGGCAGGCCGTAGGCATCGTAGCCCATGGGGTGGAGCACGTTGAAGCCTTGGAGGCGTTTATAGCGCGAGTAGATGTCCGAAGCGATGTAGCCCAGCGGGTGACCTACGTGCAAGCCGGCGCCCGAGGGGTAGGGGAACATGTCGAGCACATAGTATTTGGGGCGGCTTGGGTCTACCGCGGCGGCGTAAGTTTGGTCGTCTTTCCAGCGCTGCTGCCAGCGCTTTTCAATTTCTTTGTGATTATATTCCATATTAAAGTATAGTTATCAAGAGAGTGAGAGCATGCGCTCAATGGGACGGCGAGCGCGTTCAGCCAAGTCGGGGTCGATGATTACCTCGGGCGTTTCGTCGCGCAGGCAGCGGTAGAGCTTCTCCAAGGTGTTGAGCTTCATGAAGGCGCAGTCGTTGCAGCCGCAGGTGGAGTCGTTGGGCGGCGCGGGAATGAACTCCTTGTCGGGACAGTCCTTCTTCATCTGGTGGATGATGCCGCTCTCGGTGGCCACGATGAATCGGCGCGCGGAGCTTGACTTTGCGTAGGCCAACAGTGCGGCAGTCGAACCCACCTTGTCGGCCACCATCACCACTTGCTTGCGGCATTCGGGGTGAACCAACACCGGCGCGTCGGGGTATTGCTCCTTGAGCTGAAGAATCTTTTCGAGGGAGAATTTTTCATGCACGTGGCAAGCGCCATCCCACAGCACCATGTTGCGGCCGGTGATGGAGTTGATGTAGTTGCCCAAATTGCGGTCGGGGCCGAAGATGATGGGCTGATCCTGAGGGAAGGTGTCGATGATGGCGCGAGCATTGCCGGAGGTGACCAGCACATCGGTCAGAGCCTTCACACCCACCGAAGTATTGACATACGACACCACGGTGTGTCCCGGGTGCTCGGCGATGAAACGGGCGAAAGCATCGGCCGGACAGCTGTCGGCCAACGAACATCCGGCCTCGGCATCCGGCACCAACACCTTCTTGTCCGGGCAGAGCAACTTGGCCGTCTCGCCCATGAAGTACACCCCGCACAACACGATGATGCGGGCATCCTTCAACGTGGCCGCATAACGAGCCAACGCCAACGAATCGCCGATGTGGTCGGCGATATCTTGAATGTCGCCGGTTTGGTAATAGTGAGCCAAAACCACTGCTTGCTTCTCTTTCTTGAGGCGCGCGATTTCCCGTTTGAGGTCCTCTGCGCTCATGCGGTTTTCAACATCCATTTTATTTTTATTTAATTTGTTTCAAAGAAAAATTTTTCAAAATTAAAAACCAAATAATAATAATGGGTGTAGATAAGTTTGATAACTTTTGGCCGAAATATTTGCTTTTTTGGGTTATAAAATGCTCTCAAACGGTTGTCAACAGTCTATCAACATACCTTCAGTTTGATTATCAGCCGGATTCAAACTTTATCAACACTATGTTTATAACTGCAAAGTTAATAAATTCTTGGCGAATATTCATCGAAATTCTGTATAAAAAGCAAATAAAACCATGTAAAAAGCTGTAAATAACCCGCGGCGAGGTAGAAATCAGTAATTTTCACCCCTCCCACTTATCCACATTCTCAACCCCACTATCAACACCTTATTAACACCTTATCAACACCCCCAAACAAAGAAAGATAAGCGGTGGGGCCGCGCGTGCGGAGCCTTTTTGCACCCGCTCCGAACTCTTGCTCGGCTCTGCGGGCGGGTCGGAAAAAAAGAGCGCCCGAACCTCACGGCCCGAGCACTCGCGGTGATATAAGGGGAAATTGGATGTTATTCTACTGTCCAGGTTTCGCCGGCGAGGATCATTTCGCGCAGCGATTGGAAGTTCTTGCGGGCGCGCACTTCGGCCACTTGCTGCTCTACGGCGGTGTCGTAAGCGGGTGCGTCCACATCGCGGATCACGCCAACGGCCAAGGGGAGGGTTTCGCCGTCCATCATGGCCAGTTGTTGGTGGAGGAAGTTGGATTGGCAGTGGGCATCGTGCACCAATACGTCGTCGATGGTGTAGCCGTCTTCACCGATGGTTACGGCTTTGAGGCCGAAGCCATCTTGCACCAGGCCGCGGTTGAGGTCCTTGCCGAAGAGCATTTTTTCGCCGTGGCGGAGGTGGATTGTGCGGTCGGCGCGCACTTCGCGGTCGGTGATGGGGTTGTGGATGCCGTTATTGAAGATTACGCAGTTTTGGAGGATTTCGCACACAGCTGCGCCGTGGTGTTTGGCGGCGGCTACCATCACTTCCTGCGAAGTGGCGAGTTCCACATCGATGGAGCGGGCAAAGAAAGTGCCGCGGGCGCCGAACACTAATTCAGCGGGGATGAAGGGGTCTTCGGTGGTGCCGTAGGGTGAGGATTTCGACACGAATCCGCGGGCGCTGGTGGGGGAGTATTGACCTTTGGTGAGGCCGTAGATCTTGTTGTTGAACAGCAAGATGTTGATGTCGATATTGCGGCGGACGGCGTGGATGAAGTGGTTGCCGCCGATGGCGAGGCCGTCGCCGTCGCCGGAGATTTGCCACACAGTCATCTGCGGGTTAGCCACTTTGAAGCCGGTGGCGATGGCTGCCGCGCGGCCGTGGATGGTGTGGAAGCCGTAGGTGTTCATGTAGTACGGCAGGCGCGAGGAGCAACCGATACCGGAGATAACGGCGGTTTGGTGGGGCGGGATGCCCAGGGTGGCCATGGCCTTGTGGAGGGTGTTGAGGATGGCGTGGTCGCCGCAACCGGGGCACCAGCGCACGGCCTGGTCGCTCTTGTACGAGGCGGGGGTATATTGTTGGTTATCCATGACTTAGCTTTGTTGGGTAAATTCTTTTACTTTGTCTACGATTTCGCCTACGTTGAAGGGTTGGCCTTGGATTTTGTTGATGCGGAGCACTTCCTTGCCGGCGAGTTTGCTTTGGAGGAAGTCGGCGAACATGCCGGTGTTGAGTTCAGCCACGATGACGCGTTTGTAGCTACGGAGCACGTCGAGGGCGTTGGCGGGCAGGGGGTTGATGTAGCGGAAGTGAGCCATAGCCACGGGGGTGCCGTCGGCGTTGAGTTGGTCCACGGCGGCGCGGATGTGGCCGTAGGTGCCGCCCCAGCCTACTAACAGGGTGTCGGCCTCGGCATTGCCGAGCACTTCCACAGCCGGGATGTCGCGGGCAATGCGGGCGATTTTTTCGCGGCGGGTTTGTACCATTTTTTCGTGGTTGGCGGGGTCGTTGGAGATGGCGCCGGTGGTGTAATCTTTTTCAAGACCGCCGAGGCGATGCTGGCCGCCTTCGGTGCCGGGCACTGCCATCAGGCGAGCAAGGGTTTCGGGGTCGCGGTCGTAGGGGTGATAGCCGTTGGCGGCGATTTGCTCGGCGGAGGCGTGGCGCGGGTGGATAGTGGGGAATTCGCTATCTTCGGGGATGCGCCAAGCGCTGGAACCGTTGCCGATGAATGCGTCGGTGAGCAGGATTACCGGGGTGGTGTGTTCCAGGGCGATGCGAGCGGCTTCGAATGCCATGGTGAAGCAGTCGGTGGGGGTGGCGGCGGCAACTACAGCGAGGGGCGATTCGCCGTTGCGGCCGTAGAGCGCTTGGAACAGGTCGGTTTGCTCCGTTTTGGTGGGCAGGCCGGTGGAGGGGCCGCCGCGTTGCACGTCGATCACCACCAAGGGGAGCTCGGCCATCACGGCCAAGCCGATGCCTTCGCTCTTGAGGGCGAGGCCGGGGCCGGAAGTGGAGGTCACGGCCAAGTTGCCGGCGAAGGAAGCGCCGATGGCCGAGCATACGCCGGCGATTTCGTCTTCCATCTGTACGGCCTTGACGCCGAGGTCTTTACGCTTGGCGAGCTCGTGGAGGATGTCGGTGGCGGGGGTGATGGGGTATGAGCCTAAGAACAGGGGCAGACCGGCTTTTTGCGAGGCCATAATCAGGCCCCAGGCAGTGGCGGTGTTGCCGTTAATATCAGTGTACACGCCGGGTGTGGGTTCATCGCTTTCGATGCGATAGGTCGACACGGAGGCGTGGATGTTGTGACCATAGTTGTAGCCGGCTTCAATCACCTTGGAGTTAGCCTCGAAGATGGCCGGTTTGCGGGCAAATTTGGCTTTGAGGTGACGCAGGGCGCTCTCAATGGGGCGGTCGAAGAGCCAGCACACCAGACCGAGGGCGAAGATGTTGCGACACTTGAGCACGCTCTTATTGTCGAGGCCGGAGTCAGCCAAGGCGGCCTTGGTCATGGAGGTGACGGGCACTTCCACCACTTGGCCTTTGATGTTGAGTTCCGCAAAAGGTTCGTTGGTTTCGAACTTAGCCTTGCGCAGGTCGGCTTCCTTGAAGGAGTCGATGTCGACGATGATCACACCGCCGGGCTTGAGGAACTTCACATTCTGCTTCAGAGCAGCGGGGTTCATGGCGATGAGCACATCGCAAGCGTCGCCGGGAGTGTACACCGACATACCCACGCTCACTTGGAAGCCGCTCACACCGGAGAGTGAGCCTTGCGGGGCGCGGATTTCGGCAGGATAGTCGGGGAAGGTCGACACTTGGTTGCCCACGCCGGCCGACACATTCGTGAAGATGTTGCCGGCGAGCTGCATGCCGTCGCCAGAGTCACCCGAGAAGCGCACGACAACCTTGTCGAGGACTTTTACGTTCGTTTTCTCTAACATATCGATTTAGGGTCAATAGTAATTAATGCTGAAAAAAACAGGTTATGGTTAGTTGGTGGCAAAGGTAAGTATTATTTTTGAATAAACCGCAAATTTTAACAAAAATATTTACATTTTGCCAAAAAAATCACTTTTACCAGCCTAAAATCCGCCTTAGGTGTGGCACAATGAGGTTGGCGTAGTGTCGGAAGCCGAGGTCGGTGAGGTGAATGCCGTCCACGGTGCCGTCGTCTTCCACGCCGTCGAGGCCGGTGGATTCTACATAGTATATATTACGATAGCCATCGGCCACCAAGCGCTCATAGTTGCGCCGGAAGGCGGCATTCTTCTTGGGCAGGTAAGTCGAGAAGAAGTTTTCATAGCGCGCGTAAGGGTAGATAGGGCCTTCGAGCATCACGATGGGGGTGTCGGGATGCGCATCGGCCAAGATTTTGATGAAGTCGTAGGTGAGGGTGTCGCACATCATCTCGGTGCAGTTGGGCACCGGGTCGATCAAGTACAGATCCACATCGGCTATCTGCGCCATAGCGCGCGCCATACAGAAATCCATCTTGCCCTCGCCGGAGATGCCCACATTCACCACCTCGCTATTGAGTTCGCGCGAGATGATGTTGGTGCCGCACATACCCGTGCGCGAGGCGCATCCGCCCTGCAGGATGGACGTGCCGTAAGCCACGATGCGGCGGTCGCGGTCGATCACACGCGGATTGCCGGCGGTGATTTCCGCGCCTTCTTCAGTCTTGACAAAGAGCTGATTTACACCATCATAGAGCGGGAAGTAAATCATGTACTCGTGCATTTGGCCATCGAGACCGTCCACATAGGTTGATTCCACCCAGTGGCTGTCGGGGTTGGTGTCCTTATCTTTGATGTAGGGGCGGTTGGTATTGACGTGGCGCCACACCGAGTCGCCCTCAAGGATGTAAAGGTCGGTGCCCTTCAGACCGGTGTCGGCCATGTGGATGAGGTGAGTGTTCCACAGCAACTCGTAGCGCACGCCGATATGGCGCGCGTTGGTGGCAAAACGCACAGCGATGCCCGACGAACACTGCGAACGCTCCCACAATTCTTTGCGCACGCTGTCCTCCAAGTAAGCGGGGATGCGAGTGTAAGCGCGCAAGGTGTTGTCCCAGCCCTTGTTGATTATGCGCAAGTCCTGCGCGTCGGTATACTGCCATTGCACATCATCGGCGGCCAGAGCCGGGGCGAACAGTGCTGTTATCACCACGATAAATGAAAAAAGTCGTTTCATTGGAGTTAGGTTATTAGTGTTTTATAGTTGTGCGGCAAAGTTAGCAAATAAATGCGACATAGCCAAAAAAAATCGCCCCATTCTCCCAAAAGCTACGCGCCGCGGGCCCGAGCAAGAGCTCGGAGCGGGTGCAAAAAGGCTCCGCACGCTGTATCAAAAGCCGCGTCCCTACTGATTCTGGGCTTTTGATACAGCCTCCGGAGCGGCGGGCGGGGTTAGTTAGGGGGTTAGGGGATTTCTTCCCAGCGGGCATCGGTCACTTTGGGGCCGGTCGGGGTGTAGGTGCACGACGGATTAGCCGGCTCGTCGGTGGTGATTTCTTCGTATTTAGCTTCACTTCCTTCCACATCGGCGTATTTGGAGCGCGGCGATTGAGGCGTTTCTTGCTGTTGGGTGCCTTGGTTGAAAGCGTCGAAGGCGCGGCGCTGCATTTTGCGCAACTGCCACAGCAGAAACTTCTTTGCAATCCACGGGCCTATGAAGAACAGTAAGATTATTATAAGGAATATAGTTGTCAGAACATCCATATTTTGCTAATAATGAGGAGATTACGAGTGGACAGGTGTTATGCTGCTTGCTCTTTGCGACCCACGGCCGAGATGAGGATGTACAGCACGATGGCCCAGATGAGGCCGGCCACGCCTTCGGTGATAAGGAACATCACGGTGGCCAGCAGCAGGGCGTAGCGGCGGAAGTTTTCGCGCAGGGCGAAGCTTTTGAGTTTGAGCGAGAACATGCGCATGCGGCTTACCATCAGTACTGACATCACCAAGGTGAGGACTACGATCACAGCGGGATGGGGGTAGCCGTGCTGCTCGATCCACGAGGAGATGCCTACCCAGAAGATGGCGTTGGCGGGGATGGGGAGGCCGCGGAAGGTGGTGGTTTGGGTGGTGTCGACGTTGAAGATGGCTAAGCGCAGGGCGCCGAAGGCGGCGGCCAACAGGGGCACGAAGGCCAGCCACACGCAGGTGCCGTTCTGCTCCATGGTGTTGAGCATGAGCATGGCGGGCGCCACGCCGAAGCTCACCACGTCGGAGAGTGAATCCAATTCGGCGCCGATGGGTGAGTAAGCATTCAGGCCGCGCGCGGAAGCTCCGTCGCAGAAATCGAATACGGCGGCGGCGGCGATGAAGATCCAGCACCAGTGCAGACCTTGGAGCGGGCCGATGGTTTGGCCAAGGTGGAAGGCCATGTAGATGGCCACGCAGCCCGACAGCAAGTTGCACAGTGTCAGTATATTGGGGATGTGGGAAGTTACCTTGTTCGACATGATTACCGGTTGGAAATCTAAGTAGTTTGGATATATAACGTTTGAGCGGGCGATTATGTTGGCGCATGGAGGCGAGCCACTTGGGTGATGCCGCCTACGGTGCAGTCGCCGATTTTGACGAATATCTCGGAGTTAAGGGGGAGGTAAAGGTCCACGCGCGAGCCGAATTTGATGAATCCGAGGTGGTCTTCGATGTTGGCCTCGTTGCCGGCTTCGGCGTAGGTAACGATACGGCGCGCCACGGCGCCGGCAATCTGGCGCACCAGCACGCGGTTGCCGTCGGCGGTGCGAATCAGCACGGCCGAGCGCTCGTTTTCGGTGCTCGATTTGGGCAGGTACGCAGCTTGGAAGCGGCCGTTATTGTGGGCGGTAGCTTCCACCACGCCGTTGACCGGGAACCAGTTGGCATGCACGTTAAAGATGCTCATAAACACTGACAACTGGATGCAACGGCAGTGCAGGAATTCGTCCTCAAACACTTCTTCGAGAGCCACCACTTTGCCGTCGGCACTGGCCACCACTGCATCGGTGGGGTCGCCCGTGAAGCTTCGGCGCGGGCTGCGGAAGAAGTTAAGCGTAAGCAGGAATAATATGCCAAGCACCACCGACACGGCAATGGGCCAGGCCACAGGTTCCACCCACAGCCACATCGGCACCAACACTGCAGCGATAATGGCTAACATTATCAGCAGGATTTCATTGCCTTCATGGTGAATTTTTACTCTCATTTTAAATGGTTTCAGTCAATAAATATGCAAAGTTAGCAAATTTTTTGTAATATCCACCATCTTTTTGAAAAAAAATTAAAAAAGCCTCCAATTTGGCGGCTTTTTTAATTTTTAACCTAAGGCTGCTAATACGTTTAAGATCATGCCAACGGCAAAGCCGATGCCGGCACATCTGATGGCTTGCGAAGCCTTGTTGGGTGCACTATTTCGATTTGTGAAGTACAGGACAACACCCACGATGGGGAACAGGAAAGATACGATTTTGAGAATGATGCTGAGGTCCTCGTAGTTGGTATTGTCGACCGGGGCAAACTGCGGCATGTAACCGGGTGCGGGTTGCTGGGGCATGTAGCCGGGTGCGGGCTGCTGCGGTGCGTAGCCGGGTGCAGGTTGCTGCGGTGCGTAACCGGGTGCGGGCTGCTGAGGTGCGTAACCGGTTGCTGGATTCTGCGGAGCGTACACGGGAGCTAGAACATGCAAGGCGAACCCGACACCGGCAAGCTGCAATGAATACACGCCGGC
>CAMGBT010000077.1 GCA_946011725.1 uncultured Bacteroidales bacterium | reverse complement strand
GCAACTTGTCGAAGCCGCCGGCCTTGATATTACGCCCGAACGAGGGATTTTATAGTTCGATGAATGATTAGCCGCCGTTAAGCAACCATTCGATGGTTGCGGGGGGAGGGTAGGTAGCCGCGCGCCCCACAGAGCCCTGCGCTCCGGCGCTGGCGCGCCTCCGCTCCGGGCACTGCGGGGTTAACGATGAGAGCACGCGTTCCACGCGTGTGCCGGCTGGCCACGTCATCAGCCTCTCCACATCCGGATGGCAAATCGTAAAAAATCGTAAGAAATCGTCACCCCTCATCCGGATGGCCATCGTGAAAAATCGTTTGAAATCGTCTTAAACCCAATCCACCTCAGCAGGTATTGCAGGGGAATTATTCGCGGAAGTAGATGCGGTGGATGCGGGGGGAGACGGCGGTGAGGAGTTCGTAGGGGATGGTGTCGAGGGTGGCGGCGAGGCGTTGGACGGGCATTTGCGGGCCGTAGATTTCCACCGGGTCGCCGATGGCTGCGGTGGGCACGTCGGTGATGTCGATCATGCACTGGTCCATGCAGATATTGCCCACGGTGGGGCACTCTGCGCCGCGCACCACGAAGGAGGCGGCACCGCGCCCGAGGTGGCGGTTGATGCCGTCGGCGTAACCGATGGGGATGGTGGCGATGACCGATGGGCGGGAGAGGCGACCGCGGCGGCCGTAGCCGATGGTGGTGCCGGCGGGCCAGTGCTTGATGGAGATGATGGTGGAGCGGAGGGTGGCCACCGGGCGGAGGTCGCCGGGCATCGAGTCGAGGGGCGACACGCCGTAGAGACCGATGCCGAGGCGCACCATATCGTATTGATACTCAGGGTATCGCATGATGCCTGCGGTGTTGAGGATGTGGCGCTTGACGGGGTAGGGAAGCGCGTCGACTATGGCTTGCGACATGCGTTGGAAGGTGGTGAGTTGGAGCTCGGTGTAGTCGTTCATGTCGGGGCAGTCGGCGGTGGCGAGGTGGCTGAAGATGGATGCCACGCGGATGCCGCGGGCGGATTGGAGGGTGGTGATGAGTTGGGGCAACTCGCTTTCGACGAAGCCCACGCGGTGCATGCCCGTGTCGAGTTTGATGTGGGCATTGAAGCAGTCGACTCCGCAACTGTGGGCTGCATCGAGCAGCGTTGACAGCTCGCGCATGGAGAATACGGACGGCTCTAAACGGTTGTCGAACAGCGCTTTATAGTTGCCGGTGACGGGGTTGAGCACCACGATGGGCATGGATATGCCGCCGCGGCGCAGTTCGATGCCTTCCTCGATGACCGCCACGGCGAGCATGGCGGCGCCTTGCGCTTGGAGCGTTTTGGCCACTTCGATGGCGCCAACGCCGTAGGCCGACGCCTTGACCATGGCCACCAGACCGGTGGTGGGGCGCAGCAGCGAGCGGTAGTAGTTGAAATTGTGCACCAGGGCGTCGAGGTTGACCTCCATGATGGAATCGTGGCGCGGCACGGCCAACATGTCCTTGACCGGCTGCAGGCCGCGGCCGAAGATGAGGATGGTTTCGCTGCTGAAGCGGTTGGCATCGAAGGTGGCGAGGAATTGGGACACGGATGCGGCGTGTTGCAGGGCGATGGTCGACGGCGCGTTGGCATAAGCCTCTGATCCGATGGTGATTACGCGGTTGATGCCGAAGCGGTAGAGCATGTTGAGCACGGCGGCGGAATCGGCGCCGAAGACCTCGGAGAGGATGACGGTGTTAGAGCGGGTGGAGGTGGAGCGGCGGCGCATGAAGTCGAGGGCGCTGAGCAGCGAGCGGTAGTCGGGGGTGAATTGGTCGAAGAGGATTACGCAGTCGTTGACACCCTCGCGCACATCGATGCGGTTGGATGGGGCGAACACGTCGGCGGCGGGTGTGACGCCGAGCAACTGCGCCACTGCAGCCACGGCTTCTTCGTTGGTCTCTACCTGAATGACAGGTGCTTGCACGTAGGCCGCGTGGAGCTGCGGCGAGCCTACCGACACAACCTGTCGGCAGCCGGCGAACAGCAATGCTTTTTCCTGCGCCTTCTGCTCGATGGACGAGAAGCCGGCGGCGTGTTCTTCGGTGATGGGCATGAACACTCCGATGGCGGGACGGACCAGCTGCGCCAACCGCTGCATGTAGCCGGCGCGGTCGATGCCCACTTCGATGATGGCGTAGTCGATGTCGGGCTGTAACTCGGTGATTGACAGCGCCACACCCAAGCGCGAATTCCAACTGCGGGGGCTGCGCTGGATGCGCACTTGGCCGCGGAGCGCTTGGAAAAGTTGCTCCTTGATGACGGTCTTGCCCACGCTGCCGGTGATGCCGATGAAGCACACGTGCTCCAGCGCGGCGCGGGCTTGCATGGCGATGGAGTAGATGGCTTGTTCCACCGATTCCACCACCACGAAGGCGGCCTCGGGGAAGGTGGCGGCGTCGCACACCATGTTGTCGACGAGGAAGGCGCGCACGCCTTGCGCGTACATATTATAAATGTAGCGATGGCCGTCGGCGGCCTCGGTGCGGAGGGCGCAGAACATGGTGTTGTCGGCTTCGAAGAGCGAGCGGCTGTCGATGAGCAGGCGGTTGACGATGTAGTCGGCATTGCCGATAACGTGGCCGCCACATGCGGCAGCTATTTGTGCGATGGAAAGTTTCATTGGCGATTGAAATTAGGGATGTGGCGGCTTTGCATAGCCAGGCGTCGGCGTCGTGCGGCTTCCTCGCCGGTGGCGGGGGCGAAGTAGGCGCGGGCGAAGTGCTCGTAGACGTACTCCACGGCTTGGTCGGAAGGATGCTTGAGGTCGGCGGCGTAGAATCGGTAGTCGCGCAAGTCGTCGTTTAAGATTTCGAACGAGGGGAAATAATCGGCACCGGTGGCGGCGGTGATTTGATCCACGGCCACGCGCAGAATGGCTTTGGAGAGCGAGTTGGCGGTGAGGCCGTCGGCCACGTAGCGGATTGGGCTGACGGTGTAGATCACCTTCTTGCCGGGCGGCAGGAGCGAGCGCCAGCGGTCGACAATCTGCTCCACCGTGAGCATTTCCACGGCGAAGTCGGCGGCGGGCAGGCGGTGGCAGTTGCCCACGATTTGGCGGAGGGCGTAGCTGCGGTACACGCGCGCGGAGCCGAAGGTGATGATGATGACGGATGCACGGTCGATGGCTTGGCGCAGCGGGTCGAGGTCGGCGTGGACCATGGCCTCGAGTTGGTCAAGCTCGGGCGCGGTGTAGCGCGAGGCAAAGTCGAGGCAGTGGTAATCATTGCCGTCGCAAACCATCAGCAGGCGTTTGAGGTCGAACACTCGCGCCAGCGACATGGGGTTGTAGAGCGGCCCCATCGGGTTGGCCGTGACATCGAAGCCGTCCAAGCGCAGTTGCTCGCTGATTGAGTCGGCAAAGCAAGATCCGAGCATGACGATGCGGTCGGAGTGGTCGATGGTAAAACTGCCCTTGAGGGGGCCTATTTCCGTGCGAAATTTCATAATCGGAGGTTTTGGACTGCAAAGTTAGCCATTTTTGTCGATAGAAATGCACTTTTCTTCGATTTTTCTTGGTAGATGAAAAATTTTTAGTTAATTTTGCACTCAAATGTTAAAATCAATAAGATGAAGAAGCATACAATATGGATATTAGCCATAGTAATGGCCTGCGCGTTTCTGGGCTTGCTGTGTATCCAGATATTCTATATGAAGAATAATTTGGAGATACGGTATGAGCAATTCTCGCAGGGCGTGCGTCAGAGCCTGCTGTCGGTGGCCGTCCATTTGGAGCAGGACGAAACGCGTCACTTCCTCGAGGAGGAGGTGAACCGGGTGGAGTCGCAGTCGATCTACGCCCAGCGGTTGGGCACGCTCCCGCAGCAAGAGGGCGTGAAGTACAGCTTCTCCACGGCCTCGGGCTTGGAAGCCGACCTCACCATCAAGGGCGACATGAACGAAATCTCCAAGTTGCAGAACGGCTCGGTGGTGAGTCGCTCGGTGCGCTCGATGCAGGATGCGTATCACGACCATTACCTCTACCAAAAAGGTATGCTCGACGACGTGATTCTCAACATCATCACCACCGCCTCCAACCGCCCCATCAGCCAGCGCGCCGATTCCACCGTGGTGCGCAGCTACCTGCGCCAGCAGCTCGACACCATGGGCATCAACCTGCCGTTTGAGTTTGCTGTGGTCAACCGCAATGGGGTGGTGCAGTACCGCTCGACCGGATACGATGCCGCCACCGCCGCCACCGACAACACCTTTGTGCAGACACTCTTCCCGCGCGACCCATCGAACCAGCGCTACTTCCTCAAAGTCTACTTCCCCACCAAGAAGGACTATATCTACCACTCGATTTCGTTCATGTTTCCGGCCTTCGCCTTCACGCTCATCCTGCTGGTGATCTTCGTGTTCACCATCATCGTGGCCTTCCGCCAGAAGAAGCTCTCGGAGATGAAGAACGACTTCATCAACAACATGACCCACGAGTTCAAAACGCCGATTTCATCCATCTCCTTGGCGGCCCAGATGCTCAACGACCCCGCGGTGCGCAAGTCGCCCACGATGCTGCAGCAGATAGCCAACGTGGTGGGCGATGAAACCAAGCGCCTGCGATTCCAGGTGGAGAAAGTGCTGCAAATGTCGCTCTACGAGCAGCAAAAAGCTACCCTCAAGATTGAGGAAATCGATGCCAACCTCACGGTGTACAACATTGTGAACACCTTCAAACTCAAGGTGGAGAAATACGGCGGCCACATCACCGCCAACCTCGACGCCCTCAACGGCCTGGTGGAGGTGGACGAAATGCACTTCACCAACGTGATATTCAACATCTTAGATAACGCAGTGAAGTATCGCGCCGAAGACCGTCCGCTCAACCTCACCGTGGCCTCGCGTGACCTCGACGACGAACGCCTCGAAATCTCTATCGCCGACAACGGCATCGGCATCCGCCGCGATGACCTCAAAAAGGTGTTCGACAAGTTCTATCGCGTGTCGACCGGCAACCGCCACGATGTCAAAGGCTTCGGCCTCGGCTTGGCCTACGTGAAGAAAATGATCACCGAAATGGGCGGCACCATCACCGCCGAAAGCGAAATTAATGTTGGAACAAAATTTATAATCATACTCCCTCTTTCTAAAAATTAAAACGACTATGGACGACCGCATGAAAATCCTCCTGTGTGAAGATGACGAGAATCTCGGCATGCTTCTGCGTGAATACCTCCAAGCCAAAGGCTTCAACGCCGACCTCTACAGCGACGGCGAAACCGGCTACAAGGCCTTCCTCAAAGGCAAATACGACATCTGCGTGCTCGACGTGATGATGCCCAAAAAAGATGGCTTCACCCTCGCCCAAGAAATCCGCACCTTCAATTCGGAAGTGCCCATCATCTTCCTCACCGCCAAATCGCTCAAAGACGACATCCTCGAAGGCTTCAAAATCGGTGCCGACGACTATATCACCAAACCCTTCTCCATGGAAGAACTCGTGCTCCGCATCGAAGCCATCCTCCGCCGCGTCAAAGGCAAGAAGGGCAAGGAAGTGACCATGTACAAAATCGGCGCCTTCACCTTCGACACCCAAAAACAAACCCTCATGATCGAGGACAAGGTGACCAAACTCACCACCAAGGAATCCGAACTGCTCAGCCTGCTCTGCGCACACGTCAACACCATCCTCGAGCGCAACTACGCCCTCAAAACCATCTGGATCGACGACAACTACTTCAACGCCCGCTCCATGGACGTGTACATCACCAAGCTCCGCAAGCACCTCAAGGACGACCCCTCCATCGAAATCATCAACATCCACGGCAAGGGCTACAAACTCATCGCCCCCGACATGGCGCAATAATTCCCGTCCGCACCATCCCGCAGGCCGCCGCTCCCACAGGTAGGGACGGCGGCCTGCTGCGTCCGCGCCCGGATGGCCGTGGCCGCTGTTCGGCTTCCGCCTCACCACGACAACCCGCCTCGGACGAGCCACCATCCACCATCGCCCATAGGTAGGGACGGCGGTGGGCGGGACCGCGCCCGGATGGCCGCGGCAGCGAGGCAGATGTTGCCCGGAGGGCATAGGATGCGCCTTCGGCGCATCAGCAACCTCCGCGTAATCTGCTAAATCTGCGTGAGATTTGTGCGTGGCGGCCATCCGGGTATGCCGCAGCAAGCCGCGGCACTACCGGTGGATGATGGCTATTTTCGCTATTTTAGGCGGAGGTAGGAGTGGCCGAAGCGGCGGGCGGCTTCGTGGTCGAGTTCTTCGCGGAATTGGGGGGCGGCGATGCTGATGAGCAGCTTGGCGCGTTGGGCCAGGTCTTTGCCGCGGAGGTTTACGGCACCGTATTCGGTGACGATGTAGTTGGTTTGGAAGCGGGTGGTGACTACGCCGGCGCCGGGGGTCAAGATGGGTTTGATTTTGTTGAGACCCTTGTTGGTGGTGGCGGTCATGGCCAAGAAGGAGAGGCCGCCTTCGGAACGCGAGGAGCCGTAGACGAAGTCGTGTTGGCCGCCCACGCCGGAGAAGATGCGTTCGCCGATGGAGTCGGCGCAGATTTGTCCGGTGAGGTCCACTTCGAGGCAGGAGTTAATCGACACCACTTTGGGGTTCTGCGCGATGATGAATGGGTCGTTGGTCCATGCTACATCGCGGAAAATCATGTCGCGGTTGTGGTCCATCAGGTCGTAGAGACGGCGCGAGCCGAGGGCGAGCGAGGCCACACATTTGCCCGGTTCGATGCGCTTAAGGCGGTTGTTGATTACGCCGGATTCGATGAGCGGGAGCACGCCGTCGGTCATGGCTTCTGTGTGAAGGCCGAGGTCCTTGTGGTCGCTCAGAGCACGGATTACGGCGTTGGGGATACCGCCCACACCGATTTGGAGGGTGGCGCCGTCGGGGATGATTTCGGCGATGGCGGCACCGATGCGCAGCTCGGCATCGTTAGGCTCGGTGGTGGGCACTTCCACCAGCGGGTCGTCCACTTCCACGCAGGCGTCGATACGGCTCAGGGGGATGACCGGGTCGCCGTAGGAGAACGGTACGTGGGGGTTGATTTGGGCGATGATTATCTTGGCGCACTCCACGGCGGAGGTGGCCAAGTCGGCCGAGACGCCGAAGCTCACGTTGCCGTTCTCGTCGGGGCGGGAGCAGTTGATCAGCGCCACGTCGACCGGGCAGGTGCCGTCGCGGAAGAGGGCGGGCACCTCGCCGAGGAATCGGGGGACGGTGGAGCCGTAGCCCTCGCCAATCCAGCCGCGCACCGAGTTCGACACGAAGAACGAACGCAGGGTGAATCGGTCCTTGAGCTCGGGCACGCAGTAGGGCGCGGGGCGCGAAGCCACGGCGAAGGCGTTGTAGATAATCACGTCGGTGATATCGTGCAAGCGGCGAGCGAGGGCGTCGCTGAGCGTCTCGGGGATGGAGGTGGAACCTTGTATGTAGATGCTGTGGCCGCTTTTGACCAGTTGCATGGCCTGGTCGGCGGTCATGAATTTACCTTTAGTCATTTGGGATTGTTATGGAAGATGGCTAAACGTTCGCCGAGGGCGCGGAAGTCGTCGTCGGTGATAAGGGTGGAGATGCACACGCGCAGGCCGTTTTGGTGGCTGCCGGTGGATTGCAGAGGGATGGTGGAGATGCCGTGGCGCAGCAGTGCTGCGTGGAGGTCAACGGCGCTGAGGCCTTCGTAGCCCACGGTGAAGAAGAAGCCGTCGGCAATGGGGTCGGCGCCATCGTGGGAGTACACGATGTGGAAGCCGTTGTCGGTGAAGAGCTTCTTGGCGATGTGGGCGCGGCGGCCGTATTCCGAGCAATCTTGCACGAAGTTGAGCTTGCCTTCGACGGCGGCGCCGAGCATGGCAGCGAATGCGTGTTGGGCGGAGTGGGCGGTGCCGGAGGAGGCGCAGTAGAGCACGCCGAACACGTAAGCGTCGCCGAAAGTGGGCATCTCGTAGAACGAGCGGATGAAGTCGGAGGTGCTGTCGCACACGGTTTCGGACATGCACACCATGGCGATGCGCTGGCCGGCGTAGCTGAACATCTTCGAGCCGGAAATCAGCAGTATATAGTTATCGGTGTACTTGGCCACGGTCGACACGAAGGGCGCTTGGTAGGGGTGGCCGAGGTCCTTGCGGAAGTCCATACCGAAGTAGGCGAGGTCTTCGAGCACGAAAACGTCGTACTTGGTGGCCATGCGGCCGATGATTTCCAGTTCTTCGTCGGTGAGGTTGAACCACGCGGGGTTGTTGGGGTTGGAGTAAATCAAGGCGGAGACTTTGCCGCTGCTGAGGACGCTTTCCAACTTGGCTTCGAGGGCTTTGCCGCGGTATTCGTAGATGTCGAATTGTTCGGTGTTGAGGCCCAGGAGCTTGGCTTGGTTGCGTTGGGCGGGGAAGCCGGGGTTGATGTAGAGGATGGTGTCGGCGCCGGGTTTGCGTTGGCCCAAGAGGATGAAGAGGGTGAAGCTGGCCTGCATGGAGCCCACGGTGGGGATGATGCAACGCGGGGGCACGTCCACATTGAGGAACGCTTTCACGAACTTGGAGCCGTTCTCTTTCAGAGCGGGGATGCCGATGATGTTGGGGTATTGGTTGGCGATGCCAGATTGCAGGGCGGCCACTTCGGCTTGGATGCCGATTTGCGAGGCGGGCAAGCCGGGGTTGCCCATTTCCAAGTGCACGAACTTTTGGCCGGAGGCCTTCTCCATGTGAGCTGAAACGGCGCAGATTTGGCGGATGGTGGCGGATTTCATGTCTACCACGCCGATGCACTCAATTGCTTGATTCAGAACGTCTTGCGATAAGGGAAAACTCATGGCGGGAGGATTTATTTCATTTGCGATTGAGCGGCTTGGAGGCCGTGGCGGAATGCGGTGATGTTGGCTTCCACGATTTTTTCGCCTTTGGGGCCGAATACTTTGCGGATGCCGTCTTCGAGTTTTTCAGGGGCGATGCCCAGGGCTGGGGCGCAGGCGCCGAGGAGCACCATGTTCGACGAGCGGGGCGAAGCGATGTCCTTGGCGGCTTGGTCCATGTCGAACTTCACCACGCGGGGCTGTGCGTTGAGCGCGGCTTCCAGAGTGGCCTGCTCGGGGTAGTTGGTGATGTTGACAAACGGAGCGGTGTTGGTGATCACCCAGCCCGATTCGGGGTTGAGATAGCTCACGTAGCGGAGCGCTTCCATCGGTTCGAGCGACACCACCATGTCGGCGGCGCCGGCGGCGATGAGGTCGGAGTAGATGGGCTCGGACGACAGGCGCAGGTTCGACTGCACGTCGCCGCCGCGCTGGCTCATGCCGTGCACTTCGGCTTGTTTGAGGTAGAGGCCTTGTTCGAGGGCGGCCACACCGATGATTGTGGCGATAGAGAGGATGCCTTGTCCGCCCACGCCGGCTAAGATTATATCTTTTTTCATGAGGATGTACGTTAACTGGGGTTATTTTTTAGCGTGGCGACGAGCGGTTTGGATACATTCGCGGCGCGACACGATCACGGAGAGGCCGGGGTAGTCGATCTCTTCTTTGAAGAGGTCCATCATTTGCTGATGGTTCTTGGGGAGGGAGTCGATGGTGCGCACGTGTTCGGGGGCGGCGCCTAAACCGCGGCAGATGTCTTCGAGCTTGCCGGTGCCTTGCGAGTCTTGGCCGCCGGTCATGCCGGTGGTGAGGTTGTCGGAGATGATGACGGTGATGTTGCTGTTCTCGTTGATGGCGTCGAGCAGGCCGGTCATGCCGGAGTGGGTGAAGGTGGAGTCGCCGATGATGGCGATGGCGGGATGCTGGCCGGCGTCGGCAGCGCCCTTGGCCATGGTGATGGATGCGCCCATGTCCACGCAGGTGTCAATGGCGTTGAAGGGGGCGAGCCAGCCGAGGGTGTAGCAACCGATGTCGCCGAACACTTTCGGGTTCTCATATTGAGCCATCACGTCGTTCAGAGCGTGGTATACGTCGCGGTGGCCGCAGCCTTGGCACAGGGCGGGCGGACGCGGAGCCACGATTTCGGGGCGGTCGACGTGTTGCAGCGGCTCCATGGCGAGGGCGGCGCGCACGGCGTCGGGGGTGAGTTCGCCGGTGCGAGGCAGAGCGCCGCTGAGGCGGCCAATCACTTCCACGGGCTGGTCGAACACCCCGCGCAGACGGGTTTCGATGAACGGTTGGCCCTCTTCGATGACCAAAATGCGGTCGCATTCAGCGGCCAAGCGACGCATCATGTCGGTGGGCATGGGGTATTGCGACACTTTCACCACCGGGAACGGGCATCCGTTGGGGAAGTTTTCCATCAGATAGTTGAAACCGATGCCGGAGGCGATGATGCCCAGCGAGTGGTCGTCGCCGTCGATGTATTTATTGAAAGGCGACGCTTCGGAAGCGGCGTGGAGGTCGTCCCACACCTTGAGCACTTCCACATAGCGGCGCTTGGAGTTGACAGGCATCAGCACCCATTGATTGGGCTTGGCGGGGTAGGAGAGCGCACGCTCGGGCGCGGGTTCGCAAGCGGCTTCCACCACGGCGCGCGAGTGGCACAAGCGGGTGGTCATGCGCATCAGCACCGGCATACCGAATTTTTCCGACAGCTCAAAGCCGTAAGCGGCCATGTCGTAAGCCTCTTGCTGGTTCGACGGCTCCAGGGTAGGGATGAAAGCGAAGTCGCCGAAGAAGCGCGAGTCCTGCTCGTTTTGCGAAGAGTGCATCGAGGGGTCATCGGCACCCACCACGATGAGGCCGCCGTTGGCGCCGGTCATGGCTGAGTTGACAAAGGGGTCGGCACACACGTTCATGCCCACGTGCTTCATGCACACCAGGGCGCGTTTGCCGCAGAACGACATGCCAAGGGCTTCCTCCATGGCAGTCTTTTCGTTAGAAGACCAGTGGCGGTGAATATTACGCTCTTTCGCCACTGCATTCGATTGGATATACTCTGTGATTTCAGTAGAGGGAGTGCCCGGATAGGCATACACTCCCGACAGGCCTGCATTGATAGCGCCCAAGGCCAATGCCTCATCGCCCAGCAGTAGTTGTTTGGTGCAACTCATAATATTTGGTCAGTTAGGGTAGTTTGAAATTTTTCGCAAAAATACGAAAAAAATCTCCGCCAACCTAATAAAAACCGCCCGAAAACGCCAAATATGTTATTAAACATAATTTCTCCAACGTAAGAACGAAGATTTTTTCAACGTAAGAACGTAAACGTAGGAACGTATTTTTTTGACGTAGGACGGGATTTTTTCAACGTAAGACGTAAACGTAGGAACGTAGTTTTTTTTGTGGGTGGGTTAGACGAAATAACGAAGGACGAAGTTACGAATTATTTTATTTGGGTAAAGAGTGGTAAAGAGTGGTAAAGAGCGAACACGAATCGCCCGAATCACACGAAAGAAAAGATTCGTGCA
>CAMGBT010000076.1 GCA_946011725.1 uncultured Bacteroidales bacterium | reverse complement strand
GCTTCCGCCTCGCCACAGGACCCAAGGCTACCGCGGGGGCGCTTCCGCGCAGCTCGGCTTCCGCCTCGCCACCGAACCGCACCGCGGACGCCGGGTGGCGCGCAGCTCGGCTGGCGGGGTGGAATTTTTTTGGTGGGTCGGATTTTTTTTGTAACTTTGCGGTATGATAGTTTTTCCAAATGCGAAGATTAATTTGGGGCTGTGCGTGACTGAGCGACGGCCCGATGGCTACCATAACCTTCAGACGGTTATGGTACCGACGGGGTGGACTGACATCTTAGAGATAGTGCCGGCTCGGGGGGCGGAGACCTCGCTGACTACTTATGGGCGGGTGGTGGATTGTCCTCCGGAGCGCAATTTAGTGATGAAGGCTTACCGGGCGGTGGCGCAGCAGTGCCCCACCCTGCCGGCGGCTGACATTTTCTTGGAGAAGATTATTCCGGATGGTGCTGGCTTGGGCGGCGGTTCGGCTGATGCTGCGTTCACCATTTTGGGGCTGAACGAGGTGTTTGAATTGGGCATGGACCGCTCGACGATGGCTCGGATAGCGGCCTCGGTGGGGGCCGACTGCTCGTTCTTTATCTACAATCAGCCGGCGTATTGCACGGGCATCGGCACGGATATTTCGCTGGATGTGCATCCTCGGATCGACGGGCTGAGTATGGCGATAGCGAAGCCTCGCGGGCAGTCGGTGTCGACGGCGCAGGCTTACGCGGGCATCACGCCGCGGGCGGCGGCTGTGTCGCCGCGGGAAGTGGTGTCGCTCCCCGTTGAGCAATGGAAAGGGCTATTGGTGAACGACTTCGAGCGGACGGTTGTGGCGCACATACCGCGGGTGGGCGAGTTGATTGCGCACTTTTATGACGCGGGTGCGGTGTACGCTGCCATGAGCGGCAGCGGTTCGGCCGTGTTCGGGCTGTTTGCTACTGCCAAAATGGCACAGGAGGCCGTGGCGGGGCTTGAAGATTGTGACACTTTCGCGCAATAACTGACTTTTTTCGGCAAAAATGCGCACGAAGGCCGTTGAAATGCGGTCTTTGGCAAACTTTTTGCTGTGGCCGATTTTGAAAACCAAATTTTAGAATATGACACAAGAAGACAAAGATACAAAGCAAGAGCAGGCCTGTGAGGCTGCTGAAGCACCCGCAGTGGAACAAGCTCAAGAGGAGTGCGCTGCTGCTTCCGAGGTGGAAGTAATCGATGAGCAGAGCGAACTGCAAGCGCAAATCGATAAGCTCACCGAGGAGTTGGAAAAGCAGAAGAAGGAGTACCTGTTTCTGCGCGCTGATTTCGACAACTATCGCAAGCGCACCCTGCGTGAGCGCGAGGAGTTGATCAAGAACGCAGCTGAGCGCGTGATGCTGAGCGTGCTTCCGGTGGTTGACGACTTCGAACGCGGCCTCGCCGCCGCTCGTCAAAGCGGCGATGCCGAATCGATGCTCACCGGCTTCGAGCTGATTTACAACAAGCTGATCAAGCACCTGAACGACAATGGCGTGAAAGCGATGGAATCCACCGGCAAGGACTTCGATGCCGACCTGCACGACGCTATTGCCACCATTCCGGCGCCCACCCCCGAGCTTAAGGGCAAGGTGGTGGACACCACTACTCGCGGTTATATGATTAACGACAAAGTGCTGCGCCATGCCAAAGTGGCTGTCGGCCAATAATTCTGCAAGACAATGGCAACTAAACGCGATTACTACGAAGTGCTCGGGGTGGAGAAGAACGCCACCGCCGACGAGCTTAAGAAGGCTTATCGTAAGCTCGCTCTGAAATATCACCCTGACCGCAATCCCGGCGACAAGGAAGCTGAGGAGAAGTTTAAGGAGGCGGCTGAGGCCTACGATGTGCTGTCGAATCCCGACAAGCGTGCGAAATACGACCAATTCGGCCACGCAATGGACCAGGATATGGGCGGCTACGGCGGCGGCTTCGGCGGTATGGATCTCAACGACATCCTGCGACACGTCAGCTCGATGTTCGGCGCTGACTTCGGCGGCGGATTCTCCGGTGGGTTCGGCGGCTTCGGTGGCGGTCAATCTCAACGTCGCGGTGACGACATCCGCATTCGTGTAAAGCTCACCCTGCAAGAGATAGCGAAAGGCACTCACAAGGAGATAAAGATACCGGTGATGACTCCCTGCTCGCAATGCGGCGGTAGCGGCGCCAAGGATAGCAGCGCTATCAAGACCTGTCAGCACTGCGGCGGCACCGGACGCGTGGTGCAACGTCATGGGTTTATGCAGATGGCGTCGACCTGCCCCACCTGCGGCGGCACCGGCAAGATGATTACCGAAAAATGTCCTCACTGCTACGGTCAAGGCGTTGAGAAGACCGAAGAAACTGTGGCATTCGACATTCCGGCCGGCGTGGAAGAAGGTATGACCCTGCGCCTGCGCGGCAAGGGCAACGCACCCCAGTTTGGCGGTGTGCGTGGCGATTTGTTAGTGGTCATCACTGAAGTGAAGGATAAAGAGCTCACTCGCGATGGCAATAACATCATCTACCACATGATGATTGATGTGCCCACGGCTGTGCTGGGCGGCTCGGTGGAAGTACCCACCATCGACGGCCATGTACGTCTCACTATCGAGCCCGGCACACAACCCGGTTCCATCCTGCGAATGCGCGGCAAGGGTCTACCCGACCCCAACTACCGCTCGATGCGCGGCGACCAACTGGTACAAGTGATGGTTTACATCCCCGAGAAGGTCACCCCGGAGCAGCGTAAGACCTTTGAATCGCTGCGCGACCAATCGAACATCACGGCAAGCGATTCGACCAAGCACGACATCTTCTCGCGCTTCAAGCATATCTTTGAATGATAGGTGAGAGGTGAGAGTGGTTTGAGCCTCGGATTGCCTCGTCCGATCAGCGTGCGTAGAGCGGATTAACCCTTTGGTGGGTTAATCCGCTCTACACATTATTTATATATGTTTGGTTAGTGCTGCATTGCGCGGGCGAGTTCGCGACGGGCATCGCGGTCTTTGATGTTTTGGCGCTTGTCGTATTCCTTGTTACCACGGGCCACGCCGATGACTACTTTGGCGTAGCCGCGTTCGGAGATGAACAGGCGCAGGGGCACGATGGTGAAGCCGGCGGCCATAGTAGCCTTCTGCAGCTGGGAAATTTCCTTGCGGCGGAGCAGCAACTTGCGGTCGCGACGTTCGGTGTGGTTGTTGTACGTGCCGTAGAAGTACTCGGCGATGTACATATTCTTGACCCACACCTCGCCGTCGTGGATATAGCAGAAGGTGTCGGCCAAGGAGGCCTTGCCCAGGCGAATCGACTTGATTTCGGTGCCGGTGAGCACGATGCCGGCGGTGAAAGTGTCGGAGATGGTGTAGTCGAACGTGGCGCGACGGTTCTTTATATTTACTTCTTTAAACTTGGTTTTCATATCAAATAAACATCATAAAAAGGTATGTAATCAGGGACGGGATTACAATTACAGCCAAAAAGCCTTGTCCCATCAAGCGCAGGCCCATTTCGGAAGGCACACCGAGGAATTGAGTGGCGCGGAGGATAACCAGCAGCGAGAGCAGCGGCAGCAGTTTGAGCAGCATCATGGGCGCGGGTATGAGGTTGTAGATGAGGCGGTAGAACGCGGTTAGACCGAGGGTGTAGAGCACCACCACGTGGATTTTCTCCACGTTGACATCGCAGTCGATCCACTTGCACACGGCAAAGTTCATGACCATTTTGGCGATGAACAGCGATGCGAGGTAGGCACCGCCCACGGCCACCACGGCGGCCAGAGCGGAGAACACGCCTAACTGCGGCTCGTAGAACAGGCGCACCAGTTGCGACAGCGCCACCACCCATATCAGCGGCAGGAAACGCTTGCGTTGAATATCTTCCGCCCGCTCGGCAGCGGCGGAGATGTCCTCCCAACCGTGCTCGGGCGATAGTAAAAGTTGTATAATTCGTCCTAAAAATGTAAACATAACTAAAAAAAAACGCTTCGAAATGCAAAGTTACGAAATTTTAAGTAGATTTTCCCATAATATTTTCGTAAATTTGCAGTGAAATTTAAAAATAACTTGAAACAATGATTCGAAAAATAGTATCAATCGCCGGAAAACCCGGTTTGTATAAGCTTGTAAGCCAAGGTCGCAACATGCTCATCGTAGAAGCGCTGGCCACCGGTCGCCGCACTCCGGCCTACGCCCACGACAAAGTAATCTCACTGGCCGACGTGGCCATCTACACCACCGAAGAGGACATGCCGCTGGGCGAGGTTCTCGACAAAGTGAAGGCCGCTACCGATGGTAAGCCGGTGGACGTGAAGGCATACAACGATGCCGACCTGCGCGCCTATTTCGGCACCATTCTGCCCAATTTCGACCAAGAACGCGTGTACACCACCGACATCCGCAAACTGTTCAGCTGGTACAACGTGCTGATTGCAGCGGGCATCACCGACTTCCTGCCGGAGCAAACGGACGAGGAAAGCGCTGAAGAAGCGGCCGCGGAATAAAAAAATGCGGATAGGTATTGCGGGAATGAAAAAAAAGTGCTAACTTTGCACCCGCAAACCACCAAGGAGAGATGGCAGAGTGGTCGATTGCGGCGGTCTTGAAAACCGTTGAGGGTCACACCTCCGGGGGTTCGAATCCCTCTCTCTCCGCCAAGGCACCCGAGCGTCGGGTGCTTTTTTTTTGTGCGGAAGTAAGCCTTCGCTAAAGCTCAGAGCCGATACAAAAAAGCGGGCGGCGCGCAGCAGGCGGCAAGGCGCGAAGCAGGGTGGAGCGGGCGGGAGTGGGCATTTTTTTGTGATTTTTTTGCGAATAAATTTGTGGGGGTCGATTTTATTTGGTAAATTTGCACAATTTTCTAAAAATAGGACAATATCATACGCAAAAGAACTATATCATTACACTGACTTATCATGAAAAACAAACCCGATTTGAGCTTTTGGAAGCTCTGGAATCTCAGCTTCGGATTCTTCGGTGTGCAGATTGCATACGCGTTGCAGAGTTCGCAGGTGAGTCGCATTTTCTCTACCATCGGTGCTGATCCTCACGATCTTAGCTATTTCTGGATTCTGCCGCCGCTGATGGGCTTGATTGTGCAGCCCATCGTAGGTGTGGCATCGGACAAGACGTGGAACCGTTTTGGCCGTCGTCTGCCGTATCTGTTGATCGGTGCTGCTGTGGCCATCATCGTCATGAGCCTGCTGCCTAATGCCGGTTCGTTAGGGCTGGCTGTGTCGCAAGCCATTGTGTTTGGCTTGGTGATGCTGATGTTGCTGGACACATCTATTAATATGGCTATGCAGCCGTTCAAGATGCTCGTGGGCGACTTTGTCAACGAGAAGCAGAAGGGTTTGGCTTATTCGATTCAAAGTTTCTTGTGCAACGCGGGTTCGGTTGTGGGCTACATTGCTCCGATCGTGTTGGCGTTGTTCTTGAGTAATACAGCGCCGAGCGGTCAGGTTCCGCCGACGGTAACGTGGGCGTTCTACATCGGTGCTGCCATTCTGCTGCTGTGCGTAATCTACACCTTTGCAAAGGTGAAGGAGATGCCGCCGCACGAATATGCTGAGTATCACGGCATTAAGGAGACCACGAACGACAAGAAGGAGAAAGTGAGCATCGTGAAGTTGCTGCGCAATGCTCCGAAGGTGTTCTGGACTGTAGGCGTGGTGCAGTTTTTCTGCTGGGCCGGCTTCCTGTTCATGTGGTCGTACTCGGTGGACGCATTGGCCGGCCACGCGTTTTCATCACCGAAGGCTGAGACCATCGAGGGTGTGATTGTGGATGGCAATGAGTATTGCGACAAGTATGTGTTTAATGGCGAGCATCCTGTGGTGATGGAAGGTCACTTGGCGCTTGCCGGCATTGAGTTTGATGGCACATTCTCTCAACCGCAAACGGTGGCAATCGTTCGCGGTGAGGAGCGCGACACGATTGTGGCTAACGGTCAGGTGGTGTACACTAATGGTGTGGCTAAGGCCGCGCTGTCGCCGACTGAGCGTTGCGAGATTGCCAAGGTGGGCGACATGGTGGCAGTGGATGGTGCTGAACCGGCACCGGTGCTGACTTCGCTGGTGTCGATTTCGGAGTACTCGCTGGTTGAGGCGGGTGCACCGCTGACTTTGGCTCACCGCATCAATAAGGATGTGAGCGGACGATATGAGTTGCACGAGACTTCCGAAATTCCCGCTGCATCCTCTTTGGATAAGATGCAGCTGAAGTATAAGACTGTGCTGAATGCTGCTTCTAAGGAGTATCAGGAGGCTGGTAACTGGAACGGCGTTCTGCTTGCTATTCAAGGACTTGCGGCTGTGGTATGGGCGTTGGTATTGCCGCGCTTCCGCAATCGTCGCATGGCTTATTCGGTGAGCTTGGTTATCGGCGGCATCGGCTTCTTGATGGTTAGCATGATTACTAACCAGTGGCTGCTGATTCTGCCTTACGCTCTGATGGGCTGCGCATGGGCTGCGATGTTAGCTATGCCGTTCACTATTCTTACGAATGCGCTGAGCGGTGGCAACATCGGCACGTACCTTGGCTTGTTCAACTGCACCATCTGCTTGCCGCAGATTGTGGCCTCGATTATCGGTGGCTTGATTGTGGCATGCATTCCGGCTATCGGCGCAGAGCTGCCCGGTGCGGGCGCTCCGGCCACGGTGTACATGCTGTCGGCTTCGGGCGTGCTGCTGCTGTTGGGCGCAGCTGCCGTGTGGATTATCAAAGAGACATATGCCGGCGGTGAATCTGCTGAATAACTTGATTATTAACTAATTAAATAGCAAGGTGCGACGCTGCCGGGAGATTAAACACCGCAGCATCGCGCCTTGTGCTTTACAATCATTATGGAATCGCTACGCAAACTGTATAAAATAGGCAACGGTCCGTCGAGCTCGCACACCATGGGCCCGCGTGCGGCGGCGAAGCGCTTCGCGGCTGAGGCGCTCACGGCGGCACGGTGTGAGGTGACGTTGTATGGTGCGTTGGCTGCCACCGGCCGCGGCCACTTGACCGACGCGGCTATCTTGGAGGTGCTGCAACCGATGTTCCCGACCACCATCATCTGGGAGCCGGACACGGTGCTGCCGCGTCACACTAACGGCATGAAATTCACCGCCTACGCTGCTGACGGCAGCGTGAAGGCGGAGCAGACGTGGTACTCGATCGGCGGTGGCGACATCGTGCGCGAGGGCGAGGAAGCCGAACCGCGCAAGCTGATCTACGAGATGACCCACATCAAGGACATATTGAAGTGGTGCAACGATACGGGTCGGTCGTACTGGGAGTACGTTGACCAGGTTGAAGGACCCGAGATATGGGAGTACCTCCGACAGGTGTGGGAGGTGATGAAGGCGGCTGTGCGCCGCGGCATCGAGGCCGAGGGCGTGCTGCCGGGCGGCTTGGGCGTGCGACGCAAAGCGGTGAGCTATTATGTGAACGCTTCGGGGTATAACCAGTCGCTCAAGAGCCGCGGCTTGGTGTACGCTTACGCGCTGGCGGTGAGCGAGGAGAACGCCTCGGGCGGCGAGATAGTGACGGCACCCACGTGCGGGTCGTCGGGCGTGGTACCGGCGGTGCTGTATCATTTGTACACGTCGAAAGGCTTCAGCGAGCAGCGCATTTTGCGCGCGCTGGCCACGGCGGGTCTGTTTGGCAACGTGGTGAAGTTCAACGCGTCGGTATCGGGTGCTGAAGTGGGCTGTCAGGGCGAAGTGGGCGTGGCCTGCGCTATGGCTGCGGCCGCTGCATCGCAATTGTTCGGCGGCTCTCCGGCGCAGATCGAGTACTCGGCTGAGATGGGCTTGGAGCACCACCTTGGGCTGACGTGCGACCCGGTGTGCGGCTTGGTGCAGATTCCGTGCATCGAGCGTAACGCTTACGCAGCGGCACGCGCGTTGGACGCAAACCTGTATGCAGCGTTCTCCGACGGGCGTCACCGCGTGAATTTCGACCGCATCGTGGAGGTGATGAAGCAAACCGGCCACGACATCCCATCGCTCTATAAGGAGACTGCGATGGGCGGTTTGGCGGTGATTCACTAACCCCCTACTCTACTGATTCGGGATCGGCTCGATTAGTCTTGGCGGACTAATCGGGCCGATTCTTGGTGCGATTTAAGGCGCAGTGGTGGGGTTAAACGAAGAAACGAATTAACGAAATAACGAATTTTTAATATTTTTCGTTAATTCGTTGATTCGTTTTATTCGTTTAACCGCGATTTGCAATTTCCGAAGCTTAAATGAAAGAGCCGTGGTGCGGGGAGCGATTTTTTTGGCAGTTCGGAAAATTTTTCGTAACTTTGGCGACAAAATATCTAAAACAACTATTAAATACCCTATTTACCTTGAAAACAGCTAAGATTGCAATGGCATTGGCCGTGCTGACCATGGCCGGCACGGCAGCAATGGCGCAGGCGCCCAAGCGCGAAATGCGCTCGGTGTGGCTCACCACGGTATGGAATCTCGACTGGCCGTATGAATCGTATCGCGGCAGCACGAGTTCGTCGCAAACCAAGATGAAGAATCAGTTGACCGCTTACTTAGATGATTTGCAAGCGGCTAACTTCACGTGCGTGTTCTTCCAAGTGCGTTCACGCGCCGACGCTATGTATGCGTCGTCGTGGGAGCCGTGGAGCGTGGCCATCAGCGGCGGGCGCGGCACCTCGCCGGGCTGGGACCCGCTGGAGTTCGCGGTGGAAGAGTGTCACAAACGCGGTATGGAGATCTACGCGTGGGTGAATCCGTTCCGCTACGACTCGTCGACCTCGTATGGTTCGACTTCGTTCGACACGCAGTGTAAAAACAACGGTTGGATAATCAACAACGGCACCAACGCGGTGTTCAATCCAGCCGACGCCGACGCACGCGCCCACATATTGAAGGTAATCAAGGAAATCTACACCAACTACGCTGTGGACGGGTTGGTGTTCGACGACTATTTCTACCCCTCGGGCGGCACCTCCGAAAGCAGCAGCGCCGCACCCGATTACAGCGACTACAAGGCTTCGGGCACGTCGCTGTCGATAGCCGATTGGCGTCGGCAGAACGTCAACACTTTCATCCAAGAGGTGTACGACGCGGTGCAAGCCGACCGTCCCGACTTGCGCTTCGGCATCTCGCCGGCGGGCGTGGCCGGTGCTTCCGCCTCGAAGTGGGGCGTGAGCGCGTTGCCTTCGTCGGTGAAGAGTTCCGACTGGCAGTATGCTCAGATCTACTCCGACCCGTTAGCGTGGCTCCACGATGGGTCCATCGACTTCATCTCTCCGCAGCTCTACTGGGAGACCACCCACAGCACTGCGCCCTTTAAGCCGTTGGCGCAGTGGTGGTACGCGGCTGCCAAGAAGTTCAACCGCCACTTCTACTCCTCGCACGACGTGGCCGAGTTCACCTCCGGCACGGCCACCACGGCATCGAACGTGGCCGACGTGGGCAAGCAAGTGGCCGCTTACCGAAGCGCGGTGACCGACGGCAACTACGGTCAGGTGTATTACAGCACCAAGTACCTCTTCGGCAACCAAGTCACCTCCGGCAACGACGCCATCGGCCCCGCTCTGGCCGATGGCTACTACACCGCGCCCGCCATCACCCCGTGCATCACGTGGAAGGAGCACCACGTGTACGATGCTCCGTCCGGCTTGGCCAAGACCTCGTCGGCGCTCAGCTGGGACGCCACCGCCGGCGAGCGCACCAACTCAATCGTGCGCTACACCGTGTACGCCGTGCCCACCTCCGTGACCACCTCACAGGCCGTGGGCGATGATGGCATCGACGGCCAATACCTGCTGGGCGTGAGCTACGACACCCAATACACCCTGCCCGCCGACCGCCGCTCGGGCTACTACTACGCCGTGTGCGTGTTCGACGGCTACGGCTACGAATCCGCACCCGCTTACCTCGGTGTGAGTGTGGATCCCGAACCGGAACCCGACCCCGACAAACCCGTGGGTAGCTTCGAAAAAGGCTACACCATCCAAACCGAAGCCGTCGACTACCAAAACGCCACCTTCGAGCTGTCCAACCTGTGGATTCGCACCGTGGACCGCGGCAACTTCACCTCCGCCGACAACGGCACCTACGCCCGCGGCATGGTGGCCACCTCCGACTATGTGTACCTCACCGGTCGCTCCGCCAACAGCTCCGCCGCCGACACCGACATCTACCTCGAGGCTTACAACGCGCTCACCGGCGAACATGAGCACGATGTAATTCTCTCTCCTTCAGGCCTTTGCAGCTACTTCCCTAACAACAATATCAGCGCTGACTCCAACGGCACGCTCTGCATCACCAACCTCTCGCTCAACGTCAGCACCACCCCGATAGTGGTGCACGCCGTCAACCTCGCCACCGGCGACCTCACCGAGGTGGCTTCGCTCACCGCGGCCTCCGGCCGTGTGGACTACGCCGCAGTGTACGGCGACGTGCTCGGCGGCGACTTCTACGTGTTCGCAGCCGCCGCCAACACCGCCACCGTGTACCGCTGGCACGTGGTCAACGGTGAGGCCTCGCTGAGCACCATGACCGCCACCGAGTTCTTCCCCGCATCGGCATCCTCCTTCGGCATCGCGCCGCGCGTATACCCCGTGAGCGCGTCGCAAGTATATGTTGACGGCCACGCCACCGGCGCAGCGCTCTACAACTTCGCCACCGGCACCATCACCGACAGCCCCGCCGCCGCGCTCGCTTCGTACAGCGACAACGGCGTGGCACGCTTCAACATCGGCACCGACCAATTCGTGGTGTACAGCAGCGCCACCGCACAGCGCCAATTCACCCTCGCGAAAGGCACTCTGGCCGAGGGCGACATCCAAGCCACGCTGCCCTCCGAAGGGCTCGGCACGGTGGAATCCACCACCCGGTCGGCACCCTGCGCCGCCGTGACCGACGACGACAGCCACGCCCGTTTCTACCTCTACTCACCGGGCAACGGCCTGGCCGCCTACGCGCTGACCAACAAGGCCACCGCCGTGGAAGCGGTGGCCGCTGACAGCGACCACATGGCCGTAGAACACCTCACCGTGACCTTCGCCACCGAACAAGCCACCATCCGCGCCTACACCCTCAGCGGCGCGCTGGCAGCGCAAGCCACCAACACCACCGCCCTAACCCTACCCGCACGCGGCATCTACATCGTGGTCACCCCCACCGGCGCCCGCCGCGTCCGCCTGCAGTAAGCAGCCGCGCGCCCCGTGTGAAAAAGCCCAATCGGCCCCAAGGCCGCTTGGGCTTTTTGCATAGCCACCGGTTAGCCTTCGCTAAATAGACCCCGCAGCAAGCCGCGAGGCTACAGAGCCGTTACAAAAAAGCGGGCGGCGGGGCGCGCTGCGGGCAGCGGCGGGCGCGCGCGAATAGCGGGCGCGGGGGCGGGGCGCTTCCGCGCCGCTCGGCTTCCGCCTCGCCACCGAACCGCACCGCGGC
>CAMGBT010000075.1 GCA_946011725.1 uncultured Bacteroidales bacterium | reverse complement strand
AAAAAAAGCGCGCCGTGGGGCGCGCTTTTGGGGTAGGGTATGCTATGGATTAGCGGACGTTGAGTTTAACGGCGGGGGCGTTGGCCACTTGTACCATGTAGATGCCGGGAACGACAGCTACCTTGGCAGCGCCTTGGCCTTGGAAGAGCACTTGGCCGTTGACAGCGGAGATGGTTACGTTGTCGCTGTCGGCGCAGGTTACTACGATGGTGCCGTTGATAGCTTTGACGGAGATGGCGGCGTTGTTGAGGGCCTTCAGGGCGTCGTAGCTGATAATTGCTTCATCGGAAACGGGGCCGGCGATGGTGTTCTCGTGGTAGAGAGCTTGTACGGCGTAGGTGCCGTTGTCGGCTTCGGAAGCAACGGTGAAGGAGTTCGAGGTTGCGTCAAGTGCTTGGGCGGGGTCTTCGTTGTGGTAGAAGTTCCAGCCGGATACTTCGAGGTAGTCGTTGGCGGCTACATCCCAAGAGAAGGCGTTTTCGCTGGTGGTGATGACGGGTTTGTCAAGAGCGAAGATGTCAATACCGTCTACGATCACGGAGGTGTTGGAAGCGCCAACTTTCATGGCGTGGATGCGGATGTTGAGGATCTCAGCGCCGGCGGGTACTTCGAAGGGGATGTAGTAGGTGCCCCAGCCTTGGGTGGTGAATTCCTTGTATTCGAAGGTGTATTCGGCGGTGAATTCACCTGAATCGAAGGCGGTTTCGAAGGCGAGTTTGGTTTCGTAGCCGGGGATTTGGTATACGTCGATCTTAGCTACGAGCACTTGTTGGCCTTTGACGTCGATCTTACCGGAGGTGAGGTAGTCGTTGCGGTCGATGGTGTTGTAGGAGTTGTAGTAAGCGTAAGCTAAACCGTCGCCGGAGTCTTCACCTGCTTGGGGATAAACGGATTCGGTGGTGTAAGCGTACGAACCGATGGTCCAAGCGGAGTAGGGTTGGTCGGAGGTGCCGGACCAGATGTGGTCGGAGGTCTTGGAGTAGCCTTCGGATTTGCCGAATGTTTCAACGTAGGGCAGGGTGGAGGGGTTACCGAGGATGAGCTTGTTGGAGCTTGCAGAGTAGCCGGTGAGCTCGCCGGTGACGCCTTTTACGAAGAATGTAACAGCGGTTTCTTGTTCGATTTCGATCGTGCCGGTGTAGGAGCATTCGGTGAGGCCTTCAGCCACGAGGGTGGCTTCGCCGGAGTGTTCGGAATAGCCGGTGCCCCAGAGAACGGTGTAGGTGAGGTTTTCAGCGTCGTACCAGCCGCCGTTTTGAGATTCGGTGATGGGATCCCAGGTAACGGTAACGGTGCCGTCGGCATTGAGGGTGGCAACTACGTTGGAGGGCGATGCGGGGTTGTCAACGCCTACGAATACGGAACCTTGGGTGCCGTAGTTGGAGCCGGCGCTGCCGGTAACTGTTACGCGGTATTGGTAGGTTTGGTCGGTTGCAACGGTGTTGTCTACGTAGGAGAATTCGGCGCCGGGAACGAGGTCTTCGGTTACGGTGGCGAGGGTACCCCACGACCAGTTGGAGTTGTTGTAGCGTTCAACGGTTACGCTTTTGATTTCGCGCAGGTCGAGGCCGGCGGTGTCCTTAGCGGGGAGGGTGAAGATGAGGGTAACGGGGCCTTGGCCTTTGTTGGTGTCGAAGTGGAGGTCGTTAACGTCCACGGGGATTTGGCCTACGATAACGGGGTCGTTGAGGAACTGGCCGTATTCGCAGTTTTCGTTGAAGTAGCAGAGGACTTTGTAGTAGTAGTTGCCGGTGCCTTCCAAGTTGGAGTCAACCCATTTTTGGTGTGAACCTACTTCGGGGTTTTCGATGGTGTTAACCAACACGTAGTCGTTGTGGGCGTATTGGCGATAGATCTCAATCTTGGAGATGTAGGGGAGGTCTTCGTTGTTGATGTCGCCAAGGCGAGCGTGGGTTTTGGAGGGAGCGTCGAATTCAACGGTGATGGCGTTGGCATCGAGGTCGTAAGCGGCGGTGAGGTTTTCAGCGGCAGCGGGGAAGATTTGAGCTTCGGCACCTTCGGCTGATACCTTGATTTCGTCGATGAGCAGGTACATGGATTCGGTGCTACCGGCGCCGTTGGCGAATTGGAAGCGAACGTGAGCGGTGGTGGTACCGGCGGGCACTTCCACTTGGCCTTCAGCTTTCACCCAAGCCCATTCGGTTTCGGAAGCCATATCCACGTGTTTGGCAGTGGTGAATTCGCCGTCGTTGAATTGCACTTGGAAGTCGATGCTGTAGTCCTTGCCTGCGAGGGCGTAGTAGTAGAATTCGTAGTTGATAGCTCCAACACCTTCTTCGATATCGATGGCGTGCGAGGTGATGGCAGAGGTTTCGGCCTTGGTGTCCGAGTAGTAAGGCATAGCACCCATGCCGTCGATTTCGCCTACGGGCTTAACGGAGCCTTCGTTTATGTAAGCAGCGCCGTTAACTCGGAAGGTGTTGGGGTAAGATTCGGTGCTGGTGGTAGAGAATGTCCAGAGGTTTTGAGCTTGGTAGTTGCCCCAACCATCGTCGTTGGAGAAGGATTCTTTCAGCGGCAGGGTGACGTTCGGGCCGAGGATGGCTGAAACATAGCTGCTGTAGCTTTGGCCGGCGGGGCTGACAGCGTATACGTTGAATTTGTACATGCCGGCAGTTTCCACGGTGAGCGACACGGTGTATGTGGTTTCGTTCAGGCCGGTGGCAGCTTCTTCTTCGGAGTATGAAGAAGGAGCAGTGTAGGTCACGCGATAGGTAACGTTATCGGGGTTGAAGTAACCGTTGTTTTGGCCTTTTTCGGGAGCGTCCCAAGTGAGGGTAACGGAGCCGTCGGCGTTGGAAGTAGCGGCAAGGTTGCGCACTTGGCCGGGGGCGTCTTCACCGATGAGGAAGTCCACGGAGGTGATTGCCGAGTAACCGTCGGCGGCATATGAGCGGAGTCGCCAGTTTTGACGACCGGTGGTGACGCCTTCGGGCAGCTCGGTGAGGGTGATTGTTTGCTCAGAGCCCGGGGTTACTTCTTCGAGGGTGCCATAGACGGTTTCAATGTCTTGGCTGGTGGTGTAATCATAGGTGCTCGTGTACAGCTCAATGCGGTCAATGGTGCCGGAGATGGCGTCGCCGTTGGTGTATGTAGCGGGCGCGGTGAAGGTAAATGTGATGGGCACTTGACCTTGGGTGGTGGCTACATTAAGGCTTTTGATATCAATTGCGGCGGGGAAGAGACCGGCTTTGTTGCTATAAGACCATGTGTCGAAGGATTTTTCGCCTAAAACTACAACAATTTTGTAGGCGTATTCGGAGCCTACAGTCAGGTTGGGGTCAACGCACGAGTAATCAGCGCCGGGGGTGGCGTCGCTGAAACGGGCTACTTCGGTGTCGGCGCTCCAACCTTCGCCGCGATAAACGGCGATGTAATCGATGGAAGTGAGATTGACGTCAGTGCGATTCCAGCTGCTGTCGTAGTAGTAGCCGGTGGTAGGCGCTGTAAAGGACACTTTGAATCCTTGAGCATCGGGAGACCATGCGATGGTGCTGTTATCCACACCGTTAGGAGTAACAGCCGGGGTCTCCTCGTCAGCATACAACGAGGGCGCGTTGCCGGTGACGGCGGGGATGGCGTAAGCCACTGCGCCGATGGTCAACAGACCGCCCAATGCGAGGGTAAATAATTTTTTCATAGACGTTTTATTTATTTATAGTGGATAGATTGTTTACGACTGTAGTAGATAAGCACCGCAAAGTTACAATATTTTTACGAAAAAACAAATTTTTGTAAAAAAATTTAGCAAAAATCGCCAAAATTGTGAGAAAAAACAGAGGATGACAGGTGAGAGGTAAGAGGTAAGGGGTGAGAGGCACTTGCGGGCGGACTGAGGGTAACGGGCACATCTGGCTGTGGTGCGGTTCGGTGGCGAGGCGGAAGCCGAGCGGCGCGGTAGCGCCCGTGGCTGCAGTGGGTTCTGTGTTGAGGCGGTAGCCGAAGTGCCGCGGGAGTCCTTTTTTGCACATGCCCCGAGCTCTTGCTCGCCTATTAGTCGCTGGGGATGGGGTACAAAAAAGGATGCAGCTTTTGGCTGCATCCTTGTGACCCCGGAGGGGCTCGAACCCTCGACCCACTGATTAAGAGTCAGTTGCTCTACCAACTGAGCTACGGAGTCGTCAGTGCTTTTTGGTTTTGCGGTGCAAATTTACGGCTTTTTTTTGACCCGACCAAATTTTTCGCCAACTTTTTTCGATTTTTGGCCAAATTTATGTGGAAGTGGCTATTTTCCGCGGCGGAAGCGGCGCCACAGCAGCCGGATGCCTTCTTTGCCGAGGATGGCCACCGCGGTGTATTGGGCGGTTTTGGCCAGTCCGAAGAAGATAACCCAAAGCACGGTCTTAGCGCCGGCGCTGATGGGCAAAAGCATCTGCAGAAAAGATACGGCATAGAATAAGGCGCACAGGATGAGTGCGATGACACCCACGCGCGGGGGTAGGGCGGCAAGACGGCGCCCGATGGCTTGTATGGCGGCTTTGATTTTACTCATAAAGGAAATTTTCTGCAAAGTTACGAAATTTTTGCGATAAGGTAAAAGGTAAGAGGGGGCTCGTTTGTACTGCCGCGGCTTGCTGCGGCAACACCCGGATGGCCCGCCCCGCCGCGGGTTCTGTGGTCACGGCTCTTTAATTTAAACTTCGGTAATCGCAAATAGCGGCTAAACGAATAAACGAATCAACGAATTAACGAAAAAATAATAAAAATTCGTTATTTCGTACTTCGTTTCTTCGTTTAATCCCACGACTGCACCTTAAAATGAAAGAGCTGCATGAAATTTTGAAAATTTTTGCGCAAATGTTTGGTAGATAGGGAAATAATTCGTAACTTTGCAGACGAAAAGGAGTGTGAAAACCGCTGCTTTCGGGCAACTCGCTGATAGTGAGATGCTTAGCTGTGTGTGAGTGCTCCTGCTCAAACTGACAATAATATAAACGAGAGATATAAAACTAAAAGTAAAACTAAAAGACTAAGATGCCTACTATTCAGCAATTAGTAAGAAAAGGACGTGTGGCTCTTGTAGACAAGAGTAAGTCGCCCGCACTCGACAGCTGCCCGCAGCGTCGCGGCGTGTGTGTGCGTGTGTACACCACCACTCCCAAAAAGCCTAATTCGGCTATGCGTAAAGTTGCGCGTGTGCGCCTCACCAACGGTAAAGAGGTTAACTCCTACATCCCCGGTGAAGGTCACAACCTGCAGGAACACTCCATCGTGCTGGTGCGCGGCGGTCGTGTTAAAGACCTGCCCGGTGTACGTTATCACATCGTTCGCGGTACTTTGGATACCAGCGGCGTGAAAGACCGTACCCAACGCCGAAGCAAATACGGCGCCAAACGTCCTAAGGCCGGTGCAGCCAAGAAGTAATCTATATATTATATAGGTGAAGTTACTAAACGCATCGCGAGATTAAATCACTAAAACATTTAACTCGTTTTTGAATACTTGAAAAGCAAATTCAATGGTTGAGTAAGCCCGGAGCTGTGCCGCAGAGGCGGAGAGCAATTCCCCACAATGGCTGAAGAAAATCATCGACGCAAGCAACCAAGCATCAAAAACACAACAACAGGTAAAACCACAAATGAGAAAGGCAACACCTAAAAAACGTGTGATCCTGCCCGATCCCGTATTCGGTGACGTGCGTGTGACCAAGTTCGTCAACCACCTGATGTATGACGGCAAAAAGAACACCGCATTCACCATCTTCTACTCAGCTCTTGAGATTGTGAAATCCAAGCTGCCCCAAGAAGAAGCCACCGCTTTGGAAATCTGGAAAAAAGCGCTGGAAAACGTTACTCCCCAAGTGGAAGTAAAATCACGCCGCGTGGGCGGTGCCACCTTCCAGGTGCCCACCGAAATCCGCCCCGACCGCAAGGAATCTATATCAATGAAAAATCTGATCATCTACGCCCGCAAACGTGGTGGCAAGACCATGGCCGACAAGCTCGCCGCTGAAATCGTCGACGCTTTCAACAACCAGGGCGGTGCCTTCAAGCGCAAAGAAGATATGCACAAGATGGCCGAGGCCAACCGCGCTTTTGCACACTTCCGCTTCTAATTCCTATTTTTCATCTGATATATATTAGAAACAATGAGCAAAGCAGACGAACAACTCAAATATACTCGTAACATCGGCATCATGGCCCACATCGATGCCGGTAAAACCACTACCTCCGAACGTATCCTGTTCTACACCGGTTTGACCCACAAAATCGGCGAAGTGCACGATGGCGGCGCCACCATGGACTGGATGGAACAAGAACAAGAACGTGGTATCACCATCACCTCGGCCGCTACCACCGCATTCTGGAAGTATAACGACGAGAAATACAAAATCAACCTCATCGACACCCCGGGACACGTTGACTTCACCGTTGAAGTAGAACGCTCCCTGCGCGTGCTCGACGGCGCCGTGGCCACCTTCTGCGCTGTGGGCGGCGTTGAACCCCAATCCGAAACCGTTTGGCGCCAAGCCGACAAATACAACGTGCCCCGTATCGGCTACGTTAACAAAATGGACCGCTCGGGCGCTAACTTCTTCGAAGTAGTTCGCCAACTCAAAGAAGTCCTCGGCGCTAACCCCTGCCCCATCCAAATCCCTATCGGCGCTGAAGAAACCTTCAAAGGCGTTGTTGACCTCATCCAAATGAAGGCCATCTTCTGGCACGACGAAACCATGGGCGCTGAATACGAAGTGGACGAAATCCCCGCCAACCTCCTGGCCGAAGCCGAAGAATGGCGCGACAAAATGCTTGAGAAAATCGCCGAATACGACGACGACCTCATGTCGAAATACTTCGACGACCCCTCCACCATCACCGTCGACGAAATCAAGAAAGCACTCCGCGCTGCCACCCTCAAAATGGACATCGTGCCCATGATTTGCGGCTCCTCGTTCAAAAACAAAGGTGTGCAACCCCTGCTCGACGCCGTATGCGCTTACCTTCCCTGCCCCACCGACGGCGGCGTAATCGAAGGCCACGCTGTAGGCGACCCCGACACAATCCTCACCCGCGAACCCTCCCACGACGCACCCATGTGCGCCCTCGCTTTCAAGATTGCCACCGACCCCTATGTAGGCCGTCTGTGCTTCTTCCGCGTTTACTCCGGCAACATCGACGCCGGCTCATACGTGTTCAACTCCCGCTCCGGCAAAAAAGAACGCATCTCGCGCCTGTTCCAAATGCACTCCAACAAGCAGAACCCCAAGGAACAAATCGGCTGCGGTGACATCGGCGCCGGCGTTGGCTTCAAGGACATCCGCACCGGCGACACCCTCTGCGCCGAAGATGCTCCCATCGTGCTCGAAGCTATGGAATTCCCCGATCCCGTTATCGGTATCGCCGTTGAACCCAAAACCCAGAAAGACCTCGACAAGCTCGGTGTTGGCCTGCAAAAACTCGCCGAAGAAGACCCCACCTTCCGCGTTCAAACCAACGAAGAAACCGGTCAAACCGTTATCTCCGGCATGGGCGAATTGCACTTGGACATCATCATCGACCGTCTCCGTCGCGAATTCAAAGTAGAATGTAACCAAGGCCGTCCCCAAGTTACCTACAAAGAATCCATCACCAAGCCCGTACAGCTCCGCGAAGTATTCAAGAAGCAAACCGGTGGCCGCGGTAAATTCGCCGACATCATCGTCAAGGTTGAACCCGTGGACGAAGGCTTCGAAGGCAACCTCCAATTCGTTGACGAAGTCAAAGGCGGTAACATTCCTAAGGAATTCATCCCCTCCATCCAAAAAGGCTTCACCACCGCTATGAAGAACGGCGTGCTGGCCGGCTTCCCCGTGGAACAACTCAAAGTCACCGTTATCGACGGCTCATTCCACCCCGTTGACTCCGACCAACTCTCCTTCGAACTCTGCGCCATCCAAGCCTTCAAGAAAGCTTGCGAACAAGCCGGTCCCGTGCTGCTCGAACCCATCATGAAAATCGAGGTAGTTACCCCCGAAGAATCAATGGGCGACGTAATCTCCGACCTCAACAAACGTCGCGGTCAAGTAGAAGGCATGGAAACCTCCCGCTCCGGTGCCCGCGTGGTTAAAGCAAAAGCTCCCCTGGCCGAAATGTTCGGCTACGTAACAGCTCTGCGTACAATCACCTCCGGCCGCGCCACTTCCACCATGTCGTTCTCGCACTATGCCGAAGTTTCCACTTCAATTGCCCGCAACGTCCTCACCGAATGCCAAGGCCGCGTAGACCTTCTCAAATAAAAAATAAAAAGAACAACAATATGAGCCAAAAAATTCGCATCAAACTCAAATCTTACGATCACAACTTGGTCGACAAATCGGCCGAAAAAATCGTAAAGACTGTGAAGGCTACCGGCGCGGTGATCAGCGGCCCCATCCCCCTGCCCACCCACAAACGCATCTTCACAGTGAACCGCTCCACCTTCGTTAACAAAAAAGCCCGCGAGCAGTTCCAACTCTCTTCGTACAAACGTCTGATCGACATCCACAACTCTACCGCCAAAACCGTCGACGCTCTGATGAAACTCGAGCTCCCCAGCGGCGTGGAAGTAGAAATCAAAGTGTGATAACTCCCTCCCTCTCTCCTCACACTTTCCCCCAACCAACAAACGACACTTCATCTAAATCAATAAACAAACAAAGAAATGCCAGGATTAATTGGAAAAAAAATCGGAATGACATCCGTTTTCAGTGCCGACGGTAAAAACATACCGTGCACTGTTATCGAAGTAGGTCCTTGCGTAGTAACCCAGGTGAAAACCGTCGAAACCGACGGCTATGAGGCCATCCAATTGGGCTTTGAAGATGCTAAAGAAAAGCACTGCACCAAGCCCGAATTAGGCCACTTCGCCAAAGCCGGTGTTACTCCCAAGCGCCACTTGGCCGAGTTCAAAGGGTTTGGTGACACCTACAAAGTAGGCGACGTTATCGGTGTGGACCTCTTCACCGAAAGCGACTTCGTCGACATCGTAGGCACCTCAAAAGGTAAAGGCTACCAAGGCGTTGTTAAACGCCACGGCTTCGGCGGCGTAGGCCAAACCACCCACGGCCAGCACAACCGCCTCCGCGCCCCCGGTTCAATCGGCGCCTGCTCCTATCCCGCTAAAGTGTTCAAAGGCATGCGCATGGCCGGCCAAATGGGCAACCAACGCGTCACCGTACAAAACCTCCAAGTAGTGAAGGTTATCGCCGAACACAACGTGTTAATGATCAAGGGTTCTATCCCCGGTAGCAAAGGTTCAATCGTCTTAATTGAGAAATAAAATGGAAGTCGCAATTTTAACTAAAGAAGGTAAGGATACCGGCCGCAAAGCCATCCTCAACGACGAGGTGTTCGGCATCGAAGCTAACGAACACGCCATCTATCTCGACGTTAAGCAATACCTGGCTAACCAGCGCCAAGGTACCCACAAATCCAAAGAACGTAGCGAAGTAAGCGGTTCCACCCGCAAACTCCACAAACAAAAAGGTGGCGGCGGCTCGCGTATCGGCGACATCAACTCGCCCGTACTCGTCGGCGGCGGCCGTGTATTCGGTCCCCGTCCCCGCGACTATCGCTTCAAACTCAACCGCAAACTCAAAGCCCTCGCTCGTCGCAGCGCACTCTCCGTTAAAGCTGCCGCCGGCGAAATCTTCGTGGTTGAAAACTTCACTTTCGATACCCACAAAACTAAAGAATTCATAAAATTTGCTAAAGATTTTAAAATCGACGGCAAAAAAGTACTTCTCGTTTTGTCAGGTGCAGAAAAAAACGTAACTTTGTCAGTCCGCAATGTGCCGAATGCAAAAATCGCTAATGCATCCGACCTCTGCACTTACGTAATCCTCAACAACAACGCCATCATCGTTAACGAAGACAGCGTCGAAATTCTTAACAAACTCTAATCACCTATTCGAAGGAAATACAAATGGAAATCTCAATCAAACCCATCCTCACCGAGAAAGCAACTAAGCTCTCCGAAAAGCTTAATTGCTACACTTTTGCCGTTTCCGTCGACGCCGGTAAAACCGAAATCAAACAGCTGGTTGAATCCATCTACGGCGTGAAAGTGGTTAAAGTGAACACCGCAGTTATGCGCGCTAAGAACAAATCTCGCTGGACCAAAAGCGGTCTCCTCCGCGGCAAAACCGAACGCTGGAAGAAAGCTTTCGTTACCGTAAAAGAAGGCGAAAACATCGACTTTTTTAGCAACATCTAATAATAACAATGGCAGTAAGAAAATTTAAGCCCACAACTCCGGGCCAACGACACAAGGTTATCGGTGTATTCAAAGGTACCATCACTGCTACTACACCGGAAAAGTCTCTTACAGTCGGAAAACGCGCCACCGGCGGCCGTAATGCCGAAGGTCACCTCACCACTCGATACCTTGGTGGTGGGCACAAGCGCAAGTATCGCTTCATCGACTTCAAGAGAAACAAAGATGGAGTACCTGCCGTAGTGAAGTCTATCGAATACGATCCCAACCGCTCGGCTCGTATCGCTCTGCTGTACTACGTAGACGGCTCCAAGAGCTACATCATTGCACCCAACGGCTTGACCGTGGGCCAAACCGTCATCTCCGGCGAAGACGTTGCCCCTGAAGTTGGCAACGCTCTCCCCCTGAGCAAGATCCCCGTGGGTACTCTTATCCACAACATCGAGCTCCGTCCCGGTCAAGGCGCTTTCATGGCCCGCTCCGCCGGTACTTTCGCGCAACTCATCTCGCGCGAAGGCAATTACGCTATTATCAAATTACCTTCGGGTGAAACCCGCAAAGTGCTCGCCGCTTGCAAAGCCACCGTCGGCGTTGTTGGCAACAGCGAACACTCTCTCGAGCAAAGCGGTAAAGCCGGCCGCTCCCGCTGGCTCGGCCGTCGTCCTCGCAACCGCGGCGTCGTTATGAACCCCGTCGATCACCCCATGGGTGGTGGTGAAGGTCGCGCTTCCGGCGGCCATCCCCGCTCTCGTAAGGGTCTCTACGCTAAGGGCCTGAAGACACGCGCTCCCAAGAAACATTCGTCCAAGTACATCATCGAAAGACGCAAAAAGTAATCTGATAAATTAAGTAATTATGAGCCGTTCATTAAAAAAAGGACCCTTTATCAGCGTTAAACTCGAAAAAAAGGTCGAAGCCATGACCGCATCGGGTAAATCCCAAGTTATCAAAACTTGGAGCCGCGCATCGATGATCGCACCCGAATTCGTTGGCTTGACTTTCGCCGTGCACAACGGTAACAAATTCATCCCCGTGTACGTCACCGAAAACATGGTCGGTCACAAACTCGGCGAATTTGCTCCCACCCGCACCTTCCGCGGCCACGCCGGCAACAAAAAGAAATAATTAGGGCCCAGTTAACAAATCTCGAATAAAAAAAAGAAAGCTTCACGGGGGCGCGGGAGTAGAGCATGACCCGGAAGGCGCAAACAGGCGCGAGCCTCAGAGACACTC
>CAMGBT010000074.1 GCA_946011725.1 uncultured Bacteroidales bacterium | reverse complement strand
TTGTCGAAGCCGCCGGCCTTGATATTACGCCCGAACGAGGGATTTTATAGATTAAGCAGGGTCGGGGTCATGCCATGCAATTAAATAAAAGCCCTCATCTTCGGAGAAGCCACAGATGGAGGTCTGACCATCGTAAAAAGTCGGTATGCCATCCTCATGGTCATGCCTAATCATGTCGGGATACTCTGTTACGTTTCCGTCTTTGTCTTTTACTCCCCATCGTCCGTCTTCGGCTTGGAACAGCGAGAAGGGCGCACCTTCAAGCGGCTCCCTGACATATTCCTTTTTCTTGGCTTTTTTTGCTTTCATAGCCTTCTTTTGTGCGGCTATCTTTCGCTGTGACTGCAAGTGCTTATGTTTTCTTTTCATATCGTGAGTTGTTGTTGGTGTTGATTGCTATCTAAAGAGGTAAGGACTGCGCATGAGGAGACTGCGCAGCCCAAAGTCCGTCGTTGTGGTGAGCGCGGATTTATTTCTCTATGATTGTGAAATAGGATGAAAGTTCGGGGCAGGCATTGAGCATCACTTCAAAGAAGTGTGCAACCGCCTCGGGCGTTGATGGATTTGGAACGGTTCCAGCCTCCTTGAACCAGTCTTGGAAGAAAGTCTGAAAACGCTGTTTCTCCGCGAAGCTCGGGCCACGGTCGCTGAATTCAGCCCATTGTGGCGTTTCCCAACCAGTGCCGATATAGAGGCAGTGGACTACGCCAGTATTGCGGTTGAAGGAGAGGTTGAAGCGCAGGGCAAACCAATCGTTATTCTTTTGGCCGAGGCTTTCGGTGATGAACTGGGCGAGATGGTTCTTGCCCTCGTCGCTGTCGGGATGAAGGTAAACTACTAATTTCATAGGTGTATAATTTGGGGGTGATTGATATGATGTGATTTCGATGTACTGGGCGAGAATGGGTATTTGTTCAAGAAGGTATCGGAATGTGTTGAGAATGTCAGTAGGATAGAACGGGCTTCGCTTCACCCCGATGCGCTGTGAGAACATACTCAGTCGGCCACTCAGACCAATGGCGCAACTAAGGGTAACTCTTCTGTTGTTTCGACATGCCGATTCCTTATCGGTTTTCCAGTCGGTGTGCATCTCTGTAACTTGATTAAGCTCGTCAAGTTTCAATGATACAGTGATATAGAATGGACTACCGAATTTTGCCGTCTCCTCGACGTATCGGGCTATTGTGTCCTCGACTATCTGTTTGGAGTTCGGACGCAGACGCACGGCAAGGGCGCACTTCTGAATATTCATAAGTGTTGCGGATTGATTATCAGTGATTAAAATGAGAGGTGTTTGCCGAATATCAGTATGTCGGCAGCGTTGAGCAGGGCGCGGTCGATAGGCGGCTCTATGCCTTCAATAAGGCAGCGACGGCAAATCATCAAAATCTTGCCGATGTTGTTTTGACCTGCAAACGTGCCGATGTTGCGGACAGAATTAGTCTCGATGTTGATTCTTTGCTCGAGAGCCTTCTTGCTGAGGGTCGCACCGCTCCAACGCCTTATGCGGTCGGTCAGTTGCTTACGGTAAGCGACGAGTTCGGTATTCTTGCAGCCCCATACGGTAGCCGTGCCGCCATTGTCGAGTGTGGTCTCTTCAACCAGTACCACGCCTTCGGGGATGGATAGCAGCTTGGCGCGGAAGTCGGAGTTGCCGAGGCACTTCTGCCAAACGACAAACAACATCCACTGTAAGCGGAATGATGGGAAGTCTTCACGGACGGCCTTCTTATGCTTGGCCTTGATGAATCGTTTCGCTGCGTAACCGCTTGTGGCCGAGAATAGTTCTGACTGGATGGCAGTGTCCTCAAACTCACCAGCGAGGTAAAGTTGCTCGGATGACGGCCACTTTACCCCTGCAAACTCGAATGGGTAGCCCCCTGCCATGTTGCTGAGTCGAAGTTCTATGCCTTCAACAATGTCAGTGACCTTCTTGAAGCACCATACAGGGTGTTCAGACGCGACAATATGCTCTTCACGGCCAAGGGCGGCAAAGAGTTCGGCTACGGATGATGTGGTTGAAAGAATGGGATTGTTCATACTATATTTGTTTTTACTTGATTGAGTCATGTCTTTTTCCCACCGTGGCCAACAGTTATGAAACTTATGCCCTCTCTTGGGCGAGGCTCGGTTGGAGCGGCTCAAGGCCGTCTCTTGACATTCCGAAGAGGTAAATTCCCCTCTTCAGACCGCAAAGTTACAAAATGAAATACCCCCTTGTCAAGTTTTTAGTGTTAAAAATTGATAACATCATGGTAGTAATTATTGACATTTTGAGAAGAAAGGCAAAGATGCTCCCTCTTCATCGGTTTTAGCGTAATTTATGGTAGAGAATGTACGTCTCTCCATCTCCTTTTATATCTAAGTGACCTGGATTAAAAGTTCTATTGTGAATTGAGTATTCATCGGAGTAAATTTATCAAAGCGAATTTTCATGTCATACCACGATGAATTTCCATACGACTTTTCTTCAACCTCAAGAACATAATCTGTCGTTTTGGGAGAAGACCATTCACAATTTCTAATCCCATATACTGTGCTTTCAGATTTGGTTGTTACACTATAAGATAGCTTATTCCCATTTAAGAATGAAATGCGAAGGCCGTTATCGTGAAATACACCAAAGCCCTCAAAAGTATTTCCTTCTAATTCAGAAATAATCCATTGCTTTACTGGCTCGAGTCTCTTTTGCTCTGCTTGTCGTTTCTCTTGTTCAATTCTATTCTGTTCAGCAATCATCATCCGTTCTCGACGCTCTTGTTCAAGAACTCGTTCTTGCTCCGCTCGAACAATAGCTCGTTTATTTTCATTTATTCGATTAAGATTCATTATTCCGCCAGCGAGTATAAGAATCTGAATGAAAACAAGCAGCTTTATAATAAATCGTTGCCTCTGTATATAAGAGTATGAACCTCGAATCTTAGATTGCACGTCTGAATCATCAGTCGCAACCTGATTCACCAATGGATTTTCAGCAAATTGAGGAAAGGCTTTTTTAAGGCTGTCTGTTCGTTTTATTGCAGATAATGCTTTACCATGTTGTGTTGCTTTATCATATTCACCACTTACAAACATTGCTTTACATGCAACTATAAGAGTGATTATAATTGACGAAATGATTGAGAGTAATCGTAGCCCCTTGGGCGTTAACTCACCCCAAAGAAATAAGATTGCGACGGATAGCAGAAACGACAAACCAAAAGTTAGCCAGCCAGTCTTAGTATATTTTTTTGATTGTGCCTTTGTTTCTTCAATGAACGTATTTTCTTCTTTAGGGTATTCGGAACGACTCTCTGCGTCAAAAACAAACGCATAGGTATATTCCTTACCGTCGTAATTATATGTAACGGTGGCTGCTGGAACAAGAAGCCGTTTGTTCTCGGCACTACCATATTCCCACTGATATGTATAGTTGCAATCTTTTAATTTTCCGCTGAGGTTTCTGAAAGATGCCCTATCAGCAACCTGCGATATTCTCTTTTCTGCGGATTTGGTAATGTTTTCTTCCGTAATATTCGGACTCTCATCAATAATGATAGCTCCGTCCACAATCAAGTTGGTATTGTGGCGGTTGGCGCAGTTATTCGCGGGCTGTGCGGCGGAGGCATTCGATGGCGCGGCGTTGCGCGCGTGGTAGGGGAGAGCCTGGTTGCTTTTCAATTTATGTTTTCGAAGAATTTGTATTGCTATTACAATTATTATTCGTACCTTTGTGCGATGGATAAACATTAAACGAGATGAAAAACAGACTATTTGCTTTTTTGATATTGGCGGTGCTGACGTTCTCTGTCGGCTGTAGAGTGACCATGTCGGCTGCCGGTCCTCATCCACCGCATCGGGAATGCGCGATGAGCGATGAAAGTTTTGCACGGCTACTTCAGCTAATTGATGAAGAGTCGTTTGACAGCGGCAAACTTCGGATAATCGAAGCCGCTACCCTTGGAGGGTACTTCTCGTGCGATCAGGTAGCAACAATTCTTTCCAAAATTAGCTTTTCGAGCGAAAAGAAGAAAGTGATTCAGATGATGGCAAATTCGATTGTAGGCTTCCGCGGACTCGACCACGTTCTCGAACAGTTTAATTTTGATTCCGATAAGCGAGATGTGCTCGAAATATTAGGCATCCCATACTTCCGATTCTAATGCAAATCCGTGGAGCGCATCCTATTAGATAGCACCACGGTGGCTGGAGCCCGTTAAACTGTAAAAGCGGGTGTAATGCATTGATAATCAGGTATCCCCAGCCGAGGCTTGCCTCGGCATACCCGGATGGCTCAATGGCGGTTCTATACTTCGATTTTGACTTTTGACACACTTTCTTTTTACAAAATTATCAACCGGTTTTTTGATAGGCTTTTTTTTGTTTTTGCTTCGAACTCATGCTCGCCGGGGTGTGGGTGGGGGAAATACAGCGAGCGCGCCGCCGGGGGCGGTGCGCTCGTGTGGGTCGGGGTGGGGTGGCTTAGCAGCCTTTCACTTTGTCGACGATGGCTTTGAAGGCTTCGGGATTGTTGAGGGCGAGGTCGGCGAGGACTTTGCGGTTGATCTCGATGCCTGCTTTGTGGAGGAGGCCCATCAGTTTGGAGTAGCTGAGGTCGTGGAGACGAGCAGCGGCGTTGATACGCTGGATCCAGAGGGCGCGGAAGTTGCCTTTTTTGTCTTTGCGATCGCGGTATGCGTAGGTGAGACCTTTTTCCCAAGTGTTCTTGGCAACGGTCCATACGTTACGGCGGCATCCGAAGTAGCCGCGGGTAAGTTTGAGGATTTTTTTACGGCGTGCGCGAGAGGCAACGTGGTTTACTGATCTTGGCATTTTATTGATTAGTTTTGAATGGCAGCGGTCGATTTTGTTCGGCTCTTAGGGCTGTTCATTCGGTTAATAAAAAGTGATTATAAACTCGCAGAAAGAGGTTAGTGCTTGTGAGCTTAGTCTTGATTATTTGAGAGCGAGGAGGGCTTTAACGTTTGATTCGTCGACCTTGGCGATGAGAGCGAAGTGGTCGAGGTTACGTTTTTGCTTCTTGGTCTTTTTGGTCAAGATGTGGCTGTGGTAAGCATGTTTTCTCTTGATTTTTCCTGATCCGGTAAGAGCGAATCTTTTTTTTGCACCGGAATTAGTTTTAATCTTCGGCATTTTGTAAATTGTTATTGGAGTTATATAATGTGTGTCAACGCGTGACACGTGTTTTATTTCTTTTTGGGGGAGATCATGATGATCATTCGTTTGCCTTCGAGCACGGGCATTTGGTCTACTTTGCCGTAGTCTTCGAGGTCGTTGGCAAAGCGGAGCAGGAGTACTTCGCCTTGTTCTTTGAAGAGGATGGATCGGCCTTTGAAGAATACGTATGCTTTGACCTTGGCGCCTTCGGAGAGGAATCCCATGGCGTGCTTGAGCTTGAAGTTGTAGTCGTGGTCGTCGGTTTGGGGCCCGAAACGAATTTCTTTGACTACTACTTTGGTGGCTTTGGCTTTGATTTCTTTTGCTTTCTTTTTTTGCTGGTAGAGGTACTTTTGGTAGTCGAGGACTTTGCACACGGGTGGATCTGCTTGGGCAGAGATTTCCACCAGGTCGAGTTCGAGGTCTTCGGCTATTTGACGAGCCTCTTGAATGGGGTAGATGCCGGGGGTGACGTTGTCACCGACCAAACGGACTTCGCGGGCGCGGATGTGCTCGTTGATGTTGTTTGGGTTAGCGGCATTACGGTCGGGCAGACGGCGGTCGCGCTGGGGTTGTTGTTGGGGGCGCGGGCCGGCATTTTGGGGGCGCGGGCCGGGGGTGTAGTGGGGTTTTTTCTCCATTCAGTGGGTTATTGGTTGATAGAATCGTTAATCTCTTTGGCAAAATTTTCTGCAAAGTTAGCAATTTTTTGTGAACCCTGATCACCTTCGCCCTGTTTTCTTACAGAAATTTCGCCTGCGGCTTGTTCTTTTTCGCCTACGATGAGCAGATAGGGGATGCGTTTGAGTTCGTTATCGCGGATTTTGCGGCCGATTTTTTCGTTGCGGTCGTCGACGGATACGCGGATGTCGAGAGCTTCGAGTTGTTGGGCCACTTGGTGAGCGTAGTCGTTGAATTTCTCCGAGATGGGGAGGATAACGGCTTGTTCGGGAGCGAGCCACAGGGGGAATCGGCCGGCGGTGTGTTCGAGCAGCACGGCTACGAAACGTTCCATTGAGCCGAAGGGTGCGCGGTGAATCATCACGGGGCGGTGCTTTTGGTTGTCGGCGCCGGTGTATTCCAACTGGAATCGTTCGGGGAGGTTGTAGTCCACTTGGATGGTGCCGAGTTGCCAGCGGCGGCCGATGGCGTCTTTTACCATGAAGTCGAGTTTGGGACCGTAGAATGCGGCTTCGCCGAGTTCGGTGCGTGCGTTGAGGCCTTTTTCGGCGCAGGCTTCGATGATGGCTTGTTCGGCGAGGTGCCAGTTTTCGTCCGAGCCGATGTATTTTTCCTTGTGAGCGGGGTCGCGCAGGGAGATTTGGGCTTCGAAGTTCTCGAATTTGAGGGCGCGGAAGATGTAGAAGATGATGTCCATCACTTTGAGGAACTCATCTTTGATTTGGTCCGGGGCGCAGAAGATGTGTGCGTCGTCTTGCGTAAATCCGCGCACGCGGGTGAGGCCGTGGAGCTCGCCGCTTTGTTCGTAGCGGTATACGGTACCGAATTCGGCCAAGCGCAGGGGCAGGTCGCGGTATGAGCGGGGGAGGGCACGGAAGATTTCGCAGTGGTGAGGGCAGTTCATGGGTTTGAGCAGATACTCTTCGCCCTCTTGCGGGGTGTGGATGGGTTGGAACGAGTCCTTGCCATATTTAGCGTAGTGACCGGAGGTTACATAGAGCATTTTGTTGCCGATATGCGGGGTGATCACTTGCTGATAGCCGTATTTCTTTTGGATTTTGCGGAGGAATTGCTCGAGGCGGTCGCGCAGGGCTGCGCCTTTGGGGAGCCAGAGGGGGAGACCGGCGCCAACGTTGGCAGAGAATGCGAAGAGTTCCATTTCTTTGCCGAGTTTGCGGTGGTCGCGTTTTTTGGCTTCTTCGAGGAGGGCGAGGTATTCGTCGAGCATCTTCTTTTTGGGGAAGGTGATGCCGTAAACGCGCACCAGTTGGTTGCGCTTTTCATCGCCGCGCCAGTAAGCGCCGGCCAGTGAGGTGATCTTCACAGCCTTGATGGGGGCGGTGTTGGGGATGTGCGGACCGCGGCAGAGGTCGGTGAAGGAGCCTTGGGTGTAGGTGGTGATGTGACCGTCTTCCAATTCGGAGATGAGTTCACATTTGTATTCTTCGTGGCGGTCGCCAAAGAATTTGAGGGCGTCGGCTTTGGAGATGTCGGCGCGGACGATTTCTTGTTTTTGGCGAGCGAGTTCGAGCATTTTGTTTTCGATAGCTGCGAAGTCGGCATCGGTGATGGTGTTGCCGTTGGGGTCGATATCGTAGTAGAAGCCGTTTTCGATGGCGGGACCGATACCGAATTTGACGCCGGGGAAGAGCTCTTGGAGTGCTTCGGCGAGCAGGTGTGCGGAGGAGTGCCAGAAGGCGTGTTTGCCTTCGGGGTCATCCCATTTGAAGAGTTTGATGGCGGCATCTTCGTTGACGTGGCGAGCGCGGTCTCATTACTGACCGTTGTTTGAGGCGGCGAGCACGTCGTCGGCGAGGCGGGGGTTGATGCTGCGAGCGATTTCGAGGGGAGTGATGCCGGCCTCGAACTCTTTGACGCTGTTATCGGGGAAAGTAATCTTGATCATCTTATAATGTTAATTAACAAGCACTTAGCTACTTTTGGAGGCAAGGTGCTCAAAGTCACGCGCAAAGTTAGCAATTTTTTTCGACATGGCCAAAGAAAAAGCAAAAAATCTGCGAAAAAAGTGGAGAGTGGAGAGGTAAGAGGTAAGGGGTGAGGGTAAGAGGTGAGGGTAAGAGGTGAGGGTAAGAGGTGAGAGGTGAGGGTAAGAACGGGAGGGGCGGCGGGGGTTGTGTATGTCGGGGGAAATTTGTAACTTTGCGGGTGTTTTTTATGAAGAGTGGAAACGGACATACGATTGATATGCTTCATGGGCCGATGCTTGTGAAGATTTTGGTGTTTGCGTTGCCGTTGGCGCTAAGTAGCATTCTGCAGCAGATGTTTAACTCGGTGGATGTGGCCGTGGTTGGGCATTATGTGGGGGCGAAGGCTTTGGCGGCGGTAGGTAGCAATGGTCCGGTTATCGGGCTGTTTATCAATCTGTTGTCGGGGTTGTCGCTGGGTACGAATGCGGTGGTGTCGAATCATATCGGGCGACATGATCCTTACCGCACGCGTCGTGCGGTGGCTACGTCGATGCGTGTGGCTGTGATTGGCGGTTTGCTGATTGCGTGTGTTGGCATAGCGTCGGCGCGCGGTATCCTTGAGTTGATGGGCACGCCGGATGATGTGATGGAGTCGGCGGTGCTTTATTTGCGGTGCTTCATGTTGGGCGTGCCGTTTTTGTCGATTTTCAATTTTGGCGCTTCGATATTACGCAGTGTGGGTGATACTCGCCGACCTTTATATATATTGGTGTGCAGCGGGGTGTTGAATGCTGTGATGAATGTGGTGTTTGTGGTGTATCTGCACATGGGTGTGGAAGGGGTGGCTATCGCCACGTCGATAGCTAACTTGGTGAGTGCGGCTGCGATAGTGGTGCTGCTGTTGCGCGACAAGGGCCCGTGCGGACTGCATGTGGACAGTTTGAAGAGCGATTTTGCCGAATTGGGCGGTATAGTGCGCATCGGATTGCCGGCGGGTGTGCAGGGCATGGTGTTCTCATTTAGTAATATGGTGCTGCAGTCGGCGGTGAATAGCTATGGCAGCGATGTGATGGCCGGGTCGGCCGCGGCGCTGAATTTCGAGTACTACTGTTTCTTTATGATTCAGGCATTTAACGGTGCGGCGATCAGCTTCATCGGCCAGAACTACGGTGCAGGGAATATGGACCGCGTGCGGCGGGCGTATGGGCTGTGCATGATGTTGGGGGTGGTGTTTTGTGCATCGCTCAACTGGCTGTTTATCTGGCAAGAGGAACTTTTCTTGGGATTATTCACCGGTGATCGGCAGGTGATGGAGTATGGCTATCAGCGGATGCACATAGTGCTTGGTTTTCAGGCACTTGGATGCTCGTATGAGATAACGGCGGCAGCGTTGCGCGGGATGGGTCGGAGCATAGCGCCCACGGTGTTCACTATCATTGGCACGTGCTTCTTGCGAGTGGGGTGGGTGTACTTTGTGATGCCCGAGCATCCCGGTTTTGAGAACTTGATGTTGGTGTATCCGATTTCGTGGATTTTGACCGGTGTGATGGTGATTTCGGATTATTTTGTATTTATGAAGAAAAAATGTTGCAAAAAATTTGCTGAAGAGCAAAATATTTGCTAAATTTGCAGCGAGTTTGCGTTGCAAGGTCATAAGCCTTGGAAAACACGAAGCACCTTAAAAGAGACACCTTAATAATAAGATATATCATACTTCAAACTTAACCTTAACGCATTTTTTATGAAGAAATTTTTACTCATGGTATGCGCTCTTGCCGCCGGCATCGTGGCGCAAGCAACTGACTACTACCTGATTGGTGGTTTCAACAACTGGACACTGAAAGGCGAAGGCTGCCAGTTCACCGCAGCAACTGACGGCACCTACGTGCTTGACTACGAAGGCACCCTGACCTCCGGTTTCAAAATCAACGACGGTACTTGGAGCAACGACGCTGCAAACTTCGGCTCGAACGGCACCGCCCTTCAACTTGACCAACCTTACACCATGAAAGTCGGCAGTGATACCAAAGACATCGCTCTCACCGAAAACATCGCCAACCCCCACTTGGTGCTCAACGTTTCTAACCCCTCGAACCCCGTGCTGACCATCTCCGGCCAATCGCAAGAAGCCGAATACAAATATGGCATCCATGGCGAAATCTTCGGTGGCGAAGACTGGGCTACCGTTGACTTCGTGGAAAATGAATCCAACGGCAAGTGGGAACTCACTGCCGAAGTGGTAGCCGGTAGCTTTGGTGTCAAAGTTATGGATCTGGCTACCAGCGCGCAAACCGGATGGTTCGCAGCTGACGGCGACGGCGTGCTCGGTACTGCCCAACTCGGCCAACCCTTAGCCTTGATAGAAAATGGTACAAACTTCGCCAGCACTCTGGTAGGTACCTTCACCTTCGTATTCGACCCCAACGCTATGACCCTGACCGTAAGCGGTGAAGGCACCGACGAACCCGAACCCGTGGTAGAAGTGCCCGAAAACCTCTACATCGTAGGTAACATCGCCGGTTGCGTATGGCAAACTGCCACTGCCCCCGCTCTCACCAAGAACGGCAACGTGTTCTCGATTGAATCCGTAGAAATCGTATCCGCCAGCGAAGAAATCGCTGAAGGTTTCTTCTCGTTCATCACTGTGCAAGGTGCTGACTGGGATGCCACCAACAGCGGCGACCGCTATGGCGCATCGCAATTGGACGAAGTGATCGAAGCTCCCGTCACCGTTACCCTCGTGCCCTACCTGGCTGGTGTGAACGCTTCCGCAGCTGCTTCTTGGATGATCGAAGCCGCTATCTACGACATCACTGTTGACTTCAGCACCATGACCGTAAACGTGGTTAAAGTTGGCGACGGCGTCAGCGCTATCGAAGCCGACAACAACGTGCCCGCCGTATACTACAACCTCCAAGGTGTGGAAGTAGCTGAACCCGCCAACGGCCTGTTCATCGAAGTACGTGGCAACCAAGTTCGCAAAGTAACTCTTTAATAATATTGTATAGGCAAACATTTCACCCCGCTAAAAAGTGGGGTGAATGTTTGTTGTAAAATGGTTCAATTTATCTTACTTATCAAACTTTTATCATGAAAAAATTCTTTTTAGCACTGTGCGCCATCATTATGGGCATGGCCGCTAATGCCGCGGATTACTACCTGATCGGTGGTTTCAACGACTGGACACTGAAAGGCGAAGGCTGCCAGTTCACCGCAGCCGAAGACGGCACATACGTGCTTGACTACGAAGGCACACTGACCTCCGGTTTCAAAATCAACGATGGTACTTGGGACCAAGGCGCCCCAAACTTCGGCTCGAACGGCTCCGCTCTTAAACTTGGCGAACCCTACGTTATGACGGTTGGCAGCGATAGCAAAGACATTGCTATTGAATCAACTGTGGCCAACCCCCACTTGGTACTCAACGTGTCTGACCCCTCTAAGCCCGTGCTGACCATCACTTCGACAGAAGCTCCCGTGGAATCAGTTATTACTTACGCTATTCACGGCCAAATCTTCGGCAACCCCAGCTGGAGTACTACCGAAATGACCGAGGCTGAAGACGGCACTTGGACTCTCACCGCCGACATTGTAGCCGGCGAATTCGGCATCAAGAAACTCGACAACGGCACGCAAATTGCATGGTTTGCCGCCGATGGTGCAGCTGCTGTGTCGGTTAACACTGCTATGCATGCTAAAGTAGACGGCACCAACTGGACAAGCACTCTCGAAGGCAAATACACCTTAGTATTCGATCCCACAGCCATGACCCTGACTATCAAGGGTGAAGAAACTCCCGTAGATCCCGATCCCGTAGACC
>CAMGBT010000073.1 GCA_946011725.1 uncultured Bacteroidales bacterium | reverse complement strand
TTTAATAATATACACGGTTACGTTTAGGTTTTTTGCGGTTAAAAATCTAATTTGCTGTCGCCCCGCAATTGTTTGTTAATTTAATGTGGCTTTCCCGGCGTATGAAGTAGGGGTGGGTTGGGTCGCCGTGGGTGGGGGCGTAGGTGAAGCCTTCGTGGGTGAAGGCTTCCAACTGCTCGGGCGAGGTGAGGCGGTGTTGCAGCACGTAGCGGGTCAAGGCGCCGCGGCAGCTTTTGGCCCACACGGCTTGCACTTTGAGGCCGCGGGGGGTGTCGACATAGAAGAGGGGCTGCACCACGTGGCACTCGGCTTCGATGCGGCGCCAGTGGAACAGTTGCTGATACTCGGCGGTGCTCAGATGGAGCAACACGCCATCGTCGGCTTTGACGGCGGCGATGAGGCGGTCGGTGAGGCGGTCGCGCCACCATTGCGACACGGGCCGATCGTCGGTGGCCTCGAGCGTAACGCCCTGCTCCATGCGGTACGGCGCGATGCCGTCGAGCGGGCGCAGCATGCCATACAGAAACGAGGTTATCCACAGGTGCTCTTGGCCGTAGGCGAGGGCGGCGGCGTCGAGCGTATTAGCGAGTAAGTGCTTGTAAGCCTGACCGTTATACACTAAAATGGCCGGTATACGCTTGGCTGTGGCAAACCGCGCAAAGCGCACGCGCGCTTCCTCGGCGGCCGATGCGCCGCACCCGAATTGGCGCTGCAATTCGTCGGCGGTCATTCGCGCCATCTCAGCCGCTAACATCGCGGCCTCGGCTTGAAACAGCGGCACGCTAACCGGCTCACGATCAGCCGATTGATGCATCAATTTGGCATCAGCTAATAGGATTTGCATCAGAAATAGGGGTTTGAACGTTTTTCCTCGCCCACGGTGGTGGAAGGGCCGTGGCCGGAGAGGACTACGGTGTCGTCCGGCAAGCTAAATAGCTGTTCCTTAATACTTTGCAGCAACAATGGCAGGCTACCGCCGGGCAAGTCGGTGCGGCCGATGCTGCCGCTGAACAGCGAGTCGCCGCTGAACACCGTGGCGATGTCTTCGCAATAGAAAGCCAAACCGCCGACTGAGTGGCCGGGGACTGTCAATACCTTGATAACATGCTTACCCACAGTGATTTGGTCGCCCGCAGCCAGTGGGCGGGTGATGTGCACCGGTTGCAACGGGATGCGGATGCCGAAGCGCTTGCACTGGTCGGCGAGGGTCTCACCCAAGAAGGCGTCGGCGGGATGGGCGGCCACCTCCACGCCATACTCCTCCACCAAGTGGTTGGTGCCGAAGATGTGGTCGAGGTGCATGTGCGTTTGCAGCACCATTTTAAGCTTCACGCCGAGGCTTTTCACCTCATTATCAAAGGTTTGGCGCTCTTGGTCGAACAGCATACCGGGGTCAATCACCACTGCGTCCTTCGTGGCGTCATCCCACAGCAAGTAGGTGTTCTCGTCAAAGAAATTGAATGCAAATACTTTGATTTTCAGCATATTGGCTACTTTTTGTTTGTAACAATGGGCACGTAGACCAATTTTTTGGTATCGAAGGCCGGTTCGCTCACAAACTCGTTGAGGGTGAACTCAATCACGGGGTAAGTTACGGCGGCGGATTCTTCGGTGAGGTCGCCGCCTTTGAGGCAGATGATACCGTTGTCGTAGCGGTTGATGCCACGGCGGCCGCGAGCCACGTTGCGAGCCGACACTTTCACCAACTTATCCAGCGGCATCACGGCGCGGCTGACCACGTAGTCGAAACGCTCGTGGCACTCGCCCACGTCGCCGTGTTGGATACTTACATTCTTGAGTCCCAAGGCTTTAACCACCTCCGACGCCACCATCAGCTTCTTGCCGATGCGGTCGATCAGGTGGAACTTCACCTCGGGATAAAGCACGGCCAATGGGATGCCGGGGAAGCCGCCGCCGGTGCCTAAGTCGAGCACGGTGGTGCCCGGTTGGAGCGGGCCCCAGAAGCGGGCAATCACCAAGGAGTGGAGCACGTGGTTGATGTACAAATTGTCGATGTCGCGGCGCGAAATCACGTTGATTTTCTCATTCCATTCAGGGTAAACCGCGCCCATCAGTTCCAACTGGTGCTGCTGGTCGGCGCTAAGCTCGGGAAAGTATTTGCTAACGATGTCTTGTGCAGTCATAAATGATTGTATATTAAGTAAATAGGAGCTTGAGCGCTTCTTCCACGCGGCTCACTTGGCTGATTTCGATGGTAAAACGGCTCGGGTCGAGGCTTTTGAGGCTGCCGGTGGGCAGGATGATGCGCTTGAAGCCGAGCTTTTCGGCCTCGGCGATGCGCTGCTCGATGCGCGCCACGGGGCGGATTTCGCCCGAAAGGCCCACCTCGCCGGTGAGGCACACGTCGCGGCCCACGGGGGTGTCGAAGTTGCTCGAGAGGATGGCGCTGACCACGGGCAAATCGAGCGCGGGGTCGTTGACCTTGATGCCGCCGGCGATGTTGAGGAACACGTCCTTGGCGGCCAATTTGAAGCCGGCTCGCTTCTCGAGCACGGCCAAAAGCATGTTCATGCGCTTGGAATCAAAGCCGGTGACGGCGCGTTGCGGCGTGCCGTAGGCGGCGGTGCTCACCAAGGCCTGAATCTCAATGAGGAAAGGCCGTGCGCCTTCGATGGTGACACCGATGGCCACGCCGGACAGCGCGGTGTCGGCGGTGTTGAGCAGCAATTCGGAGGGGTTGGTGACCTCGCGCAGCCCCTTCTGCCCCATTTCGTAAATACCTAATTCAGAGGTATTTCCGAAGCGGTTTTTGATAGCGCGGAGGATGCGAAACATGTACTGGCGGTCGCCTTCGAACTGCAACACGGCGTCGACAATGTGCTCTAACACCTTCGGCCCGGCCAGCGAGCCTTCCTTGGTGATGTGGCCAATCAGCAGCACCGGCACGTTCGATTCTTTGGCAAATTTGAGCAACTGCGCAGCGCATTCGCGCACCTGGCTCACGCTGCCGGCAGAGGATTCCAACGCGTCGGAGGCGATGGTCTGGATGGAGTCGACCACCACGATGCCCGGTTGCACCTTTTCGATGTGGCGGAAGATGCTTTCCAATGAGGTTTCGCACACGATGAAGAGGTTGTCGGAGCCGCGACCGAGGCGGTCAGCGCGGAGTTTGAGTTGGGTGGCGCTTTCCTCGCCGGATGCGTAAAGTATTGTCTTTGAGCGAATTGACAGCAGGTTTTGCAGCACTAAGGTGGACTTGCCCACGCCGGGTTCGCCGCCGATGAGCACCATGGCGCCGGGCACGAGGCCGCCACCCAACACGCGGTTGAGCTCGTTCGAGGGCAACTTGATGCGCGGCTGCTCGGTGGTGGATATGGCGTTCAGGGGCACGGCTTGCGAGGTGCCGGAGGCCACAGGAGATGGCGAGCGCGAGGTGCCCGCGGCGGTGGATACCGGCACGGATTCTTCGACCATGGTGTTCCACGCTCCGCACGCCGGACAGCGACCCGCCCACTTGGGCGAATCGGCGCCGCACTCATTGCAGAACCACACGGATTTGTACTTAGCTTTGGCCATAACGTCGAGCGATAAACTGTGAGAGGATGATGGCGGTGGCGGTGGCCACGTTGAGCGACTCGGAGGTGGGGCGTTCGGGCGGATACGACGGGATCAACAGCCGGCGCGACACGAGTTGCGCCACTTCGGCCGAGATGCCGCTGCCCTCATTGCCCATCACCACCACGGCCGCCTGCGGCAGCTCGGCCGTGTAGACGTTCTCACCGCCGAGGAAGGTGCCGCACACGGCCACATGATCGGCCGCCTGCGCCAACATCTGCGGCAGCTCACCGTAGATTACTCGCACGCGGGCGATGGCACCCATCGATGCCTGCACCACCTTGGGGTTGAAGCAGTCGACGGTGTCGGCCGAGGCCAGAATGGTGTCCACGCCCATCCAGTCGGCGGAGCGCATGATGGTGCCGAGGTTGCCGGGGTCCTGCACGCGGTCGAGGGCCACGGTGACGCGGCCGCGCAACGCGTGCGGGTTGAAGGCCACGGGCTGCGGCTGTCGGTACACGGCGATGACGTCGGGCGTGAGCACCATCGACGACATCTCGCCCAACTCGCCGCGGGTGCACGGCTCGGCCACGGCCGCAGCGGCAGCCGGCAGCCGGTGCTCGGCGAGCCATTGCTCGGTGGCGAAGAGGTGCACCGGGTCGAAGTGTTCAATGGTGTCGAGCACGCACTTGGTGCCCTCGGCCATGAACAGGCCGGTGCGCTTCCGGCCCTTGGCTGTGGCTAAATCCGCCACCTCTTTGCGCTTCGCTTTCGTGGTCATGGGCAGGCAGATTAGAAGGTGTAACCGGCGTCGGAGATGAGCTCCTTGTCGGAGGCGATGGTGGAGCCGACGGTGGTGAGCATGTCGCCCACGAGGCCGCCGTTGATGCCCACGCGCATAGCTTCCAACTGCACTTCGCGGCTGAGGCGCGCACGGCCGCCGGCAAAGCGGATCTCCACCGCGGGATGGGTCAGGCGCATCAGCGCGATGGTGTCGAGGATTTCGTCGTCGGAGATGGGCGCGGTGCCTTCCAACGGGGTGCCGGGGATGGGCGAGAGGATATTCACGGGGATGGAATGCGGGCGGGCGCGGCGCAGGGTGAGGGCAAACTCCGCACGTTGACGCGGCGATTCGCCCATGCCGATGATGCCGCCGGAGCACACCTCGAAGCCGATCTTCTGAGCGGCAGCGATGGTGGCGAGCTTATCCTCGATGGTGTGAGTAGTACATAGGTGGGAGAAGTATGACGGCGCGGTTTCCAAGTTGCAGTGGTAGCGACGCACGCCGCAGTCCCACAGCTGCTGGAGTTCCTCGGGGGTGAGCAAACCAAGTGAAGCACAGGTGAAGATGCCGGTTTGCTCCTTGACCTCGCGCAGCAAGGCGGTCATTTGGCGAAGAGCTTCGCCCTTGACGGAGCGACCGGAAGCCACCAACGAGAAGCGTTTCACGCCGTTGGCGGCATTATAGCGAGCGGCTTTCATGCACTCATCGTGACCGATCACCGGATAAGTGCGGCAACCGGTGTGATAGTGCGACGACTGTGCGCACCACTTGCAGTTCTCGGAGCATAGGCCCGAACGAGCGTTGACGATGGAGCACGAGTCGAAGTTGCGCGAGCAAAATTTTGCGGTGACGGCGGCGGCAGCATCGCGCAGAGCCTGCGACGGGGCACCAACCAAACTGTACACCTGCTCTTCAGAGAGCTGGCCGCCGGCAAGGACGATGTCGCGCAACGCATCTACCTGCTCGGCTGAAATATTAGTGTTTGTCATATCTAATAAATTAAACGATACAATTTAAAAATCCTCCCAACGGACAAAACGAGCCGCAAGGCATCCGGAACCGCGTTGCGGTTCGTGGGAGAGGGTGCTCGCATACCCCACATAGGCTTCGCCAATGTGGGGTTGAGGGGTATGCACAACCGCTTCGCGGTTGGCAGGCCGTTCGCGACTTGCGCTTTCTTGCGCCAACAATGGGATGCGGAAGGCGGTTAGTAGAGGGGGTCTTCTTCTGAGAAGGAGGCGATTTCGTCGGGGTCGTATCCTTCGGCGGTGAAGAGCTCGTCGTCGAGGTCCAATTCGGATTGGCGTTTGGCGGCTTTGGCTTCGAGTTGTTTGTCGAATTCGTCGATGTCCATGGTTTGGGCCGGGGCTTTACCTTGGGAGAGGGCGCAGAAGGGGTCTTTGAGGGTGCGGCCGGGAATCATTTCGGTCATTTCCATGAAGAAAGCGCGGTCGGTGAGATAGTCGAATACGTACATAAGGCGTTGGCCTTCGTCGTCGATGAAGTCTTCGAGGTGGGCATCTTCCATGAGGTATGCGTCTTCGTCGGAGTCGAAGTCCATATCCTCGAAGGTGATTTCCTTGCGTTTTTCCCAATTGTCGTCGCAGATGAAGAAGGAGTCCATTTGCATTTTGTCGTAACCTACGGAATCGCAGATGGCGTTTTTGAGGTCGAGGAATGTGGATTGGGCATCAATTTCGATGACACGTTTGAAGTTGTCGGTGCCGTCAGAAACAATTCTAAACTTGAATACCATATATAATAAAGAGTTTTTTGACTAAAAAATGATGATTTCAGAAACACTACGCGAAATAACAAAAGAGAAATCAATTGTGCAAACAATTTGGCAAAAAAAATTCAAAAAAAATGCAAATATGTTGAAAGGCATAAAAAAAAGCGCCCTTTCGGGCGCTTTTTTTATATAATTGGAGGTAAATGGGATTACCAGCCGGGGTTCTTACTGAGGGTGTATCCGGCACCGGTGTAGAGGTCGATCTGACTGGTGGGGATAGGATAGAGGTAGTACTTCTTGTCGAACTTACGGTTGTTGGAGTAAGCGCGCATGAAGCCTTCGCCGTCTACGATAGAGGGCAGTTCGGGAGCGTTAGCCACGTAAGCACCGCGGAGCACGTCGGGGTGAGTGTTGCTGTCGAGTTTGTCGAGTTGGTGCCAGCGAACGAGGTCCCAGTAGCGGATCCAGTTGTCGAACATGAGTTCGCAACGGCGGCAGCGACGGATTTCCCAGAGGAGGGAAGAAACGCCGTGGTTGTTAGCGGGGTCGTTGATAGCGGCGAGTTCAGCAACGGTGCGGGTGGGCAGACCGGCGCGGGTGAAGAGCTTGTTGATGGTGAGGTTGAGGTCAGCATCGGTGAGGGTGCCGAGTTCAGCCTTAGCTTCAGCATAGTTGAGCATCATCCACGAGTTCCAGAAGATAGGAGCGCAGGTGTAGTTTTGAGCGGAGTTGGTACGGTCGTTCACGGGGAGAGCGGTGTTATCGTATTTGGCGATACCAAAGCCGGAGGAAGAAGACATACCTACGCAGCCGGCGCGGCCCCATTCCAGACCTTTATAGTAAACATAGGGGTCGGTGATGATGGAGAGGCGACCGTCGCGCACTGCCAGGAGGTTGGCGATGCTCAGGGCACCTTCTTCGGGCACACCTACGAGGGTTTTGTCGCAAGAGGTGAGGGCTTCGGGCAGACCGTCGGAGAAGAGGAATGCACGGAAAGCGTCGAGCGACATACCGCTGGTAGTGGTGGAGGAAGCGGTGTAGGAGATGGTGGAGTGACGGCCGTTAACGGGATCGTAGCGGCGACCGAAGATGATTTCGGGGTTGGAGTTGAAGGCGGGAATACCGAGGGATTCGTCACCGCTCCAAGTGGAGTTGTAGACAGCTTGATAGTTGTCGGCATTGAAGCCATAGCTGTTTACGAGTTCCAGAGAAACTGCAGCACATTCTTGGAGGAATTTTTTGGCGCGTTCTTCGTTGGGAGCGATGCCGTTTTCAGCTACGGTGCGGTAGCGGCAGAAGGTGCCTTCGTAGAGGCAAACTTCGCTCTTGATAGCGCGGGCGAGGTCCTTGCTCCAAGCGATAATGCTCTTACCGGTGGAGATACCGGCGATAGCATAGTTGATGTCTTGGAGTACGGAGTCCATCACGATGTCGCGGTTGGTGCGAGCAGCGTAGAGGGCTTCGGGGTCACCGGGGTCAACTTGGTGGGAGAACCAGCAAACGTCGCCGAACATGCGCACGAGTTTGTAGTATTCGTAAGCGCGGATGAGTTTGGCGATGCCTTCGTAGTTGATGCGGTCGGCTTTGGAGAGGTCGGCGGATTGCACACCATCGATGATGATGTTGGCGCCGCGCACGATGTCGTAGTCGTATTCGCCTACGGTAGCAGTTTCGGTGGGATAAGTCCAGTCAGCGAAGGAAGAACCTACTTGGTCATCGCTGAGGGTTTTGAAGAGCGACCAGCCGTAGCCCGAGCCCGAGCCGTAGCCGGGTTGGAGTTCGTCTTGGTAGCGGTCCACTTGGAGTTGGCAGTTGGAGGGGTTGCTCCAATAAGCCGGGTTGTTGACGATAGAAGTCAACGGGTAGCGGTTATCATCGAGGAAGTCGTTGCAACCGGTAAGAGCTGCTCCGGCAGTGGCGATGAGCGCTAATGCAAATATTTTTTTCATAATTGGATGCTAATATTAGAATGTTACTTGCAGACCTACGGAGTAAGTACGGTTGATAGGAGTTGTACGGCCGAAGTAACCGTTACCCGACATTTGAGCTTCAGTGCCGGAACCGCCGGTGGTAACTTCGGGGTCGAGAGGATAGTCGCTCATACCATTGTAGAGGAGGAACAGGTTGTCAGCGCTGAAGTAAACGCGAGCCTTTTGGATGAGAGCCTTTTGGGTGAGGGCTTGAGGCAGGGTGTAGCCAACGGTAACGGCTTTCAGACGGAGGTAAGCCATGTTCATCAGGTAGCGAGATTGGGGATAGAAGTTGTAGCGACCTTGGTTGATACCGCTGAGACGGCCTTGACCACCTGCGCCGGGATAGAGGCGAGGATATTTGTTGTTTTGGTCAACGAGGATTTCGCCGGAGAAGCGTTCGTTATCAACGTCGAGCACTTGTTTGTTGTAGGACATCATGTTGGAGTAGATGGCGTCCGTGCCGCGAGCGAAGGGAACAACGAAAGCGGAGGTCATCCACATGTCGCGTTTGCCAACACCTTGGAAGAAGAGGTCGAGGTCGAAGCCTTTCCAAGCAGCGCCCAGGCGGAAGGAGTATTCGTAGCGGGGTTGGGTGTTACCGATCTTCACGAGGTCACCGTGGTTGCGTTGGGTGCCGATGGGGATGAGTTTGCCATTTTCGTCGGTGAGAGTGGGATCGCCGAAGTTGATCTTGCCGTCGCCGTTTTGGTCAACGAACATAACGTCACCTTTACCATAGTGGAAGGAGCCGGATTCGAGAGCGGTTTGGTCGAGCTTGGTGGTGCCGTCGGCGTTGAGGTCAGCGTCGTCGAAGTAGCGGTCGGTTTCGAAGCCCCAGATGTCGCCGTAGTATTCACCTTCGGTGAAGTTGGATTGGCCGGGGATCCAAGAGTAGAGTTTGCCGGTGTCATTGCGCCATTCTACGATTTTGGTGCGAGCGTCGGCCAGGGTAGCGGTGGCGTATACGTCAACGTCGCCGAAGCGGTGGTTCCAGCTCAGAGAGAGTTCCCAACCGTTGGTGCGGAGCTTACCGTTGTTGCCGTAAGGAGCGGAGGTACCGAGAGTAGAGGGGAGGTCAGCGCCCGGGCCGAGCATGTCGGCAGTGGTGCGAGAGAACCAGTCGAAGCTACCATTGATTTCGCCGTTGAGGATACCGAAGTCCAAACCTACGTCGAATGTGGTAACGCGTTCCCAAGTGAGGGTGTTGGATACCAAGGTAGGCATACCGGAGTATTTGATGCCGGCGTTAGCAGCGGTGAGCCAAGAGCCGGTGTACGGGCCGTTTACAACGGAGATGAATTGGTTGGTGCCGATAGCTTCGTTACCGATTGAACCGTAAGAAGCGCGGAGTTTAGCGTTGCTTACATATTGTTTAACGGGTTCGAAGTAAGCTTCTTCAGAGAAGCGGTAGCCGATAGAACCGGAGGGGAAGAAAGCCCATTGGTCGTTAGCGGGGAATCGGCTGGAGCCGTCGAGACGGCCATTGAGTTCCAACAGGTAGATGCCCTTATAGTCGAGGTTAACACGACCGAAGAAGCCGGCGGTAGCGCGGTGGGTGATGGTGTTGGCGATGCTGTAACCGGTACCATCGGAACCACCGGTGGTGAGGCCGAGGTAGGGTTGGTCAACGTTGAGGAGTTCGTCGCGTTTAGCGTAGAGGTAGTTGTAGTCTTCTTGTTCAGCGGTTGCACCAGCCATTACTTTGAAGTTGAGGTCGCTGAAGTTGGTTTCGTAAGTACCGTAAACGTTCATGGTCCACATGTCGTCCTTGGTGTTGGTTTGACGAGCGTCAGCCCAAGAGACGGGAACGATGTAGGTGGGTTCAGCGATGCTACCCCAAGAGTTGTAACCGTAAACGGGCATGTAAGGGGTAGTGTTCAGCAGGTTTTGCACGTCGTAGGTGAAGTCACCGTGGAGGGTGAAACCTTTGAACAGGGTAGCGTCCATGAAGGCGGTGATACGAGTTTGGGTGCAAGAATCTTTGATGGTACCGGCTTGTTTGCGGTAAGCAATATCATTGCGGTAGTCAACGATTTGACCTTCATTGTCGAGGCTATAACCGTAAGGGCCAAAATACGAGCCCCAGCGCCACATGTAGATATAGTCACCACGAACGTTGTAGGGAGCGGTGTAATCTTTTTCAGTGAAGCTGAAGCGAACGCCTGCTTTCAACCAATCAAAAATTTGGGTGGTGATATTGGCTACGGCATTGTAACGACGCATGTTGGCGGGGTTGAATTCCATGATGTCTTCTTTTTGGCTATAACCGAACGACAGACGATAGGAAGTTTTGCCGCTAACACCTTCCAACGAAACGTTGTGTTGGTTCGAAGGAGCTGCATTGTTAAACATAATACCTGCTACATCCCAGTCGGCATAATAAAGAGCGGTGCCGTTGTCGAGGATTTTGTAGTCACCAACGTGTTGGGCGTCTTGATAAGGAACCATTTCGCGATAGCCGGCGCGTTTGCCGCCATTCTCTACGGCCCATTGTTGAGCCAGGGGCATCATAACCCAGGGGTCCATACCGAAGAGGCCAAGTTCGCCGCCGGATGCCAAGTTACCTTCAGTCAGAGCATAAATTTGGCTATAAACGTCGGGGTACTCGGGGAGGGTGGTAGCTTGGCTCCAACCGAAGTTGTTAGTGTAATTAACGGTAACGCGGTCCTTGTTAGGAGTCTTGGTGGTGATCAATACAACACCGAAGGCAGCGCGGCTACCATAAATGGAGGATGAGGAAGCGTCCTTCAAAACGGAGATATCGGCGATATCGTTGGGGTTAATGAACGAAAGGTCTTCAACCACAACACCGTCCACCACGATAAGGGGCTTGGAGGTTTGGCCGTTAGAAAGAGTACCTGTACCACGGATTTTGATCGAGGGGGTACCATTGATATCACCATTGGAGTTGGTAATGGTGAGACCGGGGACAGCACCTTGCAGAGCTTTGGTTACGTCGGTGGTGGAACGGCTGTCCATCACACGAGCAACGTCAACAGTGGCAACAGCGCCGGTGAGGTTGGCACGCTTTTGTGTGCCGTAACCTACTACTACGAGTTGGTCGAGCATCTCGGTGGAGGGGGTCAGAGCCACCTGCATGCCTTGTTGGGCAGGCACTTCGATAGTCTTATAACCAACGTAGCTAATACGCAATGTGGTGCCGGGGACTACACGCAGAGCGAACTTACCGTCATAGTCGGTAGCTGCTGCATTAGTCGAGACACCTTTTTGAACAACACTTGCACCGATAACGGGCTCGCCGTTTTCATCAATGACAAAGCCAGTGATGGTAACGACTGATTGACCTTGCTGCTGTGGTTCGGGTGCGGCGTAGGCGGCAAAAGAGCCGGTCAACGGCATCCCGCAGGCCAGAAGCAGAGTCGCAAACAGATGTTTTCTCATAAAATTTAGTAAAGAGGGTTGGTAAATACCTACTCGCAGCCAACGGCTTGGGTCTTGCAAAACCTTTACCATCGCTTACTCATAGGCGCGAATTATTAGTTAATCGTTTATTATTCAAATAGTTTTGTTAATTTTTCTTCAGTTTTAAATGGTTGTTTATAGAATTTTTAAACCTGTGATGAAGCCATTTTTAGCTTTCACGGCTCAAAATTAAGAAATCTTTTTGAATGCACAATGCGATTTAACAGTATTTAACTATATGTTATTC
>CAMGBT010000072.1 GCA_946011725.1 uncultured Bacteroidales bacterium | reverse complement strand
CCGTGGGCGATTCCCAGCTCGAATGCCCCAACGCGTTCTCGCCGGGCGCATCCGAAGGCGTCAACGACATCTGGAAAGTATCTTTCCGCTCCATCATCGAGTTCGATTGCCATATCTTCAACCGCTGGGGCAAGGAAATCATCCACCTCACCGACCCCTCGCAAGGCTGGGACGGCCGCTATAACGGCAAGCTCGTGCCCACCGGCACTTACTTCTACGTAATCAAAGCCCGCGGCTCCGACAATCGCGATTACAACCTCTCCGGCCACATCAACATCGTCAACTCCCGCATGGAGAACTCTTCTTCAGGCTCAGAACCCGTAGAATAGCACCTTTTTACGGCAAAATTTTATTATATGCAGATTTTTTCGTAATTTTGCAGTCTAATTGTAACAACTCCGCGAAATGATCAAGCGCTTAATTATCTGCTTCATACTCATCGGCCTGTGCACCGCGGCCCGCGCCACCGAGCCGGCCGACAGCACCGTCTCAATCATTGACGAAATCAATAATTCGGGCACAATCACCGTGTCCGCCCCGGAGGGCTTGGACAGCCGCTTAGTATCGACGCCCCAAAGTGCCGACGACGATGACCAGCCGACAACCACCGCGGCAAGGCGCACCGGCTACCGAGTGCTCGTGTTCGATGACAACACCCCGTCGACTGCGCAACACGCAGCCCAATCGCGTCGCCAACAAATCGCCGCACGCTTTCCCGAATTTGCTGTGTATGTGCAGTTTAACTCACCCTATTGGCGTGTGAAAGTGGGCGACTTCCGCACCCGCTCCGATGCCGAAAACGCCCTCGCCGCCATCCGCCAAGCCTTTCCCCATTTTGCCTCTCAACTCCGCATCGTGCGCGACCATATCAACTCCCCGAAATGAACCAACTACCTGCCAACCTCGACGACGCTCAACGCATTGATGCCATAGCATCCCACATCCAAAGCATCATATCACTTCTGGGCGAAGACCCTGAACGCCAAGGACTTATCAAAACGCCACAACGCGCCGCCAAAGCACTATACTACCTCACGTCAGGCTACCGTTCCGATGCGCAAGCCACCATGTCGCAAGCACTCTTCGACCACGAAGGGTCGCAAATCGTGTCCGTTCGCGACATCGAGTTCTACTCCATGTGCGAACACCACATTCTGCCGTTCTTCGGCCGTGTGTCCATAGCATATATCCCTAACGGTCAGATAGTTGGCCTCAGCAAATTGGCTCGCATCGTGGACATCTGCGCCCACAAGCTCCAAGTGCAGGAACGCCTCACCGCCGAAATCTGCCGCCACATAGAGCAAGCGCTCAACCCCGCCGGCGTCATAGTGGTGTGCCACGCTCAACACCTTTGCATGAAGATGCGCGGCGTAGAAAAGCAAGACGCCTACACCACCACCGTCCACCACTCCGGACTCTTCTCCGCCGACCCCCAACTTCGCGCCGAAGCCCTCAATCTCCTAAAGTAATTTTCTGCCAAAAGATTTGGTGGAGTGGGGGAAAAATCGTAAATTTGCAGTCGATTTATGCGGCAGTAGCTCAGTCGGTAGAGCATTGGCTTCCCAAGCCGAGGGTCGCGGGTTCGAGCCCCGTTTGCCGCTCACTAAGAAATCCAATAACTACAATACTAACATGAGAAAAAACATTGTTGCCGGCAACTGGAAAATGAACACCACCGTAGCAGAAGGTGTTGCCCTTGCCAAAGAAGTTAACAACGCACTCGCTCAAACCAAAGCTAACTGCGACGTTGTAATCTGCGTGCCCTTCACCCACCTCGCTTCTGTTGCCGCCGTTATCGACCAAAATCTCCTCGGCCTCGGCGCTGAAAACTGCGCTGACCACACTTCCGGCGCTTACACCGGCGAAGTATCCGCTCCCATGGTAGCTTCCACCGGCGCTAAATACGTTATCCTCGGCCACTCCGAACGCCGCCAATACTATGGCGAAACCTCCGCTACCCTCCGCGAAAAAATCGCTCTGGCCCTGGCTAATAACCTCACTCCCATCTTCTGCATCGGTGAAGTTCTCGCCGAACGCGAAAATGGCACCTACAACGATGTAGTGAAAGCCCAAATCGAAGAAGCCCTCTTCAACCTCTCCGCTGAAGACTTCTCCAAACTCGTGCTCGCTTACGAACCCGTTTGGGCCATCGGTACCGGCAAAACCGCTACCGCCGACCAAGCAGAAGACATGCACGCTCACATCCGCGCTACCATCGCCGCCAAATACGGCCAAGAAGTAGCCGACAACACCTCCATCCTCTACGGCGGCAGCTGCAAACCCTCCAACGCAGCCGAACTCTTCGCCAAACCCGACGTAGACGGCGGCCTCATCGGCGGTGCTTCGCTCAAATGCGCCGACTTCATGGGCATCGTTTCCGCTTTCTAATCCCCTCCATCAATACGACCTCCAAGCCACGGCCTCCCCACCCACCGGCCGTGGCTTACTTTTTCCCACCTCCGCAAAAATCCCCGACAGCGCCGCAGCTAAAAAGGTGATAGTTTCGAAGCTGTATCAAAAGGTCAGAATCCGGCCTTCTTTATGGCTGGCTTGGACTATTTCAGCGGGTTCGGCTTGTCGCGTCCCTACTTATTATGTCCTTATGCGAGCATTTGGCTTTAACAATTTGAAAGACAAAGAAAGACATTTTGGAGTATAGAAGAGAATACTTAACTTTGCATCACCGATAGACAATTGCGTCGCTCCGACGGTGTCGAATCGGTTTGTGTGAATTAAAACTCAGTATTAACAACCAGTACATTTTTTTATGAAGAGATTTCTATTTTTTACTCTTCTGTGCTCGCTTGTCACAGTAGTTGTGTATGCGCAACGTAAAACGGCGACGGAGGACTACGTCAAGCTTGTCTATGAAGAAATTCCTTTCAGCCAGATGAATGGTAAACTCACCTATGGTTACATCTATGACGAAGAGGGTACCAAGCGTTTGGACGGCCCGTATTCAATCCAATGTAATCTACCATCTTCTTCGTATGGCTACGGCGCAACATCTATGCGCCTGAACGGCTCATTCACTTTAAACACCGCCTACTCAAAAGGTAATTTGAACGGCACGTTTACGTCAAAGTACGTATTGAACTGCACAGCGTCGAATGGTTTCCGCACCCAAAGTGAAACCTTCACGGCAACTGCTACTGCCGGCTTCGCCAACAGTATCCCCAACGGCGTGTTCAAAATTGTCCATTCTACCGGCAGCTACAAGTCGACCCTTTCGGCCAACTACAAAAATGGCGTATTGGTAGGTGCTTTCGCTTGCAGCTTCCTCTATGACGGCAGATCTACCCAATATAGCGGCACGCTTACGCAAAGCGGTAAACCAACCGGCAAATGGGACATCGATGGCACACAATATGAGTTTCTTAACGGCGTAATGCTTAGCCGCAGCTCCGACGAAAGAGTCAATCCGCGCGTGGTAGAATTTGCCAAGAAATATGCCGCCGGCTCAATTAGCGAAGACGAACTTCGAGCACAAAACATAGTTTTGGTACACCATAATATGACGCTCAACAACTATGTACTGTATGCCTTTCGTAACCATGCCGGCATTGATCTCAACAAAATCAAGGGGTGGGATTTCTCGCAATGTCAGAAGGTGAGTTACGTTGAACTCCGCGAGATACCTATGTTCACCGATGCCGGTATTAAATACCTTGTAAAAGATCGATTGGCAATTGAATTAGGCGAATACTATGATGCCAAATATATTGTATGCGACGCCGGCCACTACGATAAATACAATTTTTTGATATATAATGAGGACCGACAAATGTACTACGCCCGTGTCTATTCGGGCTCGAATACTCATCACTTCGTAACTTGTGAATTGCACAGTAGTCCCGATGCTGTATACCTCACAGATAGCCAATACCAATATTTGGACAGCGTCTTTACCGCAAGCCGCCTTAAACGTGTCGTTCCTTTGAGGCAAGCGATACTCGGATATAGGGGCGAATTACAGAACTCCTTTAATGACTTCTTCAACAATACCGGAAGCAGACAGTATAGCGAATATGATTTAGAGAGTATTCGCAAGGAATTGTTAGAACGAATTAACAACTTTAAACGATACCATAATAATTATGGGAGCTACCTAAGTTGGAGCAACGATAATCGTAAAATCGTCTACATTGATTCCAATACACTGCAAGACGCTGATGCCCTATTGCAACAAGTTGATGACGCAATCAACAAACTGCGTGCAGAAAGTGCGATTCCGTTGACCAAATTGTTATCGCAAGGTTTCAGCAGCATCATCAGAGACCGTCAACAACTCAGCACTTACTTGTCGGTGTTGGAAACCGGCCAAGCCCCCGATCTGCCTATCGATCAGCTCATTAGTGTACGCAACTATTTCGCTTCAATTCTCTCGGAGTACAATACCAATAAAGTGGAGAATAATTTCTACGCTCAATGGGAATACGACTTCAACCAAAGAGCACAGCGGAAGACTTACGTGATAACACTCGGAAGCGAAGCTGAATTGTCGCAAATTGTTGAGAACATTACCGGCGCTATTAACGTCATCTTGTTCAACAACGTGCAATCTACTTTCGAATTTATGGTGAAAAAAGGCAAAGCTGAATCAATAGTTAAGGACAAGAAATTCGGCAACTATTTCACCTATGATGACCAAAATCCTGAATGGAAAACTCAGGCGCTGGCAGCATTGCAACCCTTCTGCAAACTAACCGGCTACGACATCCTCAATTTAACCGAGACCTCTGTAACTTGCCGATTGATGGTAAAACAAGGCAAACAGCAGCGAACCTACGAGGTGGAACTCCTCCATACCAATGGCCGCCTAAATCTCGAGTCATTCGATATTTCCAAAGCGAAATTGATTGAATAACGCACATATCCACTACGTCAAGTAATCGAAAGGGCTGCGCCTTATGTGGCGCAGCCTTTTCTTTGGGAGAATTTGTAGCGCAAGGCCCCCGGATGGCCATCGAAAAAATCGTAGGTAATTGTCTTTCCCGGGTGCGGGTGGGTTAGAGGTCGGTTTCTTTTACTTCGTCAACGCCGGGGATGGAGGAGATGTGGGCCATGATTTCGCGAAGCTCGGAGATGGAGTGGAGGTCGAAGGCTATGCGGAGGGTGACGATGTTGTCGATGGTGGAGGTGTTGATCGAGCCGATGGCGAGGCCGAGGGTGTTGGAGATGCAATCAACCAGGTCGATGAAGAGATGGGCACGATCGACGGCGCGAACTTCCATAGTTACGGGATAGAGCGTATCGGTGGGGGCGAAGTCCACGGAGACGATGCTGTCGCCGTACTGCGAGGCGAGGCGTATGGCAGTGGGGCAGTCGCGTTTGTGGAGGGTGATGCGTCCATCGGCTTCGCGGAAGCCGATGACTTCTTCTTGGGGGATGGGCTTGCAGTGGGGGCAGCGGTTGTAGCGCGGGATAGGGCAATTGCGCAGGTAGGTGCGGATTTCGCGGCGGGCTTTGTAGCTGACAGCTACGTCGAGCCATTCTTCAGTGGGGTGGCAGTCGGGGTCGGTGAAGATTTCCACCACGTCGCCGCGGCGGAGCGGTGCACGCACCGGGGTAAGGAAGCCGTTGACGCGGGCGTATTTGGCGTGGTTGCCCAAGTCGGGGGCGACCTCGTAGGCGAAGTCAATGACGGTGGCCTTCTGGGGGAGAATGATGGCGCGACCTTTTGGGGTGAAGGTCATGATGTCGTCGTTGTAGAAGGAGGTGACTACCTTGTCGATGAAGGTGAGGTCGTCGTCGATGCGCTCGTCGCTGATTTCGCGGATGGCGTTGCGGAATTTATCGATCCACGAGGCGATTACGTCGGCCGATTGCTCGGAGATACAGCCTAATTGGGAGTTGCGAATCATGCGCGAGCTGGAGATGTGGACTTCCTGCCAGCGGCCGAAGTCGGGCAGCAGCTTGACGTGGAAACTTTGGTAACCGTTTTCTTTAGGGGAGTCGATGTAGTTGGAAATGCCGCCGGGTTTTTCGTTGAAATGGTTTGTGAGGATGGAATAGATGTGGAGGGCCATTTCTTTGTCGCGATCGGCGTTGCCGCCTTCGTATTCGATGGTGGTGAAGTGGCGGTATTTGAGGTGGTTGAAGTCGTCGCCATACTTGTGCATCTTTCGCCAAAGGCTGTAGGGGTGGCGGTATTCGAAGCCGACTTTTGCTGAGATACCGTTCTGAGCCAAGATGGTGCGGATTTGGTGGCAGAAGCGAGTGAGACGGGCTGTTTGCTGCTCGCGGTCGCGCACTATAAGTTGCTGAATTTCATCGTATTCGCGTGGGCAACGGAATCGGAAACTGAGGTTCTCCAACTCTGTCTTGACGTGGTAGAGGCCCAGGCGATTGGCCAACGGGGCGTAGAAGTAGTCGGTTTCGCCGGCAATCTTCATCTGCTTGTCGGGGCGCATCGACGAGAGTGTGCGCATGTTGTGGAGGCGGTCGGAGAGCTTGACCAAGAGCGCACGCACATCGTACTGCAGCGAGTTAAGCATCTGGCGGAAGTTGGCCACCTGCTTCGATTCCTCGCCGGTGTGTTTCTTCGCCTGGGGCACGACGTGCACAAGGTATGCCCCGTCGGCGCCGAAGCGCTCGCGGATTTCGGCGATGGGGTAGGCGGGGTCTTCCACCACATCGTGGAGGAAGGCGGCCATGACCGAACTGGCATCGAGCATCAGCTCCTCGGCGGCGATGGTGGCCACCGCGATGGGGTGAAGGATGTACGGCTCGCCGGTCTTGCGGCGTTGGGGCGCATGGGCTTCGCGCGCCAATTCAAACGCTTTGCGAATTTGGTTGAGTTGGTCGGCCGTCACGCGGGGCAGCATCACGTCAAACACATGCTGAGCGCGCTGATTGATGATTTGGGAGTAGTCGTATTCCATAGTGCAAGGTTACCAAAAAAACTGCCGCAAATATAACGATTTTTTTTGAAAGAATCTGTGAGAGTTGAAAAAATTCTGCGAAAAAAATAGCGAAGCAATATTACTTCGCTATTTTCACGCATATTTAGGATTAGAAGCGGACTTTTGTGGCGGAGGATCCGGCGCGGCGGATATAGATTTGGCCGTGCTGCGGGTTGGATACTTCCACGCCTTGGAGGTTGTAGTAGTGGACGTCGGCGGGGGCAACATCCACGGGGATGTCGTGGGTGCCGCCTTGGGCGATGGTGATTACCGACGGGCGGTAGTTGTTCCAAATCTTGCCGGTATCGTCGATGGCAGTACCCCACAGGGGTGAGGGGATGGTGATGACGTTGTCGACGTAGGTTGAGTTATGGCCGCCGGCGATTACTTGGTCGCGGGTGCGCCCGTTGGCCAAGAGGTATGTGCCGCCCTCGGTGATGAAGAAGGGCATGATGTCGTTGTCGCGGCGAGCGATGAAGCCGGAGAACTGCGGTTGCATAGTCACGAAGTCGGGGTCGGTGACGTCGAACACGATGCGCACGTCGGATGCGCTGAGGTTCTCGGTGTAGAGTTCGTAGTCGGGGTTGCGGAAGGGGCTGATGATGGCGATGAGGTTGGGATTATCCTGATTCATAGCCACTTGGCACTCTACCGGGTGCTCTTCGGGCACGAGCGGGAGGCCGTTGTCATCGTCCCAGCCGGGGAGAATCCAACCGTCGGCCAAGGTGGCGGTGCCGATCACTTCCCAGTTGGCGGCGTCGGCGTCGAAGTCGTTGGGTAGGGTGATGATGGCGGGGTAGGAGGGGTCCCATGCCTCGATGGCGTGGTCGGCGGTGGCGCCCATGGTGGGTTGGGGGATGTAGATGGTGTTGCCGGCACGGGTGGCGGCACATTTGAGCACGTTGATTACCTCGCGCTGCTGGCCCATATTGTACATGTATGTGCCCATGTCGCTCAGGAAGTAGGGGTATTTGCCGGAGGGTTGCGAGGCGTCGGCATCGGTGAAGCCGCAGTATTGGGGTTGGATGATTACGAAGGTGTAGTCGCGGGCATCGATGATAATGTCGCAGGCGGTTCCGTCGAGGTTGAACTCGCTCAGGTGGAAGTCCTTACCGCCGAAGGGGTTGATGAGTTTGTACATGCCCGGGCAATCGATTGATTCTTCCACCGCTACCTGCATGGGGCAGGTGTTGGGGTCGATCTGGTTGCCGTCATCGTCGACGTAACCCGGTGTGATCCAACCATCTACCACAGTGGCATAACCGATGGATTTCCACTCTAATTGCGCCGAAGCACCGATAGCAGAAAGCAAGAATAAAGAAATAAACAGGTAAAACTTTCTCATAAGCAAAGGTTTTTGATTACAAAGTGCAAAGTTAGGCAAAATTTCCGAGAAAATTGCCATATTTGCCGCAAAAAATCATCGTAGCGGTTCATACGAAATAACGAATGAACGAAATAACGAATGATTTAACTGGTATAATTAAACTTCGTTATTTCGTTCTTTCGTTAATACACTTATATTCAGCTACTTGCTGAATAGCTTAGTGAGCAGGGGAGGGATTATGCGGTGAAGAAGGCGGTCATGGCGGCAATCATGGCGGCATGGTCGGCCACGGAGGCGGTTTCGCGCACGCTGTGCATGGCCCACAGGGGGGAGCCTACGTCGACGCCGCGCAGGGGTAGTTGGGCGGTGAGCTTGTTGCCCAAGGTGCTGCCGCCGGCCACGTCGCTATGGTTGACGAAGTACTGGCACGGCACACCGGCTTTTTCGCACAGGCCGCGGAATACGGCTGCGGAATCGGCATCGGTCATATACTTGCAGTTGGCATTGATTTTGACCACGGGACCGCCGCCGAGGGTGGGGTGGTTGGTGGGGTCTTGCTTCTCCACATAGTTGGGGTGCACGCCGTGGGCATTGTCGGCCGAAATCATGAACGAGTTCGACACGGCGCGGATGTATTCACTTTCGTTACCGCCCAAAGCGGAGTTGATGCGGCGCAGAATGTAGTCTAAGATGGGCGAGCAAGCACCTTGCTTGGTGCCGCTGCCGGTTTCTTCGTTGTCGAAGATGGCCATGACGCGGGTGGCGGGGTCGGGGACATCGGCCTTGTCGAGGAGGGCGCAGAGGGATGCGTGCACCATCGAGAGGTCGTCGATGCGTCCGGAGGTGATGAAGTCGCCGTTTATGCCTACCACGCAGGCGCGGGTGGTGTCGTAGAGCGAGAGGTCGTAGTCGAGGATGTCGTCGAACTTCACGCCCAACTTCTCAGCCACGAGGCGCTGGATGGCGCCGCGTGCTTCCTGGCCTTGGGGGAGACGGCCCAGAACGGGCAACATGTCCTTTTGCTTTGACAGGGCGTTGCCATCGTTGACGGTGCGGTTGAAGTGGATGGCAAGGTGGGGGATGGTGAGCAGGTGGCGGTCGAAGCGCACCAAACGGTGCTCGGGGTTGAGCACGTCGTCAGAGCGCAGAATCACGCGGCCGGCGATGGAGAGCGGGCGGTCGAACCATGTGTAGAGGATGGGGCCGCCGTAGACTTCGGTGTTGAGTTTGATGATGCCACCGTCGCAGGTGATTTCGCAGTTAGGCTTGATGCGGAAACCGGGGGAATCACTGTGAGCGGAGATGATCTTGTAGCCTTGATGAGCGGCACCGGTGCCAACCACAAAGGCGAAGATTGCGGAATCATTTTTGGTTACGAAGTAGCGGCCGTTGGGCTTGAGATCCCATTCGTCGCGCATATCGAGAGGGGTAAATCCGGCATTAACGAGGTGGTCGGAAGCGGTTTTCACTGCCCAAAAGTTCACGGGCGAAGCATCGAGGAAAGCCGCGAGATCGTGGTAGTTATTCATCGAGGTTATAGTAAATTGAGTGGATGTGACGCATTATGTTGGTGAGGGTTTGACCCCACGATAATTTGAAATCTTCGTGGACGGCGGTGATTGCAGCGGCGGCAAGGTCGTCGGGCGCATCGCGCACGGTTTCGATGTAGTTGTAGAATACTTGAAAGAGGTCGGCAAGGCCTTCGGCCAAGGAGGCGCCAATGGGCGTGTCTGAATACTTCATGTCGGATTCGAACACTTCCAAGTAGGTGTCGTCTTCGCCCAAGAGGGCTTCGAGCTGCTGACGGATTTGGTCGTAGGTTTCCTCTTGGAGGTAGCCGTCGATGTAGCCGTCCTCTTCGAGCGATGGCTCCTGCAGGTCGGCGGCGCAGATGTAGATGCGGGGCAACAGCCGCGCCATTGCGCCCACCAGTTGGCGCTCTTCCATCTGGGAAGCGTGCTCCAAGGTGGCGCAGTATTCGTTACATAAAGCTGTGAATGCTAATGAATTATTATTCATTTTTGTATAATTTATGAGCGGCAATGTATTGCGCCACGCTGTCGGGCACGAAGTAGCGCACGGAGCGTCCGGTGGCCACGGCTTTGCGCACAAAGGTGCTGCTGATGTTGATGGTCGGAGCGTCGATGAGGGTCATCCCGTCCACGGGATCCGGGTCGACCGGGTAACCGGGGCGTGGGTAGACTATCACGCCGTATTGGTCGAGGATGCGTTGGTGGTCGCGCCAGCGGTCGAAGATGGCCCAATTGTCGCTGCCGATAATCAGGCGAAAGTCCAGGTCGGGGTAGCGGTCGGCCAACACGTCGAGAGTGTTGATGGTGTACGACGGTTTGGGCATCGACAGCTCGATGTCGCACAGGTCGAGATTCTTCTCGCCTTTGAGCGCCAAGGTGAGCATATTTAGGCGCACGATGTCGGGCTGCAAGGCCTCGGCGGCTTTGAGCGGATTGCGCGGCGAAAGGGTGAGCCATACCTCATCAACCACGCCCCATTGGGCGAGGTACGAGGCGAGCATCAAGTGGCCGTGGTGCACGGGGTTGAAGCTGCCACCCAATATGCCGACCGTGGTGCGCCGCATGGCTTTTATTTACCTAAGAAGTTGGCAAAGAGGTCAGTAACTCGGGCGATGGCTTGCTGCAGGTCGTCGTTCACCACGATGTGGTCGAACTTCTCGGCGAACGAGAGCTCGTACTGGGCGCGGTCGATGCGGGTGTTGATGCTGTCGTCGGTCTCTGTGCCGCGGTTTTCGAGGCGGCGGCGGAGTTCGTCGATCGATGGGGGCTCGATGAAGATGCAGCAGGAATCGTTGCCATAGAAGCGCTTGACATTGAGAGCGCCTTTAACGTCGATGTCGAGCACCACGTTGTGGCCTTGCTCAATCTGGCGGTCAACCTCGGCACGCAGTGTGCCGTAATAACGTTCGGGGTACACTTCTTCCCACTCAATGAACTGATCTTCAGCTACTAAGCGCTGAAATTCCTCAGTGGATAGGAAGTGGTAATCCTCACCATCGACCTCGCCGGCACGCGGCGGACGATTGGTGGCCGACACCGAGAAATGCAAATCGAAACGGTTAGAATCGAATATTGAATTGATGATTGTGCTCTTGCCACAACCCGAAGGTGCAGACACCACAATTACTTTACCTTTAGTCATATATAATTAATGTGTTCAAGTTTGTTTAGGGTTACACAGGCAAAATTAGCTATTTTTCTCCACCCGTGCAAACAATTCAGCAAAAAAATGCAAAAAAGAGCCGGAAAGCCCGGTGCGCGAGGCATCTCGGCTCCGCCGGCACAGCGCCGGGCCACACCCCGCGGCCCTTCCGCACAGTCGGAGGGGCAGGGCGGGCGCGCAGCAGCTCGGCTTCCGCCTCGCCACAGGACCCACAGCGAGCGCGGGGGCGGGGCGCTGCCGCGCCGCGCAGCGGGCGGCGGGGCGGGCGCGCCGCAGCTCGGCTTCCGCCTCGCCACAGAATCCACAGCGACCGCGGGGGCGGGGCGCTTCCGCGCCGCTCGGCTTCCGCAGGCCCCGAGGCAAGCCTCGAGGCTACAGCCACCGAACCGCACCGCGGCGGGCGCTTCGCTGCGCCGAGC
>CAMGBT010000071.1 GCA_946011725.1 uncultured Bacteroidales bacterium | reverse complement strand
CAGCGGAGCCTTCCGCGGCTGCAGCGGCATAACCTCGGTGACTATCCCCAACTCCGTAAGTGAGATTGGTAAATCCGCCTTCTCCGGCTGCAGCGGTCTCACAAGTCTATACTCCTTCGCTACGGTCCCGCCAACGTGCGAAGACGAAGTGTTTGACGGCATTGACAAGTCGACATGTATACTGTGTGTGCCGGATGGATGCGTGTCGGCTTATAAGTGCGCATATGGCTGGAAAGAATTCCTGAACATTATGGGTAATGAGGATGTGAGCATCGATGGCGGTGTGGAAGTCAGCCTCGAAGGCGGGGTGCTGCACTGCGGCGGTGTGGACACTATGGTGTACACACTGGCTGGTGCGTTGGTGTACAGCGGCAACGGCGATGTGAAATTAGCTGCCGGCGCTTACGTCGTGGTGGCTAACGGCCACGCCACTAAAGTGGTGGTGAAGTAAGCTTCCTCCCCCTCCTCCAAAGCGAGCGCGGCCATCCGGTCGCGCTCGCTGCAGTTTCGCCGGCCACGCGAGTGCGTTTTAACGAAGAAACGAATGACGAAGGAACGAAATTTTTTCGAGGCGGTTGAGGAAGACGATCTCTTACGATTTTTTTACGATGCCATTCTTCGGGCGGGGGATTCACAGGAGATCAGGCAGGAGAACAGGATAAATCACTGATAATCAGCCGGTGGCGTTAGAGATCCCCTCCGGGGAACGGATGCGGGTTAACGTCCGGAGAACGCGCTCCGCGCGTACTTCCATACCGTTCCGCGGCATGGTTGCTGAAATGCTGCGGGCGGCACGCCCTGTCGGCATGTGGCTGAATGCCGCGGGCGATGCGGCTATTCCGGCGTGGCATCGAGGTCAGAATCAGTAGGGACGCGGGTTGCCGCGTCCGCGTTTGCTGTGCCTAACAGCCTGAATATGTGTAGGTTATCGCGGATGCGGTTGGCCGGGTCCATACTGATTCCGGATCAATGCAAAAATCGGTTCGTAAAAAATCGTTGGGAATCGTCTTGACCAACCGCTCGGAAATTTCTGCGTTAAAGACAAAATAACTACGTTCTACGTTTACGTTTTACGTTGAAAAATTCGTTATTTCGTTCTTCGTTTCTTCGTTTATACCCATCCGCATGGCCAATCGTAAAAAATCGTTGGGAATCGTCTTTATCGACCGCTCGGAAAATTTCTGCGTGAAAGACAAAATAACTACGTTTTACGTTTACGTTTTACGTTGAAAAATTTCGTTATTTCGTCATTCGTTTCTTCGTTGAAACGCCGACGCGTCGGGGGCAAAATACTCACTTTTGAGTATTGGGCGGGTGGGGGAAAATGCCGAACTTTGCAGTGTCATTTAACCTGTGATTCGCTTTTTTTTATGAGAATTGTAATTTTTCTTTTGATAATAGTTTCAGGATTGTTATGTGCGCAAGCACAAACCGCGCCGTCTACCGACACCACCTCTGTCAATCAGTTGATGGAGGTGGTGGTAGTGGCCAACCCGGTGACTAAGGTGCGCAATTCGGCTTTCAATGCCACTGCTATCAACACTTCCGACTTGGTCAACACCACCCGCACGCTGAGCGAGACGCTTAACAGTGCGCCGGGCATGAAAATCCGCGAGAGCGGTGGTGTGGGGTCGGACATGGCTGTGACTATGGACGGCTTTAGCGGTCGCCATGTCAAGGTGTTTATCGACGGCGTGCCGCAAGAAGGTGTGGGTAACTCCTTCGGACTCAACAACATACCGGTGAGCTTTGCCGAGCGCATCGAGGTGTACCGCGGGGTGGTGCCGGTGGGCTTCGGTTCCGATGCCATCGGCGGCGTGATCAACGTGGTGACCGGCAGGCGTCAGCGCCGGTGGTTTGTCGACGCATCGTATTCCTACGGCTCGTTCAATACTCACCGCTCGCACGTGAACTTCGGCCAAACCCTCGACAACGGTTTCAAATACGAAATCAGCGCCTTCCAAAATTACTCCGATAATAATTATTGGGTGGATTCGCCGGTGGAAGACTTCGCCACCGGCGCCATCAATCGCCGCCAATTGGAGCACGTGCAGCGCTTCAACGACACCTACCACAACGAAGCGGTTGTGGCGCGAGTGGGCGTGGTCAACAAGTCGTGGGCCGACCGTTTGCTCTTCGGATTCACTTATTCGAATATGTACAAGGAGGTGCAAACCGGTGTGCGCCAAGAGATTGTCTACGGCCAAAAGCATCGCCGCAGCCATTCGCTGATGCCGTCGGTGGAATACGTCAAACGCGATTTGGTGCTGCCCGGCTTGGACGTGGTGCTCAATGCCACCTACAACCACGACCTCACCGCCAACATCGACACCGCCTCGGTCAAGTACAACTGGCGCGGCGAGACTGCCCCGCTCAACTCGCCCGGCGAGCAGTCGTTCCAAAACAGCCGTGCGCATAATAACAACTGGGCCGCCACGGCCACGGTCAACTACGCCGTGGGCGAGCACCATCTGTTCACCGTCAACAATGTCTTCAACTCCTTCCGACGCTCCAACGAGAATCGGCTCACCATGCCGCCCTCCTACGACGAGATAGCCAAGCAAACCGACAAGAACATCATAGGCGCGTCGTATCGCTACTCGGTCTTCCGCCGCTTCTCCGTGTCGGTGTTCGGCAAATACTATCTGCAGAACGTGTCGGGGCCGATGGCCACAACCTCGGCGCAGGATGTGTACGAGCGCGCCCGGCGCAGCACCGACTGCTTGGGCTACGGCGCCGCCGCCACCGTGTTTCTGCCATGGAAATTCCAGCTGAAAGCATCCTACGAGCGCGCCTGTCGCCTGCCTTCGATTGAAGAAATGTTCGGCGACGAAGACCTCGAAACCGGCGACATGACCCTGCGCCCCGAGACCAGCCACAATCTCAATCTCAACCTCAGCTACAATGCCACCTTCGGCCGCAACGCCGTGTACGTGGAGGCCGGATTCATCTACCGCGACACTCGCGACTACATCCAGCGCAACATCTTCTCGCTGGGCGGCGGCAAGTCGGCGGCCACCTATGTCAACTATGGCAAGGTCGACACCAAAGGCATCTCGCTGTCAGCACGTTACAGCTACGCCAAGTACGTGAGCATCGGTGCCAACTTCACCCAAATGAGCGTGCGCGACAATATGCCCACGGCCATTGGCTCCACCGCCGCCAACATCAGCTACCGCGAGCGCATCCCCAACGTGCCGTACCTCTTTGCCGACAGCGACGTGGCTCTGTCGTGGCCCGGCTTGGGCCGAAAGGCCAACACCCTCCGCCTGAGCTACGATGTGCAATACACCCACCGATTCTGCTACTACGCCGCCAATATCGGCTCCAACAATTCCGACTACATGGTGCCCGACCAGTGGGCGCACAATCTGTCGCTCTCTTACTCCATCGGCCGCGGCCGTTACAACATCTCCGTGGAGTGCCACAACTTCACCGACGCCCGCCTCTACGACAACTTCAGCCTGCAAAAAGCCGGCCGCGCCTTCTATGGCAAGTTCCGCATATTCTTTGGCGAATAAACTTTCAAACAATATAACCTATGATCAAACTTCACACCCTCAGCACCGCCATGGTGCTTGCGCTCAGCGCCGCAGTCACCTTGGGCTGCTCCGACGATAACAGCGACCCCGCGCCCGTTCCCTCCACCCCGGAGACGGAGCAACCGCAGGGCAAGTACGTGATCGCCGCCTCCGTGCAAGGCTCCAACGCCACCTCCTACGTGCTGCTCACCGCCGAATCGCTCGACGAAGGCACGGTGTCGGCCGTCAACAACGGCTTGGTGAACGATGGCGCCACCCAGTGGGTGTTCCACGGCACCAACTACCTCTACGCCCTGACCTACAACCAAGGCAATGCCGGCACCACCCGCAGCTACACCCTCGGCAGCGACGGCCAAATGCACGCCCGCGACATCGAGTACAAGGTGAGCCGCTTCAGCTCCTATGGCAGCTATAACAACTTCATCCTCACCACCTCCACCGGCGACGGCCCCGCCGACCAAGCCGATGCCAATGGATATCTACCTAAGACTCTGCTGCTTACCCAGCTCGACGTGACCGCGGAAACGGCCACGGCCAACAACACCGCCTCAGGCCTCTACTCCATGGAGAACTTCCTCGGCAACGGCGAGTACGTCACCCTGGCCGGCGCCGAGCAAAGCGGCTCGCGCCTGTTCTGCGGAGCCATTCCCATGGGCTTGAGCCAGTACGGCTCGGCCATCGAAGGCAACATTCGCCCCGGCTGCGAGCACTTGGTAAAAGATGCCGACGGCGGCAGCGGCAGTGGCGCCTATAAGAAAGGCGAACTGTCGGGCACCCAGTGGCCCGACGAATGTTGGGTGGCCATCTACGACAACGCCAACCTCACCGGCGCCAAGTTAATCCGCTCGGACAAAATCAGTTACCCCTGCGGCCGCTACCGCTCGCAGTACTACCAAACCATCTGGGCCGCCGAAAATGGCGACATCTACGTGTTCTCGCCCAGCTATGCCAAGACCATGACCGACCCCATGCAGCAAACCACCTTGCCCGCGGGCGTGGTGCGCATCCCGGCCGGCGCCTCCGACTTCGATGACTACTACTGCAACATCGAAGCGCAAACGCCCGGCGGCAACCGCTCGTTCATGCGCTGCTGGCCCGCCGGCGGCAACTACTTCCTGATGCAGATGTACGACCGCCCCGTCACCGAAACCGGCTTCGTGGCCACCGACCTCGCCATCTTTGACGCCGCAGCCCGCAAGCTCACATACGTGAGCGGTCTGCCCGACGATGTGTCGAGCATCGGCAAAACCGTCTACGTGCAAAACGGCTGCGTGTACATCCCTGTCAACACCTCCGCCGGCAACCCCGTCATCTACCGTATCAACCCCGCTACCGCCCAAGCCGTCAAGGGCTTGAGCGTCGAAGCAACAGAGGTGACCGGTTTCGGATATATGGAACCTCTTAACTAATATATTATGAAAATTTTCCGTAAAATTCACCTATGGCTGTCGGTACCGTTCGGTATCATCATCGCCTTAGTGTGCTTCTCCGGCGCCATGCTCATCTTCGAGCCGGAAATTACCCGCAGCGTACGCCACGATGTGTACTATGTAGCGGACCCAAACCACAAGCCGCTACCCATGAGCACGCTGCTTGAAACCGCTCAGGCCTCGTTAGAGGATTCAGTGGAAATCACCGGTGTGACGGTGTTCTCCGACCCTGAACGCACCTACCAAGTTAACCTATCGAAGCCGCGTCGTGCCTCCCTGTTTATCGACCAATACTCGGGCAAGATTACCGGCCGCTACGAGCGCTTGGGATTCTTCTCTACCATGTTCGGGCTGCACCGCTGGCTGCTCGACAGCGCCAATCCGCACGGCGACGGCCCCAAAGTGGGCAAGCTCGTGGTGGGCATCTCAGTGTTAGTGTTTGTTATCGCGCTGATTACCGGCGTAGTGCTTTGGGTGCCGCGTGCACGCAAAAAATTCAAGCAAAGCATCACCATCTCGCGCAGCAAATTGTGGAAGAGCCTTCACGTGGCCGGCGGCATGTACGTGGTGATATTCGTGCTGGCCATGGCGCTGACCGGCTTGACGTGGTTATTCCCGTGGTATCGCTCCGCCTTCTACGCCGTGTGCGGTGTGGAGAACACACCCCGACAGATAGCCTCCGCCGCAAGTGAAAGCAAAGGCGGCGGTCGAGAAGGTCGAGAAGGTCGAGAGGGTCGAGAGGGTCGAGAAGGTCGTCATGGCCGTGGCGAAGGTCGCTCGGAAGGTCGCTCGGAAGGCAATGGCGAGCGCCATCACTCTCCCTTCGGTCAGTGGCAAAGCGTTTACGACCAACTGCATCAGCGCTATCCTGACGCACCCCAAATCACCGTACAGAAAGAAGCCGCATCCGTCACGCTGAGCACATACGGCAACCCTCGCGCCGCCGACCAATTCTCCTTCGACCGCCGCAGCGGCGAACTCACCGCCGGCGAAACCTACGCCAATGCCGCACCCACCGACAAAGTACGTGGCTGGATTTACGCCGTGCACACCGGCGCTTTCGGCGGCATCGTCACCCGCATCCTGTGGCTGCTGGCCGCCCTCCTGGGCACCTCGCTCCCCCTCACCGGCTACTACATCTGGATACGCCGCCTCTACCTCAAACACCATTCAGCCAAAGCATAATTCGCGGATAAAAACACCGGAATATCGCATTTAGCGGCGATTTTCGTAAGTTTCCTACGAAAATCGCCGCTAAAATTTGCATTTTAACCAATTTATCCGTAACTTTGCAGGAAAAACCGAGATTATGATTGCACAGTTTTCAGTAACAAATTTTCGATCTATATTGGATCGCCAAACGTTGTCGTTTTTGACCACCTCAGAGCGAGCCAATCGCGATTTGTATGCGGTGGAAGTGCGTCCCGGCGTGTTTGTCAACAAGTTAGCACTATTTTTCGGCTCAAATGCTTCCGGCAAAACCAATATGCTGAAGGCGTTAGAGAGTTTATTCTTACTGATGACCGTGCCGAGTGCCTCGAAGCAATCGCCAATCCTTCAGTATGTGCCATTTGCGCTCAACGATGCTCAGCCTACCGTGATGGAAGTAGACTTCTACGTAAATGGCATCAAATACCACTATGAGGTTGAGTACAACGCCACTGCAATTCTGCGCGAAGAGCTATGGTACAGTCCCGAATCGAGGTTGGCTCGATTCTACGTGCGCCACTTCATATCTGATTCGGTGCAGCCGAGCATTGACTTTGGAAATAGTTTGAAGCTAACGAGCAAGACTAAGCGCGCTATCCTTGAGGCTACCTTTAATAATAGCACTGTCTTAAGCAGCGTGGCTCGCATTTCATTGGATGAAAATGCTCGATTGCTGTTGGATCTTTACGAATGGGTGGCAAAGTATGTTCATACTGTGAGCAATGACGAAAGAGTGAGGAGTACTGCTGCAGAGTTCGGAAAAATTAATTCCGATAAGCGGTTGAAGCAGTTCTACGTGCAGATGTTGGCCAAAGCCGACTTCAACATCACCAATTTCCATTTAGTGGACAATAGTGACAATCTGACAGCCGCACAGCTTGCCAAACTCTTGGAAGATAAAAATGTCAGCGAGGAGCAGCGCATCAACCTCCTCAATAAGGTGGTGTTTACCAATCATTCGGCAAATGGGGATTTTGAAGTGGAACTCGAGCTGCAGTCGCAGGGCACATTGCGGTTTATTGACTTGATCAACACTCTCTACATGATGATTGAGCATAACCATATCTTTTTCTTAGATGAGCTCGGCAATCGCATGCACTACGACTTGTTGCTCTACTATATTACCATCTTCCTCTACAATTCCGATGCTTCACAGTTATTCTTTACAACGCAAAGCATACTGCTATTGGATGAGGAATTCATACGGCGCGACATCGTATATTTGGCCGAGAAAGATTCCAACACCGCATCCACCGCCTACACCAGAGTAAGCGATATGGGACTGCACAAAAACTTGTCGCTGTATAATGCCTATCGCATAGGTCGGTTGGGCTCCAAGCCCAACGTGGCATCACCTTACATCTCATTTTAACCTGTATGTTAAGGACTAAAGAAGCAATAGTGGTGTTCGGTGAAGGTATTACTGAGAAGTATTACTTCCTGTCATTGCGCGACATTTTGAAGCTACGACCCACGCCCATCAAACCCAAGAATTCAAGTTTGGCTGAGTTCGAAACTTGTATACGCGACTGTCTCCGTAGGGGATATAGCCGTATCTTCTGCCTCGTTGATATGGATAATAAAACGGCTGATGGAAATCTCGAGCATGTTCGTGGCGCGAAAGAATATGATATATTAAAGCGCAAATATCATCTCCAACGCCTTGTCAATGGGGCCGGAGATACGTCGTTAGTGGAAATGGTGGAGTCATATCCATCTACGGAAATCTTTTTCAGATATTACTTTGGCTATACTTCAGCATCCATATCTAATCAGCAGTTGAAAGCGGAATTGGCTAAGCGTTTTGGCTATTCAACTCAGGAAAAATACTTGATTAAACATTCACTTCATGATGAACTGGTAAAAGCAGGAGGCTCGTTACAGCAAGCCATTATTGCATCGAAGCGTTCTCTCAAAGGTCGAACACCGGGCTCAAGCTACACTGAATTGGGTAGTATGATTGAGCAACTATTGTAAAAGCAGGATTCGCGGATAAAAACACCAAAATATCGCATTTAGTGACGATTTTCGTAAAATTCTTACGAAAATCGCCGTTAAAATTTGCATTTTCCGCAATTTAGCCGAGCATTGCGGTCCGTTGATTTACCTTGCCTGCGGGTGCGCGGCCATGCCGCGTCCGCGTCAACCTGCAATAAACAGGCTGTTAGGCACGGATAGCGCGGATGCGGCAGCCCCCGTCCCGAGAAGCTGATTATCAGCATATACTGTGAACCTCCCCCCGCCCGGATGGCCTCGGAAATTTGTTGCGATTTGAGGGCGGTGCTGTTTTTTTGGTGAGAATGTGGGGGATGTGCGGAATTTTTGTTAACTTTGTGGAAAAATGTGAAATTATGAGATTTGGTATGTTTGTTTTGGCGGCGGTGTTGTCGCTGGTGGCTGTGGGGCAGGAGTATGTGCCCACGGCGGAGAATTTGCAGTCGCGTCGGGAATTTGCCGACATGCGGTTCGGTATCTTTTTGCACTGGGGGCTGTATTCGACATTTGCCCAGGGTGAATGGTACATGCAGAATGCGGGAATACCGTATGCGGAGTACTCGAAGGCGGCGTCGGGATTCTATCCGGCGCGGTTTGATGCGGCGCAATGGGTGGCGGCAATCAAGGCTTCGGGTGCGGGTTACATCACCATCACCACGCGCCATCACGAGGGCTTCTCGATGTGGCACACTGCGCAGTCGGATTACAACATCGTGGACGCCACGCCGTTCGGCCGCGACATTCTGCGCGAGTTGGCCGACGAGTGCCACCGGCAAGGTGTGCGCTTGCATTTCTATTATAGTCACCTTGATTGGGCGCGAGAGGATTACCCGATGGGGCGCACCGGCAGGCGTTGCGGCAAGGATCCGGCCAAGGCTGATTGGCCGGCGTACTATGCGTTTATGAATGCGCAACTCACCGAGTTGCTCACCAACTACGGGCCCATCGGCGCCATCTGGTTCGATGGCTGGTGGGACCACGATTCCGACGCCACGCCGTTCGACTGGCAGCTGGACGAGCAGTACGCCCTGATCCACCGTCTCCAGCCCGCTTGCCTCGTCGGCAATAATCACCACTTCGCGCCCAACCCCGGCGAGGACATCCAAATCTTCGAGCGCGACCTGCCCGGCGAGAACTCCGCCGGCTTCGTCGACGCGGCGGCCGAGGTGAGCCGTTTGCCGCTCGAGACGTGTCAGACGATGAACGGTATGTGGGGCTATAAGGTTGTTGATCAGGATTATAAGTCGACCAAGGAGCTTATCCATTACTTGGTGAACACGGCCGGCAAGGGTGCTAACCTGTTGCTCAACATCGGTCCGCAACCCAATGGCGAATTGCCCGCCACGGCGCTCGCGCGTCTGCGCGAAATCGGCGAGTGGATGCAGGTGTACGGCAGCACCATCCGCGGCACCGAGGCCGGCGATATCGCGGTGCAGCCGTGGGGCGCCACCACCCGGCGCGGTGATCATTTGTTCGTGCATATTCTCAACTACGCCAGCCGCGAAATCTATCTACCTTTGCAATGTAAAGTGTTGGATGCCACGCTGTTTGTGGACGGCATGGCGGTGAAAGTTACCCCCACCGCCGAGGGCGTGGTGCTCACCCTGCCCGCGGTGCCCACGGCCATCGACACTGTGGTTGAGCTTCGCACAAAATAGCCTTGCGAAGCGTCATAATCCGCCAAAAGTGGGTAAATTTTGCCACTTTTGGCGGATTATAGCCACTTTCTCAACTTTTTTCACTATATTTGCGGAAAAATTTTTGGGATTATGGCAGAATTGATTAACCTTCCGAAAGTGGCTGATCCGCGAGGCAATTTGTCGTTTATTGAGCACGGGCCGCGCGGGGCGTGTCCGTTTGAGATCGAGCGCGTGTACTGGATTTACGACATCCCGGGCGGTCGCGAGCGCAACGGCCGGGCGCTACGGCATACCACCGAGATGATTGTGGCGCTGAGCGGCAGCTTCCAAGTGGAGTTGACTGCGGCCGACGGCACCGTGACCCTCACCACGCTCAACCGCAGCGACCGCGGGCTGCTGGTGCCGCCGATGACGTGGCGCCGCATCCTTGATTGCAGTGGCAACGCCGTGGCCATGGTTCTGGCCTCCGCCCCTTACGATGCCAATGAGTACATCTTTACCAATCCTTTTGCAGAAATTTGAAAAATAATCGGGCAATTGTATTGCTATATGAAAAATAATGCTTAACTTTGCCCGCAACTAAATTCAATTACAATTCACTAATAAAAATTAGCGTATGAAGAAATTTTCCGCCCTGTTCGCCGCAGCCGCCGTGGCCATGACAGCCACCGCCGCTGTACCCTCGCTCGAACCGCACCAAATCACTGCGCCTTCGATGCAGCTCCACCAAAGCCTCTCGACCCTCGAACTGCAATCACCTGCTCAAAACAACCGTCCGGCTAAAGCCCCCAAAGCCAATGCCGCTGCAGCCGCTTCCGTGGCCGACTTCGAAAATCTCTACCTCCACGAGTTCTACTCCGGTTACGATGGCTGGATGACCAGCGGTCTGGTAATGATCGGCGACTTAGGCGATGGCACTGTAGGTATCGACGGCTTCTGGACAGAAGGCGTTCCTCTAGTAAACGGCGTGTTCGACCCTGCTACTCAAACCATCACTTTCCCTGCGCAAGACACCGGCCTGACCACCACCGTGGAAGGCACCACCTACAGCATCGCTTTCTCTCTGATTAAAGTTAGCGCCCAAGGCTTCTCCATGCTCACTGATGACATGGTATTCAACGTAAGCCTCGAAGACCGCGAAATTTGGTACGAAGGCACCGTAAACGGCAACAACTGGGACACCATTATCGGTGTGTGCGCCATTGATCCCGATGGCCAATTTGCCGGCTTATTCGACGCTCTCTGCGTGGTTGACTTCAACGTCGTTAACAGCTACTGCAGCTACAGCTACCTCGCTGAGACCACCGACACCGAACTCTCCGAAGGCGTTGACTACATCTACGCCGAAATCCAAGACAACAACCTGGTAGTAGCTAACTTGCTCGCCGGCGGTTTCACTTATGAGGTTCCCTTCGCAGTGGACGCTAACGCCCTCACCGCCACTGTTACTAATGGCATTATTTCGCAACAACAAGACTCCGACGGCTCCATCTACGACTTCGCACTCTACGGCATGACTGTTGAAGGCCAAAACGCTTCAATCACCGGCACCACCGTTGACTTCAACGTACAAGTGGTAGAACAAGAAGGCGAAAAGCTCACCGGCATCGGCACTCAATACTGCGCATGCGGCACTGAATACCAAGACCAATTCTTCCCCTGGATAGGCGACGGCATCATCTACGGCTTGACTGTAGTATACCAAGGTGACCTCATCGCCGACATGGCCGGTGTGGAAGACATCACCATCGACGTTGACAACAGCAACGTCCCGGTTGAATACTTCAACCTGCAAGGCCAACGCGTGGCTAACCCCGCTGCCGGTCAGGTATACATCCGCCGCCAAGGCACCACCGCCGCCAAGGTTCGCTTCTAAAGGTAAGGGGTAAGAGCCCCGCCTCTGAGGCCCCGCAGCAGCTCAACAGGAGCGCAGGAATCTTCCTGCGCTCCTGCGTTGTTTTAGGCGGGTGCGGGTGCGCGGCGACAGGCCGGGCTTGAGCGCCGGGCGGGTGCAAAAGGGCTCCGTGTGCGCCACAGCTCGGCTTCCGCAGGCCCCGCAGCAAGCCGCGAGGCTACTCCACAGGGACCCACGGCGGCCGTCGGGCGCTTCCGCGCCGCTCGGCTTCCGCCTCGCCACCGAACCGC
>CAMGBT010000070.1 GCA_946011725.1 uncultured Bacteroidales bacterium | reverse complement strand
GTAGTAGGAGGGGGGTGGGGTGGGGCGGTCGGCGGTGGGGTCGGTGATGGAGTTGACTTGGGAGAGGTCGATGGTGATGTCGGAGGAGGGGATGCGCAGCCAGGTGTCGGAGCCGAGGGTCATGGCGCCGATGCGCACGGCGGCGGATTCGGGGAAGGAGATCAGGCGGTTGGTCATGATGCCGGCGCGCAGTGTGGCGGCGATGTAGGTCTTGTCGCGGCCGTTGGCGAGGTCGGTGAAGGCGTCGGACGTGATGCGGATGTCGCCGTAGTCGGGCAGGGGGCTGCCCAACGGGGATTCGTAGATGCTGACGCAGGCGGGGTCGGAGGTGTCGAGGGAGAGGTAGTCGGTGTGGTTGGCGTAACCGCTTATGTGGCCCATGCCGGCGGTGGATTGCGCCATGGGGTTGACCAGACGCAACAGCCCGGGTGTGGCCACGCTTTCTTCCACAGCGCATTGGATGCGGGCGGCGGGGTTGCCGAGGAAGTCAGTGATGGAAGCAAGACCGCTGACGGGCGTCCAGCCCTCGGAGGTGTCGGGGGTGTAAACGTGTTCTACGGTCACTGTTTGCACCTGATTATCAGCATCATAGCCGAGCGCCACGATGTAGAGCCGTTGGGCGGGTGCGGCATCGGCGGGCACGGGAATGTACGCGCCCTGTTGGCGGGGCAGTTCGGTGGGATGCTCTTCCACGTAGGCTATTTGCTCATCGGGGTCGGAGGAAGTGCACACGGCAGCTGTGACGCGGGAGATTCCGTCGCCGGGCCAGGCGGCCACGATGGCGCGGCCGTCGTCGGTAAGGCACCACGAAGCGAGAGCGAGTTCGAGCGAGTAGTCGGCAGCGCCGGGCAAGCGCAGCACCAAGTCCACCTTTGGCGTGAAGCCCATGTCCTGCCGGTCGAGCGAGGCGGTGGTAATCCACAGCGAGGCGGGCGAAGCGCCGAAGGTGATGACGCCGTTGGCGAGCGAGCCGCGGCGGGCGCTGTAAGAGAGTTCGGGGAAGAGGCCCACGGACTCCCAGTATGAGTAGCTATTGACGGTGAGGGGCTCGTTTTCGTAGATAAGGCCGGTGGCGGATGGCGGTATGATTACGTTGTCCGGGTCCGTGGTGTCGAAAATGATCAGGCCGTCGGCGCCGTCGTTGTCGAGGTATTCGGCGAGGTAATCGTAGTACGGATTGGCCGATCCGAAAGGCGCTTTGACGGCATAAAAGGCCGGGTTGTCGGCATCTTGGAGGATGTCCACGGGCATTTGGTAAGCGTCCACGCCGAAGAAAGCCGGCAGGATGGCATCGGAAAGCGAGCCTTGGCCTACGGGTTGCCAATTATGATTTTGAGCAGCGAGAAGCAGCGGCAGCAGTGCAATAATCAGTGTGCAGTAAAGTTTTTTCATACCGTAGAAAGATAATTAGAGGAATCCGAGGCAAAAATACGAATAAAAATTGATTTCGAAACCAAATTTTGTAGAGAAAATCAAAAAATGCGTAAGGAAAAATGAAATTCGTGGAAAAAAGCGGGGATTTCGTAAAAAAACAGGCAAAAGTTTTGGTCATTAATTAATAGTTGATTAAATTTGCGAAAGAATTTTAGAACTCACATTATAAATTATAGTATTATGAGATGTAAAAATTGCGGGTGGCCGAATAAACCGGGAGCCACCGTATGTTGCAAATGCAAGAGCAAGTTGGATAACGAAGGCACCCAATTTGATATGAGCGCCGGCGAGCAGCAGAATGAATCGCCGGCAAACTTGGCGTCAGGGAATGCTACCATACAGCAACCGGATCATGATTCGGAAGCAAAGACCGTGCTGAATATTCCGGCTGCGGATGATGGCGGCCACATGCCCACCGTGGTCGAGGGCCAGCCTGGTGAGGTCACCGGGGGCTGGATGCAGCAACCGGTGGGCTCACAGGAAGAAAGCCCTGCCACCCGTCCGGAGTTCGTTTCCCCGGATGAATGTCCCCAGTGCCACTATCCGTTGCGCCCCAACACCCGGCGTTGCCCGAATTGCCAGGCAGTGATTTGGTCGGTTGGCAGTAGTGAGTCGGAATCAACCTCCTCCGACGGCGGGAGCCGCACCGTGATGATAAATCCGCATGATGCGCAGAAGCCGCGCGCGGCCGAAAGCGACAGTTTCGGCACGGTGAACCCCTACATGAAGCCCAAACCGCGGGCTGAGTTCAGCTTGGAACTGATTCCCGGCCAGGGCGAACAGCTGCGCGAACGGCAGCACAATTACCAAGGTGAAGAAGTGGTGCTGAATCGGTCCAACACCGAATCCACCAATAACACCATCACCGGCAAGGTGCAGGCCGTGGTGAAATTCGACGGCGAACGCTGGACCATCGAAGACCGATCAAGCCTGCAAACCACCTATGTGCGCGCCGGCCGTCCCATCGAGCTGCGCGAAGGCGACATCATCCTGCTGGGCGACCGCCAGTTTATTTTCCACGTAGACCAATAATTCGATAGCCCATTCATCAGTATGTCACAAGATAGTCAAGTAAAGAAAGTGCAATTCGTGGTTGGCGACGTAGTCGACGGTTGCTATCACATAGAGCGCGTACTTGGCAGTGGGTCGTTTGGCGATGTGTACTTGGTAAAGGATCGGTCGAGCGGCATGCTGTACGCGCTGAAAATGCTCCGCGCGTGGAGCATGAGCGAAGATGTTCGCGACAACGTGGTGAGCCGCTTCCGCTTGGAGTACCAAATCGGCCAGATACAATCGGACTACTTGGTTCAGTCGCGTAGCTATGGCGAAGTGGACGGCAATCCATACATTTTGATGGAATATTGTCCGTCGGGCGACTTGCTGCGCATGTCGAATCACAATCGCCAAGGCATCCCCTTTGAGTTGGTGGCAATCCACGTGCTTTACGGCTTGGCCGCGCTGCACGAATCCGGCCGCGTTCACCGCGATTTGAAACCGGAGAACGTGCTGATCAAGCCCAATGGCTCCTACGCACTGAGCGACTTCGGCATCGCCGGCGACCGCCACCACCAGCTCACCAAGCGCAATTGGTTCGGCAAGCCTAACCAAATCTTCGGCACCTATGCCTACATGCCCCCGGAGCAGGCCAAGCCCGAGGGCCAGGCCACAGTGCTCCCCACCACCGACATCTTCTCCTTCGGGGTGATGATGTACAAGCTGCTGACGGGCTTCCTGCCCTTCGGCCCGCTCAAAACCACCGAGGAACTCGTTGAATACCAACGCCGCGGCCGCGACGGCCTCTGGGACCGCAATCTGCTACTGCAATCCCCCGGCGGTGCGGCTTGGATGCCCCTGATGGAGGCCTGCTTGCAGCCCAAATATAAAAAGCGCGCCCAAAACGTAAAGGCTGTAATGGCTTTGGTGCCCCGTGCACGTGTGGAGATAATCCACAATTCACAAGGCGGTGAGTTCACCAAAACCATCTTCGACAATGGTCGGTCAATCGTCGACAACGAGCGCATCAAGCCCGCTTTCCAAATGAAGATTGTGAACGGCGTGCTGCTGCGCGAAACCGAAGGCGAGGAAATCGGCAAGATTTACTACCTCGACGATATGTTGGAAAAATTGGGTGGCACTCGCTTGCGCCTGACTTTAGGCCGCATTGACAACGGCGTGCACAACGATATCGCCATCCGCGAAACGCGCACCACCTACGTGTCGCGATACCATTGTACATTCGAAATCGATTACGACCGCGGCGAATGGATTGTGCGCGACGGCCAATGGCTGCCAGGCATCTCCGGCGGATGGAAAAACTCAACTAACGGCACCTTCGTTAACTCCTCCGAAGCCGGCCGCAACGGCTTGGTGTTCCGCCCCGGCGACATCATCTCAGTGGGCGACGTAAAATTCCGCGCCGAAGGCTATTAATCACAAACATTTTTAGACTATGGAAACAAATTTTAAAAATAACGGAGCATCGGGCGCATCCACCAACGTGATGGGCTCGGGCATCCGAAGCGTAATCAGCCCCGGCGGCAAATCATATTATGTATTGGAGCACCGCGCTACCAGCCGATTCCACCAAGCCGGCGAGCAGCAAAAAATCATCGTGGACAATGTGGTCATTGGCCGCGATTCGTCGTGTCAAGTAAGATTTGACGACGATTTCAACACCGTCTCGCGCAAGCACGCCTCAATCGTGCGCGACGGCGACCGCTGGAAATTGATCCAGCTGTCGACCACCAACAGCACCTTTGTCAACGGCGTGAAAATTACAAATGAACAATACCTCAGCAGCGGCGACGAGATTCAAGTGTCGGCCAACGGCCCGAAGTTGGTGTTCATCATCCCCGGCAACGCCTCCCAACCGGGCGGCAACATGGGCAACTTGGGCCTGACCGCCCGCCTGCAGCTCTACAGTCAGCAAGCCCTCAAGCCCTATCGCCGCGCCCTCATTGCCGGCGGCATAGCCTTGCTGCTGGCCATCGGCGGCCTGGTGTGGATCCTGATCCGCAATAATATACAGGAACAACAAATCGCCGATTTGACAGATAGAACCGAGCAGATGTTCCAAGATCATAAAGCGAGAATGGATTCGTTGGCAGCCAACTTGGCCGGCATTAACGACAGCTTGGCCAAGATTGTCACCACCATCGGCGAAGTAGGCCGCACTGCCTCCTCTGCCATGTCGATAGCCACCGCTGCTCGGCAAGCCTCCGGCCCCGCCCCGGGCGAATATGCCGCTCTGTCCAAGCACGTATACTTCATCCAAGTGGTGATGGAAGTCGACGGTCAGCAAGTTATTGCAGCCTCCGGCACCGGCTTCATGCTCAAAGGTGGCAAGTTCGTCACCGCACGCCACTGTGTGGACTTCGGCTACAATATGCTGGAACAACTGCAAGGCAATAGCGCCCAGATCATTGCCAATACCTTGACATACTACTATCCCAATAACACCAAAGTGCACCTGTATGCAGTGTCGGGCGCCGGCAAGCAGCTCCATTACGTAGTGAACCTCAACGGCAGCAGCTGGAGGGTAGGTAACACCAAAAAAGCCGAGACGGTGCTGGAGGTGACCGACGAAAGCGGTGAAACCATCCAATATCCGGTGCGCTATAACGTGGACCTGCCGGGCGATGACGACTGGGCTTACGTCCAAACCGATGAATACGATGGCTTGGATTATGACGCCTCGCGGTCGCGCTCGCTCCAAGTGGGCACCCCGGTGTCGATCCTGGGCTTCCCCCGCTGCATGGGCGTGGAACGCTTGCAAGATACCGGTAAAGTATATCCCCAGCTGGATAAGACCGAGGTGTGCTATGCCGGTCTGTACTACAACGGCACCATCCTCCTTGGCAGCGATCATATCGAACACGGTAACTCCGGCGGCCCCGCTTTTTCCCTTAACAGCGCCGGCAAACCCGTGGTCATCGGCATCGTGTCGGGCTTGGATGCTCAAGGCCTCCATCTGGGCACCGCCGACCAATTCACCAACATGGTGGGCCGATTAGTACCTATCTGCGCTCTGAAATAATCACTCTTTCCTCATAATGACAATGAAACGATTCTATTTATCCCTAATGATGCTTGTGGCCATGTGCAGCGGCATAGCGCAAATGATGCCGGGAACGAACCGCGTGACATCGTTGGGCAGCGGCGTCAATATGGACTTCCTGCGCCGCGCCTTGGAGCAAAATATGGTTATTATTCGCAGCCAATATCTGCTGGTGGATAATGGCGGCAATTATTACGGCTACGGCGGCGACAGCATCTTCGGCGAAAACTTCGAAGTGGCCATCAAGTGTGGCTGCGGCCTGGTGGGCTATCGCGGCATCCTGTGCCCGTGGGAGGCCGACACCAAATTTGCCGACTACAGCAATAGCTCGGACTATCGGCCCCTGCTCAGCTCGCTGAAGGTGAGCCCAGTGGGCGATGAACTCACCTACGCGCCTTATTGGTACGAGCTTACCTCCATGCGCCGCCGCTTTGAGCGCGGCAGCGATGACCAAGTGCTCACCATCCTCAACGACACCACCGCCTACGGCTACCTCTCTTACCATCCGGCCGAAGGCCCCCACCTCCGCGGATTCATGGTGTGGGCCACGCCCGAGGATAACGACTTCGGCACCCGCCACGGTAGGCTCAAACTCACCTTCTCCTCGCCCGAAGTCACCTTCGACAATGGCGTGTCGCAGGAGCTGGATTTACCCCTGGGAGTATTGCCTATGGCCGGCTTCTACATCATCCCCAAGGCGATGCCCAACGGTATGATCCAATTGTGTATGGCCGGCGTGGCATTCGCGCACAACAGCGACAAGTACCGCATCTGCGCCGTCGACAACCCCTCCGGCATGCTCCAAGGCACCGGCATCACTCCGGTGAACCCGCAGACGGTGGCACCCGCGCAAATCGACCCTTCAGTAATTCAAGATATCTAAACTAAATATTTGAAAATCAACAATATATGTCAAATGCAAAATTAATCATAGGAGCGAAGACCGACGTTGGCAACGTTCGCAAGAATAACGAAGACAACTTCACGGTGATAGCCGACGTGTCCAATCCCGAGACCACGTGGGGCGAAAGCAATCAAATCGACCTGGGCGAGCACGGTTCGCTGCTGGTGGTGGCCGACGGTATGGGCGGCATGAACGCCGGTGAAGTCGCTGCCGCCATTGCCATCGAAGTAGTGGAGGAACTGTTCCGGAATTTGCGTCCCGAGGTGCTGCGATCTACCGCCACGATTCAAAACTTTATGTCGTCGGTGGTGGTCGAAGCCGATAAACGTATCAAATCGAGTTCAAACACCGAAAACCGCGGCATGGGCACCACCCTGGTGATGGCTTGGCTCTACAACGGCTTCGCCTACGTGTGCTGGTGCGGCGACTCGCGCGCTTACCTATTTAACACCGCCATCGGCCTGCGGCGCATCAGCAAGGACCACTCGCTGGTGCAAACCCTCGTCGATAACCATAAAATCACTGACGACGAAGCATTTGACTCGCCGCAAAGTAATATCATCACCCGCTGCCTGAGCGATTCGCCGCAGAACAGCGCCAAGCCCGAGAACGCCGAGCCGGTGGAACTGTGCAACGGCGACGTCATCATGCTCTGCAGCGACGGCCTCTGCGGCATGATTCGCGACCGCGACATCGTGCAAGTGATGCGCAATGTGATCGGCGAGGGCGTGGTGAAAACCGTCGACGAGCTGGTGTCCGCCGCCAAGCGTGCCGGCGGCAAGGACAACGTCACCGTGGTGGCCGCCTCGATCACCAACGACAAGGACCCGATGAAGGTGCACGCCGCCAAAGAAGAGCCGCTACAGCGCGAACCCAGCGCCAATGCGCAGATGTTGCGCGGCGGCAAATCGAGCAAACCCGCATGGATGTGGGCGCTGATTGGCGCCTTGGCCATGGCTGTGATCGGCTTGGTAATCTGGCTGGTAGTAAAAGGCGGCGGCGATGCCGGCGACACCAATTCCCAAGATTCCGTTATAGTGGACACAGCCCGTATCGAAGTAGAGCAGCCCACAACTCAGCAGAGCGGCCAAGAGGTTGCCAACCCGGCTGCCACCCCGGCTGCTCAAGGTTCTGCTTCTACCGATAATACTCAAGGTCAGCAAGGGAATAGAGGCAATAACCCGCCGCAAATTCCCAGTGTTAAACCGGAACTTAAGCCGGGAGAAGTTCCTGCTCGGTCCGACAACAAGCCCCAGTCTGAGCCCCAGCAACCGACTCCTGCACCTCAATTCCCGACTGATTCCACGGGGAAACCTACTATGCCGGCGCCTGCCAATACTCAACAAGAACACTAACAAGAATAAGCCATGTCTACAAATACAGGTGAGGGGACTATGCGTTTTGATCCCCATCAGCAATCAGCAGAGCGCACCATGCGCTTCGAACCCAATCACAATCAGGGCGCCGAAAGCGAAGCCACCGAGTTTGGCAGCTCTTCCGCCGGTGCCGGCATCGGCACACAAAAGTTTGAACCCGGTCATAACAGCGGCGCCGACATCAGTTCCGCTGCTCCGAACGATGCCGCCGGCTCCTCTTCCACGGGCAATCGCGGCATAGGCGCCAACTCCGGCGCCGCAAGCCGTCACAGCACTAACCGAAGCATCATCCGCAAGATCCCCAAAGGCCCCGTGTTGGTAACCATCATCGGTATGCTGCTCATCGCTATCGTGGCATTCTTTACTATGTTCGACGACGTGTGGTATAACATCAGATAAACCCTGAAGCTATGGATTTGACAAAAGGAATTATGCTCGACGGGCGCTATAAGCTTTTGCAAGTGCTCGGAAATGGTGCTACCGCCCAAGTGTGGTTAGCACACGACAGCTTGGCCAATATTCGCGTGGCTGTCAAGGTGTTTGATGCTATCGAAGGCGACGGCATCCGCGACTTCCAACAAGAGTTCTCGCGTGTATATAACATCAATCACCAAAACCTCCTCACCCCCACCAACTACTCGGTGAGCGGCGATGTGCCTTACTTAGTGATGCCCTACTGCGAAAACGGCTCCGCCAAATCGATGGTGGGCCGATGCGACCAAAGCGACATCGTGCCCTTTATCCGCGACGTGGCCGCCGCATTGGCCACCCTGCACGCCAACAACATCGTCCACCAGGACATCAAGCCGGAGAACATCATGATCGATGATAACATCTCCTTCAAGGTCACCGACTTCGGCATCTCCATGGCCCGCGACGACGAAAACTGCAGCTATGGCGGCACCTATCCCTACATGGCCGCCGAGCGCTTCAACGGCGTGTTGGAGCCCTCCGGCGACATCTGGGCCTTCGGCGCCACCATCTTCGAAATGCTCGAAGGTAATCCCCCATTCGGACCCGACGGCGGCATCTCCCAAGCGCAAGGCAACTCCATCCCGCCCGTCACCAAGACCAAGATCGACAGCTATCTCTACGACCTCATCTGCAAGATGCTTGACCCCGATCCGGCCCTGCGACCCACTGCCGCCAAGATTCAGGCCGATAAGGAGTTCTTCCTGCGCGATAAACGTTGGCCCGACCACAACCCCGTGCTGCAATACACCGTGGCCGCCGTCATTCTCGCCGTCTTCACCCTCGGCCTGTGGATTTGGAGCGAAACCCGCACCAAAGTTTACTACTGCAAGGACTATGTGGAAGTAAACCGCGAGCCACAGATGATCGACATCCTCACCGGATCAGAGCACGCCCAGCGGTTCTATTCCTACCGCGTGGAAGTCAAGCGCGGACACGTGCGCCGCGTCACCCTGGTCAACCCCAAAGGTTACCCCGAATCCTACAAGGACTATTCACAGCTGCCCCTGCGATATCCCGACCAAGAGTATAAATATAACAACGAGTTCTTATTCTTCGGCGGCACAGTCGACAAGGTCATCTGCCGCGATGCCAACGGCTGCCAACTGTTAAGCTATACCTACGAAGAAGATAAGGGCGGCAACGTATATATCGAGTTCAAAAAGCCGAATGACGCCCCTCAATATTACAGCTCCACGTATTATAGCCAAGCCGGATTGCAAGCACTGTATCCGGGCAACTCGCGCATCGTGCGAATGTATGTCACCTACGACTCGATCGGCCGCGTGAGCGTGCGTAAGTATAGCAAACAAAGTGGCACCCCCATTGGCGATGCCAACCAAGCTTACGGCCATAAGTTCACATACAACGACTTAGGACAAGTGACATCACTTACCCACTTGGCCGCAAACCTAACCGACCTGGTGGGCGACGCCACCGGCTGCGCCGTGCGCCGCTTTATCTACGATGACAATCACAACCTGCAATCGGTGTCAATGTTCGGCGTCGATGGTAAGGCCGTGTGCGACTATCAAGGCCGCGCCGTGATTACTCTCACTAACGACAACTATGGCAATGTGGTGCAAGAAATTCACACCGACACCCAAAACCGCCGCGTGCCCCGCCGCTCCGACGGCGCATACGGCTTCCGCGTCGCTTACCTCAACGGCTTCTGCACGGAGTATACCATCCTCGACAGCCATGACCAACCCATGGAAGGTAGCGATGGATTCGCTTTCGTCCGCTTCGAAATGGACTCAATCACCGGTCGCGACCGCTATCACCGATACTATAGAGCCGATAGTACCACATTCGCGTTCGGCTGTAAGTTTGAATACGATCAGATGGGCCGCGTTACTCGCCGTACATACATCGACCAAGCCGGCAAACCGACTATCGGCCCCGACGGATTCTGCTCCAACACCCAACAATACGACACCGACGGCCATTTGCAAGTCCTCGCATTATTCGATCAAAACAATAATCCGATAGAGGTCTTAGGCAGCCACATTACCCGGTACTACTATTCCGAAGGTTGGCGTCTCGATTCTGTGGCCAACTTTGGCCCTGACAACGCCAAAACCGCCGATATTGATGGCATCTGCGTTGTCAAGTACAGCTACAACGACAAAGATGAGCTAAATAGCGTGCCGTACACCGAAGCATACTTCGGTACTGATGGTAAACCCGTGCTCAGCCGCAACGGATATGCAAGCAAAACGAACGAGTTCGACGAAAACGGCCGATTGCAAAGAGTCGAATACCATGGCCTTGATCACTCTCCAATCAAACTCTTCGGCAGCATATCATCCATCAAGATTATCTACGATGGAGCTCGCGTAAGCAAGGTGCAAGGCTTCGATGGCGCTAAGGTTGTGTGCGAAGTGAGCGCAACCCTAATGCCCGACGGACGTCCACTGCTCACCGCCTCGGCTATCGCCTCCAAACCCGTGGCTTTCTACGAGGAAACCGCCGGCCAAAGCCGTTCCGTTATCGCCAAAGATGCCCAAGGCAACACTATCGACGTGGTCATGCCTAACGGTGCCCGCGGCTACCGACTCCAACGTGACGCAAACGGCGAGTTCCTCTGCCTTAATACCAGCGATGAAAACGTGAAAGGAAGCACCGACGTCCGTGCAGTCTACTACCTCATATCCACCTACTTCTACGATTACATCCTGCTCTATCCTAACTATGTGATTGAACAGGAACACCCTGCCACCTCGGAGTCCACCACCGCAACCACAGGGCAACAGACTGACACCAACTGGCAGCAGACTTTGAAGCAACAGAATGCAAGCATGCCAAAAGCAGTCTATAACGAAGACGGAATTGCTTGGATCCTTGAAAGATATGAGTGGACAGCCAACACCGTGATAGTGACCCTTCGCGCCAAGCACATCACCGGCACCAACTACGATCCCGACGATGTCAATTCGATGGTCAATCAATATCGCTCATACCCGCATAGGCAGTTAGGCGTGCCGGAAACCGTTACCGTCAAGGTGCGCGTGCTCAACAACCAACGCCAAACCATCTTACAGCGATAACCCTCCCCCCTATATCAACGCAAGCCCCGACCATTTGGTCGGGGCTTGCGTTTTTGCAGTCAGCGCTGATTAGAAAGGCAGGTCCTCGCTGTTGTTAGCCACAGGCTCCACCACAGGGGGAGGAGGAACGATGCCGCCCGGAGCCGCTGCGGGTGCCGGTGCAGCTGCTGCAGCCGCTGCTGCCGGAGCGGCCTGATTGATCGCCTCAGCTTTCCAGCCGCGTACTGAAGTGTACCAGCGGCCTTGGTATTCGCGGCTTTCAATATCAAAGCTCAACTTGATTAAGTCGCCTTCATTCAGAGGATAGAGCTCGACTTTGTCGCCGAAGAAATCGAACGCAATCTTGCGGGGGAAACTCTCGTTGATAGTTTCCAGTACGTATTCTTTGACTTTCCAGGCGTTGCCGGCCTTCGATGTGCCGGAACGTTCGCCAATGACATGTATGATTTTACCTTCTACTTCCATGATGGGTTGTTTTTATGTAATTTGTGCAAAGTTACAAAAAAAATCCGATACCGCCCAACACTTCGCCCAATTTTTTTACCCCAACACAAAGTCACCGCCCGAAAAACAAAACAGCCCTGCGGCTTCTGCCGCAAGGCTGTTGTCGGGGTGAGAAGACTCGAACTTCCGACCTCCACGTCCCGAACGTGGCGCGCTAACCAACTGTGCTACACCCCGAGATGCGTTAGCGACTGCAAAGTTAGCACTTTTTTTCCTATCCACCAACTTTTTTCCCAAAAAAGTGAAAAAAACCTCCTCCCCGTCCCTTCTCCTCCCCGCCGCCCGCTGCGCGCCCGCCCCGCTGCCGCGAGCCCGGTGGCTTTGGGTTCTGTGCTGAGGCGGAAGCCGAAGTGCGGCGCGCGGAGCCTTTTTGCATCGGCTGCGAGCTCTTGCTCGCCGGTGGCGGCGGGGCACAAAAAAAGCGCGCCGTGGGGCGCGCTTTTGGGGTAGGGTATGCTATGGATTAGCG
>CAMGBT010000069.1 GCA_946011725.1 uncultured Bacteroidales bacterium | reverse complement strand
GCCATAGCCGACTGGCTGCGGATCGTCATCCACGCGAATGCCATTTGACCGATATCGCAATGATAAAGGAACGCTAACACCCTCAGCCTCAATGGTATAAAGCGGAATGGAATACTCGCAAGCACCAGTGAGCAATGCCGGCGATGGCATCATCACCAGCGCTATCTGCCTTGCTTGCGGACTCTGCGGCCAAACCTCGCGGTCGGGCCACGGCACATCCACGGCCGTGGCAGAGGCCGCGGCCAGCGCAAGAAGCAGGTATGTGAGCAGGCGCATCATCAGCAGAAGTTTTTCGCAAATTTAGCGCAAAAACCGCCGCAAATCAATAGCTTACTTCAAAATTAACCTTTTTTAACTTTAGCGCTTGCGGCTGTGACTTCTCAGCTATCCACGGCTCTTTCATTTAAGGCGCAGTCGTGGGGTTAAACGAAGAAACGAAGTACGAAATAACGAATTTTATTAATTCGTACTTCGTGTTATTCGTTTAGCCGCTATTTGCGATTACCGAAGTTTAAATGAAAGAGCCGTGGTGCATAGCTAAGCAGATGCGTTATTGGGCGGAGTGGTAGCGGTGGGGGTAGCGCATGATGGTGGAGATGATTACCATCAGGGCGAGGGCGGCGGGGTAGACGTGGTAGGGGAGGAACGCCACCGGACTGAGGTTGGCCAAGCCTGCTGCCAGCAGGGTCTGGGCGCCGTAGGGGATGATGCACTGTACAATGCACGAGCAGGTGTCGAGCACGCCGGCAATCAGGCGCGGGTCGAGGCCAAAGCGGCGGGCGATGTCGGCGGAGACTTTGCCCACGGTGATGATGGCGATGGTATTGTTGGCGGTGCAGAGGTTGACCAAGCTCACCAAGGTGGCAATCACCGCGCGAGCACCGCGGGCGCCGCGGATGTGGCGGGTGAGCACTTGGATGATGTAGCGGATGCCGCCGTTGTGCGAGATCACTTCGAGCATGCCGGCGGCCAGCAACGTTACGATGATTAAATCGCTCATGCCCTTGATGCCGTTGCCCATCATGGTGCACATGTCGATGAGCGCCACCGGTGTGGTGGTCAGCGCCACAAGCAAGCAGCCGGCGGTGCCTAACAGCAATACGCACAGCACATTAAGCCCCATGGCTGCAGCCACAATCACTAACAGATACGGTGTCATAGTCAGGTAGTTGACACCCTCGGCCGAGGCAGTCGGATGCGCTGCCTCGCCGCCAAGAATCGTGTACACTATCAGCGCAATGACCGCCGCCGGCACGGCTATGAACAAGTTGGCCTTGAATTTGGCGTTCATCTTCACGCCCAAATAGCGCGTGGAGGCGATGGTGGTGTCAGAGATAAACGACAGATTATCGCCGAAGAACGAGCCGCCCAGCACCACGGCCACCATCATCGCGGCATCAGTGCCGGTGTCCGCCGCCATCTGCGAGGCAAACGGCGTGAGCGCCACAATGGTGCCCACCGAGGTGCCGATTGACATCGATATGAAGCAGGCAGTGAGGAACAGCCCCGGCATCACAAGCCACGTGGGCATCACTCGCAGCGCCAAGTCCACTGTGGCGTCAACCGCACCGATACCCACCGCCAAGGCCGAGAACGACCCCGCCAAAATGAATATCCAGATCATGTAGAGAATGTCGCTGTTGGCCGCGCCGCGTGAGAACACCTCCACCCGTTGCGCCACCGACCCGCTGCGCATCGTCACCAATGCCCACAGCGACGCCGCGATGAACGCAATCGACAGCGGCATCTTGTAGAAATCACCCACGGCCAACGATGTGGCCACATATAATAATAAGAATACTCCGATGGGCGACACGGCCAGCAGACCGCGCCCACGGCTTACATTTTCCTCTTGCTTTGCTTCAGTCATTGTACCTAAAAATCATAGATTGAACTGCAAAGTTACAAAAAAATGCGGAAACAGCCGCCCTCGGCAGCAAAAAATCTTCACCCGGCCGCACGCCTCTTTCATTTAAGCTTCGGAAATCGCAAATCGCGGCTAAACGAATAAAACGAATCAACGAATTAACGAAAAATATTAAAAATTCGTTATTTCGTTAATTCGTTTCTTCGTTTAACCTCACCACTGCGCCTTAAATGAAAGAGCCGTGGCTCGGAGGTACGACAAAAATGAGTCAGGGGAGATAAAAAAGCGAGGCGGCGCTGTGGGCGCCGCCTCGCGGTGAGGTATGTCAGCTATTGATTAGTTGAGGGCACGGGAGAGGTTGAAGCCGGTGAATTCGAGGTCTTGGCGAGCGCGGTCGGCCAGGGTGGGGTCGAGGCGCACGGCTTGACGGAGGTTGGAGGTGAGCATTTGCTCGTTGTTGGTGCGAGCGCCGAGCACAGCCATCAGGTAGTATGTGGTGGCGTCGGGGTTGTCGATACCGGCGAGGGTTTGGCGAGCCTTGCTGTAATCCTTGGTGAGGATTTGGGCGAGGGCGGCGTTGTTGGATTTGGAGTTACCGAAAGCGCGAGCGGCAGCGGCGTTGTCACCGGTCTTGAGGTAGAACAGGCCGAGGGCGTCGTTGAGTTGGTCGAGGCCGGCAGCGCCACCGAAGAGTTGGTGAGCTTTGGAGTAGTTACCTTCGGCCAATTGGCAGAGACCTGCGTTCATTTGGGGTTCTGCGGCGGAGCCGTTGAGGGCAGTGGCTTTGCGGATGGAGGATTGAGCGCCATCGTAGTTGCCGGCGGCGAATTGAGCGGCGCCGAGGTTGTTCCAGCAGCGGTAGTCTTGGGGATATTGACGAGCGGCGGTTTCGTAGATGGCCAAGCGGGTGGCGAGGTCATCGGTGAGGGTGCCGGCGTAGAGGAGTTCTTCCACGGAGAGTTGACCGGGGTTGGAGGTGGCGAGAGCCGTGATTTCTTCGTCGCTGCGGCCTATAACGTCGATGGAAGCGGTGATGCGAGAGTAGCGCAGTTGGGGCAGGATTTCGTCGGCGAGTTGTTCGAAGACGTTGGAGAGGTTGCGGATTTCGCGTTCACGTTGTTCGGGGTCTTTGTACATGGAGAGAACGCTGAGGATGAGCTCTTTATCTTGGATGTTGGATTGAGCTACAAGGAGTTGGAAGCCTTCCCAGTCTTCGGCGGTGAATTGCGAGGTGAGTTCGCCGAATTCGGTGATTTTGTCCTTGGCGAGTTGGTCGCGCAGGTAAGAGGTGGTAGCGGATTCGCGTTGCGAGGCGAGGCGTTCGTTGATGTCGATGCCGCCATCGGGCGAAGCGTAAGATTGGATGTTGAGCTCGCGGATCACTTGCGAGGAGTCGCCGGCGGCGGCGATGATGAGGTTACGTAGTTCCACCATAGCATCAGTTTTCAGCTCGGAAGCGCGGATGTTGGCTTGGTTGATGAGGAACATGATGTTGGCGGTGTAGCGGTTGTTGATTACGCGCTGGAAAGCGTCGGGAGCGTAGGCGGGAGCGGCCGACTTCACCGAAGCGAGGGAGGCGGTGGCAATAACGCCGGTGGCCACGGTTACGCGCGGCAGCACGTATTGCTTGTTGCCTTGGGTAACGGCGAAGTCGAGTTGGAGTTCGCTGTTAGCCATTTCGGGTTGGTAAACGAAGTTAACGGGGATGGACACGTTGCCGCCGTTTTCGTAGGAGATAACGGGAGCGTTGCCGCGCACTTTCTCACCTTGGAAAGAGTAAGCGGGGGCGGCTACTTCGGTGCCGTTGAACACCAGCACGGGGGTAACGGTTACTTCGGCATTGCGAAGGAAGAACTTTTCGGGGATGCGAGCGCTGACAGTCGAGGGCACGTGTTCACCTACCACTTCCAGTGGGTTGGGGTTGACGGTGAAGTAGTCAGCGCTGAATTGGCTGAGCTTTTTGCCGCAGGAAGTGAGGGCAAGAGCGGCGCCAATTGCAATAATGTAACTGATTTTGCGGGTCATAATTAGTTAGAAAAGTAGTTTTAGTAAATTGTGATGCAAAATTACGGAAAAATTTCCACATAACCGCAATAATAAGTATTAAAAATAGCCAAAATCCGACAAAAAGTGGCAGTTGTGCAAGATTAGCGTTGAGAATCATGATGATGCGATGGCATACTCGCACATCCATAAGCTATTTGACTTGCTTGACCATGTCAATTCTTAGTGAGGCGTAGGTGGCGGTTAGTAGATGTAGGGGAGGAGTTTGTAGCGGGTGGTTTGGCAGTAGGTGAGGTAGGTGGGGCTGGTGCGCAGTAGGGCTTCTTCTTGGTTGATGCGCAGCACAGTGCACAGGGCGAATAGCGCCAATGCGGCCCAGGCCCACGAGGTGGCGGAGGCTAAGGTGCAGGCTGTCACCATCACGGATTCGCCAAGGTAGATGGGGTGGCGCACCAGCGAGTAGGCCTTGTCTGTCTTGATTTTGCCCATCATCGGGGTGACGGCGAAGCTCCGACCCAAAGAGCCGAGTGAAATCAGCACAATCACCATGCCGATGGCCAACAGCACCGTGGCCACGCTCTGCAACGGGTGCGCCACGTCGACAAATTGCACCGCCAAGATGTTGGAGGCTATCATCCCTAACCAGTAAGGCTTGCGCCACATGCCCGACACCGACACCGAGTAGCGGTTGGAAAATAATGCCACAGCCATCAGCACATTGAGCACCATCGCCCCGAGGCGCAATGCCGTGATGAACGTGGCCGAAAAATCGATTGTTCGGCATCCAATCACCACCAAGTTGATGAAAGTGATGCCGAACAATACGTTTATGAGATAGTCGCGCTTCATTAGTATACCCAGAACGACCAGTCGAAAATCCAACTTAATAAGTTGATAAACAGTAATATGCCGATGTAGATAAGCCAGCTGCCGCAGCCGCCTTTGTTGTCATCATCTTCTTCATGTGTGGAGTTGTTGTCCACGAAGAAGTTGTTGCCGTTGTTGGATGAATTGTTGGGAGTGTTGCTCCAGTTATTGTCGCTCATAATCGAAAAGATTTAAATGTGAAACAATGATTTAGAATTATGACGCAAAGTTACAACGATTGCTCGGACGATGCAAACATTCCGAGTGATTCTGTATGAAATGTGGGGAATAATTTATGAAATGTGTGGAGGATGTGATGCACTTCGTCGGCCACGAAAAAAAAACCGCCACTCGCGCCTTTGGCGGGCGCGGGTGGCGGTGGTATAAGGGTGGGAGGGATTAGTTGTGGAAGGTGATGGAGCCGTCGGCGGCGGTGTCGACCACGATGGGGTGGTCGGAGGTGACGGTGCCGGCGATGATGTCGCGCGAGAGGCGGTTGAGCACCATGCGGTGGATGGCTCGTTTGACGGGGCGTGCGCCGAATTCGGGGTCGAAGCCTTCGTCGGCCAAGCGTTCCACTGCGGCCTCGGTGGCGGTGAGTTCGATGCCGGAGGATTGACGCAGCATCCGTTGCACGTTCTCAATCTGCAAGCGCACAATCTGCTTGATTTGCTCGCGGTTGAGCGGGGTGAACATGATGATTTCGTCGATACGGTTGAGGAACTCGGGCCGGATGGTTTGCTTGAGCATTTCAAGCACGTTGAGCTTGGTTTTCTCCACCACTTCGTTGCGGTTGGCCTCGGTGATGTGCTCAAAGCGTTCGCGGATGAGCTGCGAGCCGAGGTTTGAGGTCATGATGATGATGGTGTTTTTGAAGTTGACCGAGCGGCCTTTGTTGTCGGTCAAGCGGCCATCATCGAGCACCTGAAGCAGGATGTTGAACACATCGGGGTGTGCTTTTTCGATTTCGTCGAAGAGCACCACCGAGTACGGTTTGCGGCGCACGGCCTCGGTGAGTTGGCCGCCTTCGTCGTAGCCCACGTAGCCCGGAGGCGCGCCGACCAGTCGCGACACGGAGTGCTTCTCCTGATACTCGCTCATATCGATACGGGTGAGCATGTTCTCATCGTCGAAGAGGTATTCGGCCAACGCTTTGGCCAATTCGGTCTTGCCCACGCCGGTGGTGCCGAGGAAGATAAACGATCCGATGGGTCGTTTGGGGTCGTTCAAGCCGGCACGCGAGCGGCGCACGGCATCGGCGATGGCGGCGATGGCTTCGTCCTGACCAACCACGCGGCGGTGCAGTTCTTCCTCGAGGTGGAGCAGTTTCTCACGCTCGCCGGTGACCATCTTCGACACTGGTATGCCCGTCCAGCGCGACACGATGTCGGCAATGTCTTCGGCATCGACCTCTTCCTTGATCAGCGCCTTGTCGCCCTGCATATCGTGCAGGCGGGCCTGGATTTGCTCGTTCTCCATCTGCTTATTGCGGATGCGCGAGTAGCGGATTTCGCTCACCAGGGCGTAGTTGCCTTCGCGTTCGGCGCGTTCGGCTTCGAAGTTGAGTTGTTCGATGTCGATTTTGTTCTGCTGAATCTTTTCGATCAGCTCTTTTTCGGCACGCCATTTAGCGGTGACGCTTTTGAGTTCTTCGCGCATTGAGGAGAGTTCGCGCTCGATTTGGGCCACGCGGTCGGTTTGGCCTTCGCGCTTGATGGCCTCGCGCTCAATCTCCTTTTGGGTGATGGCACGCTGCAGGCTGTCGATGCTCTGCGGCACGGAGTTGATTTCCAATTTCAACTTGGCGGCAGCCTCATCGATCAGGTCGATGGCCTTGTCGGGCAGGAAGCGGTCGGTGATGTAGCGTTCCGACAGTTGCACGGCGGCGATGATGGCCTCGTCGCGCACACGCACCTTGTGGTGGTTCTCGTAGCGCTCTTTCAAGCCACGCAGGATGGCGATGGCCGACTCTTCGTCAGGCTCGTCAATCATCACCTTTTGGAAACGACGCTCCAGCGCTTTATCCTTTTCGAAGTACTTTTGGTACTCGTCCAAGGTGGTTGCGCCGATGCTGCGCAAGTCGCCACGGGCCAACGCCGGTTTGAGGATGTTGGCGGCATCCATGGCGCCTTCACCCTTGCCGGCACCCACCAAGGTGTGGATTTCGTCGATGAAAAGGATGATTTCGCCGTCGGAACCGGTCACCTCGTTCACGATCGATTTCAAACGCTCTTCGAATTCGCCCTTGTACTTGGCACCGGCCACCAGTGCGCCCATGTCGAGCGAGAAAATCTGCTTGGAGCGCAGATTTTCGGGCACGTCGCCGCGCACGATACGTTGGGCCAAGCCTTCGGCAATGGCGGTTTTGCCCACACCGGGTTCGCCGATGAGCATAGGGTTATTCTTGGTGCGTCGGCTCAGGATCTGGAGCACGCGGCGGATTTCGTCGTCACGGCCGATTACCGGGTCGAGCTTGCCGTTGCGCGCCCGCTCGTTGAGGTTGATGGCGTACTTCGACAGTGCGTTATAAGTATCTTCAGCGGAGGCGCTGGTGGCCTTGGTGCCGCGGCGCAGTTCGTCCACGGCGGCGCGCAATTCATCGGCGCTCACGCCCGCATCTTTCAGTATCTTTGAAGCGGAAGAATTCACCTCGAACAGCGCCATAAGCATGGCCTCGAGGGTAACGAACTCATCGCCCATCTTTGTGGCGATGTCCACAGCTCGCTGCAGCACATCGTTCGATTCGCGGCTCAAAAACGGCTCACTGCCACTCACTTTGGGCAGCGATTTGAGCTCGCGCTCGATGGCCGCGTCCACTGTCGCCGGATTAGCGCCCACCTTTTGGAATAGGAACTTCACCAACGACTCGTCTTTGTCGATCACGCCGCGCAGCAGAGCCACCGGCTCAATCGACTGGCTGCCGGCGGCGCGGGTAACATCCACGGCCCGTTGCACAGCCTCTTGCGATTTGATTGTGAAATTGTTGAAATTCATAGTGCGTTAATTATATATTTTGAAGTTACAACCAAAACATCGCAACACTCGTGCCAACCCCTCCGCCGTGCCAAACTGTCACCCGCCGCCTGCCGCCCTGTCACCCCTACCGGCACCCCGCGGCCTCCATCGCACCCGGCGTACCCGCACTTTTTTGCCGCCCAAGGCGATTTTTTTGCCTCTTCCTATTGCATTTTGTCAAAAAAGTTTGTAACTTTGCGGTGGAATTTTGGCAGACATGTTTTAAGTCTGCATTCAGCCCGCTTTCTACCTTAATTATATATAGGGCGTTTCTTTCCTCATTATTACACTACCTCGCTATTACAAATTTGATTGTATCGACTCCGTAGCGCCATACTCTGTTGCGCTTGGACCATACAACTTACAAACCATTATATGTACAGCATTTCCGACCTCGATGCGATGTCAGATGCCGACCTGCAACAGGCGGCCGAGTCCCTTGGGATTAAGAAAATCGACCTCTCGCAAAAACAAGAACTTATTTATAAGATCCTCGACGAGCAAGCAGTAGCATCCGCTTCGGCCCGTTCAGCCGAGCAGAAGCGACGTGCTGATGCCGCCGCCGAGCGTCGTACTCGCGCCAAGGCTCAAAAAGACGCCAAGGCCGAGCCTAAGAAAAAACAAACCAAATCAAAGAAAGCTAAAGCCGCCGAAGCCGCACCCGCTCCGGAAGCGGCACTCGCCGCTCCGGAAGCCGTAGAAGCCGCTCCCGCCGCCGAAAAGCCGGCCGCCGAGGCACCCGCTGCCGAAGCACCCGCCAAGCGTCGCCGCGGTCGTCCGGCCAAAAAGGAGGAGGACGCGCAATCGGCACCGGTGGAAGTTGCCGCCGAAGCCCCCGTGGCAGAGGAAGCTCCCGCCGAGCAACCCGCTGCTGAAGCGCCTGCCGAAGTTGCACCCCTGCAGCCGGAAGCCCCCGCGGACCCCGCTCCCGCCGAGCAGTCCGCTCCCGCCGAGCAGCCCGCCGAACAGCCTGTCGACGCTCCCGCCGTCCAACAACCCTCGGGTGACTTCAGCTCGTTCTTCCCCCGCGGCGAGGGTCGCAAATTCACCCCCCGCTCCCAGAAAGAGAAGGAGGAAGCACAGCGCCGCGCCTCGCAAGCTGCCATGCAAGCCGCTTCAGCTCCAATCACCCTGGTTGAGCCCGGCCAACCCGTGCAGAATGCTCCCGGCCAAGGCAAGAAAAAGAAGAACAAGAATCAGCAACCGAGCGTGGACCAACGCCTCCAGCCCAACCAGCGCTTCGACTTCGAAGACTTCCTCCAAACCCAGGGCGTGCTCGAAGTGGAGCCCCAAGGCCACGGCTTCCTGCGTTCGGCCGATTTCAACTACCTCCCTTCGCCCGACGACGTCCTCGTCAGCCAAAAGCAAATCAAAGATAACGGCCTCAAAGCCGGCGACGTGGTGGAATGCACCATCCGCCCGCCCCGCGAAGGCGAGAAATACTTCCCCCTGAGCCGCGTGCTCCAAGTCAATGGTCGCCCCGTGGAATTCATCCGCGACCGTGCCCACTTCGAGCACCTCACGCCGCTCTTCCCCGAGGAGAAATTCGATCTCACCGGCGGGCGCACCTGCAACATCTCCACCCGCGTTGTGGACATGTTCGCCCCCATCGGCAAGGGTCAACGCGCTCTCATTGTGGCTCCGCCTAAGACAGGTAAAACCCTGCTCCTCAAAGATATAGCCAACGCTATCGCCGAGAATCACCCCGAAACTTACATCATGATTCTGCTCATCGATGAACGCGCGGAAGAGGTAACCGACATGATCTGCAGCGTAAACGCCGAAGTATTCGATTCCAAATTCGACTAGCCCGCCGAACACCACGTCAAAATCGCCGGCATCGTGCTCGAAAAAGCCAAACGCATGGTGGAATGCGGCCATGATGTGGTAATCCTGCTCGACTCCATCACCCGCTTGGCACGCGCCTACAACACTGTGTCGCCCGCCTCCGGCAAAATCCTCTCCGGCGGCGTCGACGCCAACGCCCTCCAAAAGCCCAAACGCTTCTTCGGCGCAGCGCGCAACATCGAAGGCGGCGGCTCCCTCACCATCATCGCCACCGCCCTGACCGAAACTTCCTCCAAAATGGATGAAGTCATCTTCGAAGAATTCAAAGGCACCGGCAACATGGAACTCCAGCTCAACCGTACCCTCGCCAACAAGCGCATCTTCCCCGCCGTCGACATCATGGCTTCCAGCACCCGCCGCGACGACCTGCTGCTGCGCACCGAGACCCTCAACCGCATGTGGATTCTCCGCCGTTTCCTCTCCGACCGAACCCCCATCGAAGCCATGGAATTCATCAAAGACCGAATGGAGCGCACTCGCGACAACGATGAACTCCTTCGCACCATGGGCGACTAACACCATACCCGTTTACCACCCCTTTCAACCCCGATTTTGGGGTGGTAAACCCCTATTTTTGAAAAAATTATCAACAAAATCGCAAATAATTGCCCGAATGTTTTGTCATTCAAAAAATTATCCGTAATTTTGTGGCCGCTAAACAAAGCATTCAACCAAGCAAACTAAAATTTAACTAAAAAATATGATCATCGTACAAGTAAAAGAAGGCGAAAACATCGAACGCGCTCTCAAAAAATTCAAACGCAAATTTGAAAAGACCGGCATCGTGAAAGAGCTCCGCAGCCGTCAAGCATTCCAAAAACCCTCCGTCACCAACCGCAAAAAGATGATGAAGGCCATCTACGTGCAAAAACTCCGCTCCGTAGAAGAATAATTCGCCCCATTTTTCGCCTATTTTGAACTTTTTCAGAAAAAAAGTTCAAAAATATTTGGCAAAATAAAAAGGAATTTGTAATTTCGTGGCACGAACCGATGGCCAACCTCGCCAAGGTCACTGTCACAGATGAAAAGTCTCTACGATTCCTTTACGACATATATACGGTGTGAGCTGAATCTCTCAGCGCGCACCGTTTCGTCGTACACCTACGATCTCGGCCAGTGGCAGCGATTCACCATCGACTCCTTCGGCGAAGACTTCGACCCGGCCCGCACTTCCGTGGGCGACATCCGCCTGTGGGTGGCTCACCTCTCGCGCAACGGCATCTGTCAGCGCTCAATCCGTCGCAAAATCCAAACCCTGCGCGCGTTCTTCCACTACCTGATGCTCCGCCACGGCCTCGCCGCAAACCCCGCCGCCGAAATCACCCCCGCACGCCTGCCCAAGCCCCTGCCGCGTGCCATCCGTCCCGCCCTCACCGAGGCCGCAATCGCCCTCGACGCCGACTGCGCCGACTTCATCCACGTGCGCAACCGCCTGGTGGTCGACCTCCTCTACGCCACCGGAATGCGCGCATCCGAGCTCGCCTCACTCCGCACCGCCGACATCAACCTCGCCGCCGGCACCCTCCGCGTCATGGGCAAACGCCGCCGCGAACGCGTCATCCCATTCGGCCCCCAGCTCGCCGCCGACATCGCCCGCTACCTCAGCCTCCGGCCTGCCGACTGCGCTCCAACGCTGCTGGTCACCGACAACGGCGCTCCGCTGCTATACCGACACATCCTCGCCATCGTCAAACAACAGTTCGGCGCCGTAGGCGCCGTGGCCACACCCCACGCCCTGCGACACTCCTGCGCTACCGATATGCTCAACGGCGGCGCCGAACTCACTGCCGTACAACAACTCTTAGGGCACGCCTCCCTGGCCACTACCCAAATCTATACCCATCTCTCCTTTCGAGACCTAAAACAAAATTATCAACTCGCGCACCCTCGCGCACTAAAACACGGATAACTATGGACGTTCGTATTCAAGCAATCCACTTCGACGTAGCCGAAAAACTCGTTGACTTCATTAACAAAAAAGCTGACCGCCTCGCACGTCACCACTCGGCTGTCACCACCGCCGACGTTACCCTCAAAGTCGTTAAACCCGAAACCGCAATGAACAAGCAAGCCATCGTCAAGCTCGCCGTGCCTCAGCACGACGACCTCGTGGCCGATAAAATCGCCGACACCTTCGAAGAAGCAATCGACCTCGCCCTCGATGCCCTCGACCGTCAGCTCACCCGCCTCAAAGAAAAGAAATAACCCACAGCGCTCCTCATAGCGCCCACATCCGCGGGAGCACAGCCGGTGGTTGTGCTCCCGCTTCTTCCCTATCCACAAAAATGCAACCACCCCACATACTCCTGCGCCCATGGAGCGAAGCCGATGCACACCGCCTGTTCGAGCTCGCCTCCGACCCCGAAGTAGGCCCGCGCGCCGGCTGGCAGCCGCATCAATCCCTCGACGAAAGCCTCCACATCATCCGCACCCTCTTCCTCAACCCCACCACCTGGGCCATCACCATGGCCGACGGCACACTTATTGGCGCCATCGGCTACGGCCCCTCGTGCAACTGCGGCCTGCCCGCCCTGCCCGATGAACCCCTGGTAGGCTACTGGATCGGCCGCCCCTACTGGAACCGCGGCTACTGCACCGCCGCCCTCGCCCAAATGATTACCCTTGCCCGCCGCGACCCCGCCATCCGCTCTCTTATCAGCGCCCACTTCCTTGACAACCCCGCCTCCGGCCGCGTCATGGAACACTGCGGCTTCACCCCCACCGGCCAAACCCCCCCCCCCCCCCCCCCCCCCCCCCCCCCGGGCCCCCCCCCCCCCCCCCGACCCGAACCCCCCCCCCCCCCGGGGCGCCCCCGGCGGGGGCGCGCTGAGAATAAACGCGGCGCGGCCC
>CAMGBT010000068.1 GCA_946011725.1 uncultured Bacteroidales bacterium | reverse complement strand
CCTGACCGCTACCTTGGTAGCCGGCGAATTCGGCATTATGCCTCTTAAAGACGGCCAACAAGACAACTACCGCTGGATTGCTGCAGACGGCGAAACCACCGTGTCGATTAACACTCCTATGGCCGCCAAAGAAAACGGCAGCAACTGGAGCAGCAAATTGGAAGGCAAATACACCTTCGTATTCGATCCCTCCGCTATGACCCTGACTATCAAGGGTGAAGAAACTCCCGTAGATCCCGATCCCGTAGACCCTGTTGACCCCGTATACAGCTATGGCATCCACGGCTCCGTATTCACCGGTAGCTGGGAAACTCGCGAAATGACCGAAGCTGAAGACGGCACTTGGACCCTGACCGCTACCTTGGTAGCCGGCGAATTCGGCATTATGCCTCTTAAAGACGGCAAGCAAGACAACAATGGCTGGATTGCCGCAGCAAACGGTATGACCGAAGCAGTTGTGGGCATCGCAATGACTGCAACCTCTGAAAATTGCTCCAACTGGGTAAGCGCTCTCGCAGGCGAATACACCTTCGTATTCAATCCCACCGAAATGACCCTCACCATCCAAGGTAAAACCCCGGTAGATCCCGACCCTGTTGACCCCGACCCCGTTGATCCCGAACTGCCCGCACACGTTTACATCGTTGGTAATCTTGCCACCGGTATCTGGGATACTGCAAACGCTCCCGAGCTGACCTTTGCCGACGACACCAAGCTGTTCTCCATCGAGAATATCGAAATCAAGCCTTCGAGCGACGAATCCACCACCGGTTACTTCACCTTCATCACCGTGCAAGGTTCTGACTGGGATACCGAAGTCAACAACGGCGACCGCTACGGTGCACCTGAAAAAGATGCCCTGCTGACTGTTCCCTCGACCACCAACGTAACCCTCTTCAAGGCCGGTGTGAATGCTTCCGCTGCTAACTCCTGGAAAGTGGAAGCCGGTTACTACGACATCGTGCTCGACCTTGCCAACATGACTATCAACATCATCGAAAGCGACTCTTCTGCTGCTGACATCGAACTCGGCAACGAAGTAGCTCCCGTTTACTTCAACCTCCAAGGCGTGCAAGTGGCTGAACCCGCTGCCGGCCTCTACATTGAAGTACGTGGCAACCAAGTGCGCAAAGTGATGATTAAATAATCATACTTTCTCCATAAAAAAGCGCTCTGCCCCACCGGGTGGAGCGTTTTTTATGCTCAATATGTGGCGAAATTGCTGAAAATTTCGTAATTTTGCAGAAAAATATAGCTATATGGATACTAATCAACAGTTCGACCAAGCCATTGCCGATTGCCGTAAGGTGTTTGTGGCAAAATTGAGCGACTACGGCGCATCGTGGCGCATCATGCGTCCGCAGAGCGTCACCGACCAAATATTTATCAAAGCGAAGCGCATCCGCTCGCTGGAAATCAAGGGCGTATCGGCCGTGGGCGAAGGCATTCTGCCGGAGTTCAAGGCCATAGTGAATTACGCCATCATCGGCATCATACAGTTGGAGTTAGGCTTCGTTGACACCAAGGACATTGACGCTGAGCGCGCCACCGCACTGTACGACGCAGTGGCGGCGCGTGCGCGTGCGCTATTAGTGGCCAAGAATCACGACTACGATGAGGCCTGGCGGTCGATGCGCGTGCTGTCGTACACCGACTTCATTCTCACCAAGATTGAGCGCGTGAAGCAGATTGAAGACAACGCCGGAGCGGTGAAGGTGAGCGAGGGAATCGACTCCAACTACCTCGACATCTTGGTATACGCCGTGTTTGGCATAATTAAACTGACGGAATAATGCCGCGGTACGCTACTGTGGCCGTGTGGGCGATGCGAGTGCTCACCGGCGCTATGTTTGTGCTGTCGGGGTGGGCTAAGTCGGTCGACCCCTACGGCACGGTGTACAAGATGGAGGAGTATTTCGCCGTGTGGGGGCTTGGCGGCTTCCCGCGCGAAATCACCATCATCATGGCGGTGGGTTTGGCGGCATTGGAGCTGACCATCGGCGTGGCGCTGGCATTAGGCTGCTTGCGGCGGTCAACGCCGATCAGCGCGTTGGTGGTGATGGCGGTGATGCTGCCGCTGTCGGTGTACTTGGCCGTGGCCGAACCGGTGGCCCACTGCGGTTGCTTCGGCGATTTGTTGGTAATATCCAACACGGCCACGTTGATTAAGAATGTGGTGCTGACCGCACTGTTAGTATCGTTGCTGAAGTACTACAAGTCGGCGCAACCGCTCATCCGGCCATGGATGCAGTGGATGGTGATAGCGGCCACGATTGCTTACTCGTTGACGCTGTCGTTCGTGGGATGGCAGTTTCAACCGGTGGTCGACTTTCGTGCGTACCCCGTTGGGGCTGAGTTAGTGGCCGAGGAATCGGAAGCGATGCCCACATATATTTATGAAAAGAATGGCGAGCGGCGCGAGTTTGCGCTGAACGCGCTGCCGGATTCCACGTGGATGTTTGTGGACGTGGCCACGCAGGTGGCGGTCGAGGATGAGTTGGCCGTGTTCGACGGTGACGAAGAAGTGACCGCCGACGTGCTCTCGCCGGAGGAAGGCGACTGCCTGCTGTTGGTGGTGAGCGAGCCGTCGATCGATGCGCTGTCGCGCGCACGGTTTACCAACGAATTGGCCGACTATGCGCAAAGTCATGGCATACGATTCATAGCCTTGGTGGCCGCTTCCGGGCAGAATTTTGACATCTGGAAGCAGTATGCGCGGCCGAATTTCGAGGCATATTCAGCGGCCGATACGGCGCTGAAGCAGTTGGCGCGCGGCACCACGGCGCTGGTGATGCTGCACGACGGGCGCGTGGCGTGGAAGCGCAATTTCAGCACGCTGTCGCCCGAGTTGATGCAATTCGACGACCCCATAGAAGAAATAATCAAGGTGGACAACGGGCATGTGAGCCTGTGGCTCGCGGGCGCGTTTGTGGCCATCATCTTATCCATATATTTGTTTGGCTTGATGCTGCCGCGTCCGCGCCGCAAGCCCAAGCCATCGAAATCAGAAACCCCTGCCGAGAATGTATAATACAGTCCAATTACGCGTGTTGCCGCAGGTCGCTGCCGACCAAACGCGCCTGATGGTGGAAGCCTCCACCGCCTTGCATATCGATGTGAACCGCATCAAGAAGTTGACGCTGCTGCGTCGGTCGATTGATGCTCGTCGCCGTCCGGTGATGGTGAATTTGAGCGTGGGCGTGCACGTGGATGCGGTGGACGAATCGGTGGTGCGTTATCAGCCAGTCGAGTATCCGCAGGTGGGCGATCGGCCGCAGGTGGTTGTGGTGGGTGCCGGCCCGGCCGGACTGTTTGCGGCGCTGGAGCTGATTGAGTCAGGCTTGCGACCGGTGGTGCTGGAGCGCGGCAAGGACGTGGACGCACGCCGGCGCGACATGGCCACCCTCTGCCGCGAAGGTGTGGTGAATCCCGATTCCAACTATTGCTTCGGTGAGGGTGGGGCGGGAGCCTACTCCGACGGCAAGCTATACACCCGCAGCACCAAGCGCGGCCCGGTGGATAAAGTGTTGCAAATTTTCCACACACACGGGGCCAAGGACGACATCCTCATCGATGCGCATCCTCATATCGGCACGGACCGTTTGCCGGTGATTATTAAGGCTATGCGCCAAACTATCATCGAGCACGGCGGCGAGGTGCTGTTCAATACGCGGGTGGACGGTTTGCAGATGGATGGCGACCGTGTGACAGGCGTGACCACCGCCGACGGCCGGCAATTCCTCGGACCGGTTATCTTGGCCACCGGCCACTCCGCACGCGACGTGTATGCCATGCTGCACACGCTCAATATCAGTTTGGAAGTTAAGGGAATAGCTGTGGGTGTGCGCTTGGAGCACCCGCAGCACCTGATCGACTGCATCCAATATCACTCGCCGCAAGGACGCGGCAAGTACCTGCCCGCGGCGGAGTATTCAATGCTCACGCGCGTGGACGGGCGCGGCGTGTACTCGTTCTGCATGTGCCCCGGCGGGGTGATCATCCCGGCGGCAAGCGAGCCCGGGCAGCTGGTGGTCAACGGCATGTCGCCGTCGAACCGCGGCACGCGCTGGGCCAACAGCGGCATGGTGGTGGAAGTATTGCCCGAGGACCTTCCTGCAGAATACCAGCAGTACGGCGTGCTGCGGATGATGCACTTCCAATTGGATATCGAACAGCGATTCTTTGCGGCTGCAGGCCGCACCCAGGTGGCGCCCGCTCAGAGGATGACCGACTTTGTGGCCTCGCGGCTTTCGAGCTCGTTGCCGAGCACTTCGTATGCGCCGGGCATTCAGCCGGGGCGCATCGACCTGCTGCTGCCCGATTTCATCGCCCGCCGCTTGCAAGGCGGATTGAACGAGTTCGGCCGCAAGGCACGCGGCTTCCTGAGCGCCGACGCCACGCTGATTGGCTGCGAAACACGCACCTCGTCGCCGGTGCGCATCCCGCGCGACGCGACAAGCCGCTGCCACCCCACCATCGCCGGCCTCTACCCGGTGGGCGAGGGAGCAGGCTATGCCGGCGGCATCGTGTCGGCCGCCATCGACGGCATCAACACCGCGCGGGTGGTAGCCGCCGGCTTTTGAGGCGCGCCGGCTCCGAACTCTTGCGCGCGGTGGGCCGGTGGCGGGGGCGGTTTGCGGCGTTTTTTGTGTTAAAAATGAAAAAAGTGGGGTTGGATGGCGGTTATTTGATAAAAAAGTTGTACCTTTGCATAACTATATATTTATCTGAACAAAGGTATGGTAAAAAAATTCTTTATATCAATGCTTGGCTCGATAGCCGGCTTCTGGATTTCAGTGGTCCTGTTCGGCTTGGTAGGCTTTAGCGTATTAGTAGGCATGTTCGCTTCCGCTTTTGGAAGTGAGCAAGTGGTTGTTAATGACAACTCGGTGTTGTACATCGACCTTTCGGGTCAGGTGGTTGAGCGCTATCAGCCGTCGGATCCGTGGACAATGTTGCAACAGGGCAATCAAACCGGCGAAGCGCTGGTTGACATTATCCGTGCCATCCGCGAGGCCAAGAATGATGACCATATCATAGGTATTTATATCAATGCAGCCGGTGTGGCCATCGGCAAAGCAAGTGCGGAAGAAGTGGTAGATGCGTTGCGCGATTTCAAGGATAGCGGTAAGTGGGTTATCGCCTATGGCGACAGCTATTCGCAAACTGATTACTTGATTTCGTCGGTAGCTAATTCCGTGTATCTCAACCCCATAGGCAGTGTGGATATCCACGGCTTATCCGTGGAAGTGCCTCACTTCAAGGGCCTGTTGGACAAGTTGCAGGTAGAAATGCAGGTGGTACGCGTGGGCGAGTTCAAGAGCGCCGTAGAGCCGTACATCCTTCCGCAGATGAGTGAGCCGGCACGCTTGCAGATGCAAGTGCTTTTGGACTCTATTTGGGATTATGAACGCGGCGCAATCGCTGATGCTCGCAACCTTAAAGTGGGCGATGTTACCGCTTGGGTGGAATCGCAGTTTGCTTGTCAGCCGGCTGAATATTTCGTGAAGAATTTGGCGGTTGATTCGCTGCTTTACCGTCGCCAGGTGGAAGAATTGCTGCGCGAACGATGCGATTTGGATGATGACGAAAATCTGCCGTTTATTACTCCCACTCAATACGTGTCGACCCTCTCCAATGCTGATTCGTCGAAGAATCATATCGCGGTGCTGTTTGCTTGCGGCGACATCGTGGACAGCGGCAATGGCGGCATCGTAGGCGCCACAATGGTGCCGGAAATCCTCGCCTTGGCCGATGATGACAATGTGAAAGCTATGGTGCTCCGCGTCAACTCCGGCGGCGGTAGCGCTTTCGCGTCCGAACAAATTTGGGAAGCGCTTGAGTACTTCAAGAGCCAGGGTAAGCTGCTGTATGTCTCGATGGGCGACTATGCCGCTTCGGGCGGTTACTACATCAGTTGCGGCGCCGACCGCATCTATGCCGACCGCTCCACTTTGACCGGCTCCATCGGCGTGTTCGGGTTGATACCCAACCTTTCCGGTCTGATGAACAATCACTTAGGTATCACCACCACCGAGGTGAAAACCGAGCCCAACGGCTTCGGTATTTCCACCAGTCGCCCCATGACCGAGGCTGAACGCGCAGCCATGCAGCAGCATGTCAATGGAGTATACGACCTGTTTACCAAGCGTGTGGCCGAGTGTCGCAAAATGCCTCAGGATTCTGTGAAAGTTATTGGCGGCGGCCGCGTGTGGGCCGGCGGCGATGGCGTTCGCTTAGGTTTGGTGGACCAAATCGGCACACTCACCGATGCCATCAATGATATTGCTACGGAAATCAGTATCGAACCCGACTGCGTGGTGTTCTATCCCGCTGTTGAAGAAGACTTTATGCAACTGTTGGCTCGCCAAGCAGCTGATAATATGCAAGTTAACGGCTACAAAGTAGATGCCGGCACGCTGCAATTGCTCCAATTCGTGGATCGCATACGCACTATGGCACCCGTTCAAGCTCGCATGGAGCCGTTCGAAATTCGTTGACAAACAATGAATTGGCGCACAATTTTCTCAAAAATGGTTCTGCTCCCGTTGTCGAAACTCTACGGGGTGGGTGCCTTTGTGCGCAATAAAATGTTCGACTTCAAGATCTTTCCGGTGCACACGTTCAATGTGCCCATCATCGTGGTGGGCAACATAGCCTGCGGCGGCACCGGCAAAACCCCCATCACCGAGTACATCATCGAGGCCATGCGGTTGAAATATCACATCGCCATGGTGAGCCGCGGATACAAACGCGATACCAAAGGCTTTGTGGTGGCCACGGCCAAGTCGACCCCGGCCGACATCGGCGACGAAGCCTTCCAAATTTACAAAAAATTTGGCGGCAAAGTGGTGGTGGCCGTTGGCGAAGACCGCGTCAACGCCATCAATGAGGTGCTGGCCATCGACCCCGACATCAACCTCATCGTGCTCGACGATGCCTTCCAACATCGCTACGTGCAGCCCACGCTCTCTATCGTGGTGACCGAGTGCAATCGGCCGTATTACAACGATCACCTGCTGCCTTATGGTCGTTTGCGCGAATCGAAAATGGCCGTGAACCGCGCCGACTTCGTGGTGGTGTCGAAGTGTCCGCCCACGCTCAAGGATATCGATTACCGACTGATAGCCAAGTCGTTGAACCTGTTCCCATGTCAGGAACTGTTCTTCTCGCGGTTGCTCTATCAAGAGTTGGTGCCCATCTTCCCGGAGCACACCCGCGCCGTGCCGTATCTCGATTGGATGACCGACGACGACTACATCCTGGCCGTGGCCGGCATCGGCAACCCGCGCCCGTTTGTGCGCTATCTCAAAAGCTTCAAACCGCGGGTGCGCGTTGACATCTTCAGCGATCACCACAAATTTACCCGCCGCGATATGGAGCACCTGCTCGACCGCTTCAAAACCATGCGCGGCAACAAGCGCGTGCTCATTACCACGGAGAAAGACGCTGTGCGCATGGCCGCATGCCCGTATTTCCCGGCCGAACTGCGCGCGTCGGCATTCTATCTGCCCATCAAGTTGGAATTCTCCTCGCACAGCACTTCGAAATTCGATGAAGCCATAGTGCGCCATCTTCGTGCCCAAAATAAATCTCGTTAAAACTAACTAACTCAATAACTGCTAATTACTATGTTAAATCGCATCAACGAAACCGCCGAATACATCCGCAATCGCGCCGGCGGCGAAATGCCCAAAACCGCTATCATCCTCGGCACCGGTCTCGGCGCCCTCGTCGACTATATCGAAGACAAACTCGAAATACCCTACCAAGAAATCCCCAATATGCCGGTGTCGACTGTGGAAGGCCACAGCGGCAAGCTCATCTTCGGCACCCTCGGCGGCAAGCGCATCATCGCCATGCAAGGCCGCTTCCACTACTACGAAGGCTACGACATGAAGCAAGTAACCTTCCCGGTGCGCGTGTTCCGCGCTCTCGGCGTTGAAACCCTCTTCGTGTCGAACGCTGCCGGCGGCATGAACCCCAACTTCGTGGTAGGCGACGTGATGGTTATCACCGACCACATCAACCTCTTCCCCGAAAACCCGCTCCGCGGCAAGAATTACAACGAGCTCGGCCCGCGCTTCCCGGCTATGACCGAGGCTTACGACCACAAACTCGTGGCTTTGGCCGACCAAGTTGCCGCCGAACTGGGCATCCGCTTGGTTCACGGTGTGTACGTTGGCACCCCCGGCCCCACCTTCGAAACTCCCGCTGAATACGAGTATTTCCGCATCATCGGCGGCGACGCTGTGGGCATGTCCACCGTGCCCGAAGTCATCGTGGCTAACCACGCTTCCATGCGCGTGTTCGGCCTGTCAGTCATCACCGACCTCGGCGGCAAGGAAATCACCCAAGTGCCCACTCACGAGGAAGTGCAGCTCGCCGCTGAAAAGGCTCAGCCCAAGGTTGTGGCCGTGATGCGCGAATTGGTTATGCGCTCGTAATCTACACTTCTACAAACCGGCTCGAGGCCACTGCGCCTCGAGCTGATTATCGACTTACACATTATTATATATAATATATGTCCGAGATCTCTTCACTGGGTGAGTTCGGCCTTATCGACCACCTCACCAAAGATATCAAAATCGTAAACGCCTCCACCCTCAAAGGGGTAGGGGACGACGCCGCCGTGCTCCAATATGGGCCAGATAGCAAAACACTCATAACCACCGACCTGCTGCTCGAAAATGTCCACTTCGACCTAACTTACGTGCCGCTGCGCCATTTGGGCTACAAGTCGGCCGTGGTGAACTTCTCTGACATATATGCAATGAACGGCACCCCGCGGCAAATCACCGTGTCTTTAGGCATCTCTTCGCGCTTCACGCTCGAGCACATCGAAGAACTCTACGCCGGCATCCGCTTGGCGTGCGAGCACTACGGTGTGGACCTGGTGGGCGGCGACACCTCGGCCTCGCATCAAGGTTTGGTCATCTCCATCACCTGCTTGGGCGAAGCCCCGGAGGACAAAATCGTCTACCGCAATGGTGCGCAGCACAACGATCTGGTATGCGTGTCCGGCAACCTCGGCGCCGCTTACATGGGTCTGCAGCTGCTCGAACGAGAGAAGGTGGCTTCCGCCGGCATGAAGGACTTCCAGCCCGACTTCCAGGGTAGGGAGTACATCCTCGAACGCCAACTCAAGCCCGAAGCACGGCGCGACGTCATCGAAAACTTGGCCAAAGCGGGCATCAAGCCCACCGCCATGATGGACGTGAGCGACGGCCTGTCGTCGGAACTCATCCACATCTGCTCGCAAAGCAACGTCGGCTGCCGCATCTACGAAGACCGCATCCCCATCGACTACCAAACCGCCGTCATGGCCGAGGAAATCAACATGAACCTGGTCACCGCTGCCCTCAACGGTGGCGAAGACTATGAACTGCTGTTCACCATCCCCTTGGCGGCCTACGACGCCATCGCCCGCGTGCCCGATGTCAAGGTTATCGGCAAAATAGTGCCCGCTTCCGAAGGTTGCGCTATGATTACCCGCGACAACACCGAAATCACCCTCCGCGCACAGGGCTGGAACCCCCTCAAAGGCGATTCTCAACAATAATTAGCACTTTTTCGCCCGTTTATTGCTGCTATTCGCAAAAAATTCACTACCTTTGTACTCCAATTCAAATTAATAGTACATTCAAATATGATAAATCGCATCCTCATCAGAATCAAGGTCGTTCAACTCCTTTATTCATACCTGCTTTCTCTCAGCGAATTCAAAATTGATGCCGCCCCCGAAAATGCTACCCGCGACCGTCGATTCGCTTATGCCGTTTATCTCGATATGCTGATGCTTATCCAAGCACTCTCCGGTTTGCGTATCAACAATCCGCAAGCGGTGGTACCAGCTGTCGATGTCAACAAGTACATCAAAGCTAACCGCGTGGGCAAAGCCTTGGCTGATAATCCCGATCTCAAACAAATCACCTTCAAAAACTGTGCTGACTTCGCCGCCCTTGCTCCGATGGTGCAAGCGCTCAGCGATAAAATCACCGCGTCGGAAGCATTCGCCGAATACTCCCGCCGCCGCTCGCGCTCGCTCGACGACGACGTCCGCTTCTGGACCGTGGTGCTCGAAACCATCATCCTCAAGGATGCCGAGGTAAACCACGCCCTTCGCGCCAATCCCGACTTCTCCCTCACCGGTCTCCACCACGGCATTATGGCTGCCGTCGACACTCTCAAGGCTTATAACAGTACTTCATCGGCTTACTTCGGCGCTATCTCCGAGCTCCAGCGCTCGCTACAAAAGAGCTACGAACTTTACCTCAGCATCTTCGCCCTCGTGGTCGAACTCACCAACGAGCAAATCGACCGCATCGAGGCCGCCAAAGGTAAATACCTCGCCACCGCCGAGGATCTCAACCCCAATATGCGCCTGGCCAAGAACAGTTTCGCCGCTTTCCTGCGCGATAACGAGGTGGTTAACAAGTTTATCGACGACAACAAGTTCTCTTGGATAAACTCGCCCGGTCTGCTCAAGCAGTTGCTCGACAATATCTTGGCATCCGACACTTATGCCGAATACATCAACGCCCCCGCCACCGACTGGCGCTCCGACTGCGAGTTCTGGCGCACCGTTATCCGCAACATCGTCATCCCCTCCGACGAGTTCGCCGACGCCCTCGAAGCCAAATCAATTTACTGGAACGACGACCTCGATACCGTGGGAACATTCGTGCTCAAAACTATCCGCAAGTTCTCCCTCGCCGCCGAAGATGAGCCCATGGAATTCCTCCCGCCGTTCAAAGACCACGAGGACGAACAGTTCGGCATCGACCTCTTCAAAGCAGCAATCGACAACCGCGAAGTTTACCGTTCGTATATCGACCGTTTCATCAGTCGCGACTGGGATCCCGACCGTCTCGCCTTCATGGACATCGTCATCATGATCGCCGCCATTGCCGAGATTCTCAACTTCCCCACCATCCCCGTGCCCGTGTCGCTCAACGAGTACATCGAAATCGCCAACAACTACTCCACTCCCCGCTCCGGCGCATTCATCAACGGCATACTATACTCCGTAGTCAAGATGCTCGCCGAAGACGGCTCCCTTGGCAAACCTTTCACCATCGCCACCCAACGCGGCGACAATCCTCAAGAATAATAACGTAACATAACTCAATAATTATGCTCAACTTCATCCTCCTTCAAGATCAGGCCCCTGCAGGTGGCGGCTTCAGCGGTCTCATCATGATCGGCCTCCTTATCGTGGTCTTCTACTTCTTCATGATTCGCCCCCAACAAAAACGCGCCAAAAAAGAACGCGAAATGCGTGAAAGACTCGCCCGTGGCGCCAAGGTTATCACCGCAGGCGGCATCCATGGCGTCATCTCCGAAGTGGCCGAAGACTACTTCGTAATCGAAGTGACAAAAGGTGTGAACATCCGCGTGGCCAAAACTTCCGTCTACGCCAAAGACGACACGGAACAAGAGAAAAAGTAACCCCGAATGCCTCTGCTTCACGGCATAAAAGCTAAGATTATGGCCGCACTTACATCCAAGCGCGGCCACAATCTTTTGCTGTTCGCCGTGTTCCTGGTGCTCTCTTTTATCCTTTGGCTGGTGCTCGCCATCAGCGAAGACGCCATAGTGGATATGCAAGTCGGAGTGCGCATCGACAACGTGCCCGACTCTGTTACTCTCCTCGCCAACCCCCCGGCATCGATCGCCGTCAGCGCCCGTCTCCACGGTTCGCAGCGCATCAAAATCGGCCTCTCCGACCGCCAAACCATCTCAATCAATTACAACGCGTTCCATCGCCGCAACGCTATCCAACTCTCACTCTCCGACCTCAAAAACATTATCCGCTCCTCAGTCGCCGGCGCCGAAATCATCTCCGTCAACCCCGACTCAATCTCAATCCCAACCACCTCATCGCCCGGTGTGCCGTACCCCGTGGTGATCGACTACCGCGTTACCCCGGCTCCTCAATTCACCATCATCGGTAGCCCCAAACCCTCGGTCGACTCCGTTCTTGTGTACTCCCTCCAGCCACTTCCCGCCGAAATCATAGCCGTGGCCACCTCGCAAATCAAACTCTCAAACCTCCGCCAACCCACCATCGTGCGCGTGCCCCTTTGTCCACCCGCCGGCACACGCGTTTACCCCGACAGTATCGACGTAACCTTCGACGTCCAATCACTCATCCTCAAAAACCGCAAAATCCACGTCGAAACAATCAACACACCCCCGGGATTCAAGCTTATCACCTTCCCCTCACAAGTCGAAGTCACCTACATGATTCCCGCTAACCAATACTCCGCCGAGCAAAACATCCGCCTCGCCGTCGACTGCGCCGAAATCAACCAAACATCCCGATTCCTCCCCCTCAAAATCGTCAACATGCCCACGTCGGTCTACAATATTCAGTTGCCCGTCGACAGCGTCGAATTCATTATCGAACGCCTATGAACACCCCCGTAATCATAGCCATCACCGGTGGAATCGGCTCCGGCAAATCAGTCGTGTCGACCATCCTGCGCAAACTCGGTTACCACGTTTACGACTGCGACTCACGCGCCAAAGCACTCATCGACACTGACACCTCCATCCATCAACTCCTCCGCCAACAAATCCACCCAGACGCAGTCGCCACCGCCGCCCCCGCCCCCCCTCCCCACAACGCCACCCACCTCTGCCGCGCCCCCCCACCCCCCCCCCGCCCACACCC
>CAMGBT010000067.1 GCA_946011725.1 uncultured Bacteroidales bacterium | reverse complement strand
GGGGGGGGGGTGGGGGGTGGGGGTGGGGGGGTGTTTTGTGGGTTTTTGTGTTGGGTGGCGGGGTTTTGTTTCAGTTTTGCAAGGGGTGATGGGCAGGCCGCGTCCCTACTGCTTCGGGCATTTTGATATAGTTTCTCTTTACAGATTTAGCAACCGGTTTTCCATTGCCCCCTGATACAGATTCACATCTTTGATATATAGGACATTACCCCACACTGGCGGAGCCAATGTGGGGTAATGTGCATGGCCAGTATTGGGCCTGTACTTCTGCTATCAGGTTACAGCAGCTTGATGCTGATGTAGCGCTTGGGGTTGCGTTTGATGTCGATGAACAGGGAGTCCAGATTGGCCACGGCGGAGTTGAGGTTGTTGTACAGCGCCGGGTCGTTGGTCAGCAAGCCCAGCGATGAGTTGGGGTCGTTGAGTTGTTCGGTGAGGGTGCGCAGGTTGGCCGAGATGGTTTGGAGGTTGGCCGACAGCGAGTCGATAGGCATTTCGGCCAGGGCGGCGGTGAGGGTGTTGACGTTGCCGGTGGCATCGGCCACGTTGGCGGTGATGGTGTTCACATTATTCACCACCGGGGGCAGGGTGGCCATCAGCGCGTTGAGTTGGCGGGTGGTTTGCTCGAGGTTGGCGGTGATGGCATCGAGGCGTTGCACCGAGTTGGCGATGGCGGGGTTGGCCACCAAGGCGTTGATTGATGTGAGCAGTGTGTCGACTTTGGGGAAGATGGCGCTTAGCGAGGGCAGCAGTTCGTTCGACACGTTGTCGAGCATGCCCACGGGCACCACGCCGGGGAGCTCGTCGCCTACCTTGTGGAATTGGCCGTTAGGCTGCGTGTTGAGTTCCAAGGAGATGGAGGCAGTGCCCAGCAGATCGGTGGCCAACACGGCGGTGGTGCCAACCGGCAGTTGCAGGTCTTTGTCGAGCGACAACTCCACGCGCACCATGCCGGGGTGGTCGTAGTCGTAAGAGATCTCGCGCACTTGGCCCACCTTGAAGCCGCTGATATTGACCGGTGCACTCACGGTCAGGCCTGTGACGTTGGTGTAGGATGCGTAATAGTAGTTGGAGGCCTTGAATACGTTCACTCCTTTGAGGAACTCAATGCCGATGAAAAGCATAACACCTGCGGCTATCACAAGCAGGGCTATCAGTACTTCTTTGCGGAAAATTTTTTTCATGAGGATAGTGTCATTGCTCGACGCGCACTCCATTGCGCATCTTGATTATAAATGCTTCGGGATAAATTTTCTTAATTTTGGCCAAATGGCGTTTGGCTTGGCGGAGAGTAGTGAACTGCCCGCTCACATATTTATATAAATTTTGATGATAATAGGATGATACGTCGTCGATGTCCTTGAGGCGAGGATCACCGGGCTGCAAGGGGGTGTCGGAGGTAAGGAACTGCACGGTGTATACCGTTGCAGCCGAGGCGCTTTGCGCGGGCTGCGAATAGCTTTGCGGAGTCTGAACAGCGGCCGACTGCGCGGCGTCGGACTGCGACTGTCCGTCGACGGGGTGGTGGCTGTAGTAGGTGGTGAACGCGTTCGACAGCGCTTTGGCGCACAGTTTCTGGCCTTCGTCGCTGCCAAGGAACTGTGCCACTCGGTTATTGCAGATGAAGTCGAGCTCCACCAGCACGCTGGGACACACGGTCACGTTGCGCAGCACCAAAAAGCCGGCTTGCTGCACTTGGCGGTCGGCGCGTCCGGCGGTGGTCACCAGTTGGCGTTGCGCCAACTCGGCAAACTCAATCGACCGTTGCTGATTTTGATTCTGAGCCAGTTCGAAGAAGATGTACGACTCGGCACTGGTTGGGTCGAAGCCGCTATAAGTGACCGAGTAGTCCGATTCAAGCTCGATCACTTGGTTCTCGGCCATGGCCTGCTCGAGGTTGTCCTCGGTGCGGTGCAAGCCGAGGGTGAACACCATGGCGCCCTGCACACTCTGCTGATTGCGCTTGACCGAATTGGCGTGGATGGAGATGAACAAGTCCGCTTGGTTCTTGTTGGCAAACTCCGCCCGGCCGTCCAAGGTGACGAACACGTCGGTAGAGCGCGTGTACAGCACCTTCACCTCCGGATGATTCTCGTTGATGAGGCGACCCAGTTCCAGCGCCACGCCCAGCACCACGGTCTTCTCCTTGGCATTGCGACCGACGGCGCCCGTGTCGCGTCCGCCGTGGCCGGGGTCGATCACCACGGTAAACTGACGAGCCGAGGCCGCAGGACACCACACCGAAGCTCCGCAGAGCATCAGCGCCATTGCCAAAATTGTTATTTTGAGTACGTTTCTATACATTTCACTGCAAATTTACGGAATTATGCTGAAATAACCGCGCTTTTGGGCAAAAATAAGCAAAAAAGACCAACTTTTTTGCGCATCCGCCCAATTCCGTCCCCTACCCCGGCTCATAACCACCGCGCCCACCCACCGCCATAGGTATCATCGGCGGTAGGTCACAGCTCTTTCATTTAAGCTTCGGAAATCGCAAATCGCTGCTAAACGAATAAAACGAATTAACGAATTAACGAAAAATATTAAAAATTCGTTATTTCGTTAATTCGTTTCTTCGTTTAACCCCACCACTGCGCCTTAAATGAAAGAGCCGTGGCGGTAGGTGGGCGCATGGTAGCTGAGGCCGTAGTCCGGCAGAGTGCGGCGTGGGCCTACTTTTGATCAGAAGTGCCGGGGAAGGGCGGAGGAGTGGGATCGTCGCTACCGGAGGCGGCGGCATCGGCGGCGGGTTGTGCGGCATCGGCGGCGGGCTTGGAATCTGCGGCGGGTTGTGCAGCGGCGGCATCGGGTTGTGCGGCGGCGGATTGTGCGGTGTTGGCTTCGAGGAGCTCGTCGGAGCGGGATTTCCATTTGCGCGGGCCGAAAATTTTGACTACGTCGTCGGTGAAGATGACTTCGCGGGATACCAACAGGTCAGCTAAGCGATTGTGGCCATCGGCATGCTCGGTAAGGATTTGCTTGGCGCGGTCGTATTGCTCGGCGATGATGCGTGACACTTCTTCGTCGATGATGCGGGCGCGTTCGTCGCTAAAGGGCTTGGCGAATTGGTATTCTTGGCCGGTGGAATCGTAGTAGGAGACGTTGGGGATGCGGTCGCTCATGCCGTAGTAAGCCACCATGGCGTAGGCTTGTTTGGTGACGCGCTCAAGGTCGTTGCCGGCGCCGGTGGAGACGCTGCCGGAGAAGAGATCTACGGCAGCCCCACCGCCAAGGAGCGAGCAAAGCTCATCGCAGAGCGCCTGACGGGGCACGATTTTGCGTTCTTCGGGAGCGTACCAAGCTGCGCCAAGGGCTTTGCCGCGGGGCACGATGGTGACCTTCACCAACGGCGAGGCGTATTGCAGGTGCCAGGAGATGGTGGCGTGACCGGCTTCGTGCACGGCGATGGCGCGTTTTTCCTCGGCGGTGGTGATTTGCGAACGTTTTTCGAGGCCGCCGATGATGCGGTCGATGGCGGCATGAAAGTCGGAGGTATGCACGCAATCGCGATTGTTGCGAGCGGCGATGAGGGCGGCTTCATTGCAGGCGTTGGCGATGTCGGCGCCGGAGAAACCGGGGGTTTGTCGAGCAAGCTGGTCTATGTCGAGGTTCGGCTCGCACTTGACGTCGCGCAGGTGTACTTTGAAAATCTCCACACGGTCGGAAATTTCGGGCAGGTCCACGTAGATTTGGCGGTCGAAACGTCCGGCACGGAGCAGGGCTTTGTCGAGGATTTCGGCGCGGTTGGTGGCGGCAAGGATGATGATACCGGAGTTGGTGCCGAAGCCGTCCATTTCGGTAAGCAGCTGATTGAGAGTGCTTTCGCGCTCGTCGTTGGAAGAGATGGAGTTGCGACCGCGAGCGCGTCCGACGGCATCGATTTCGTCGATGAACACGATGCAGGGCGCTTTCTCCTTGGCTTGGCGGAAGAGGTCGCGCACGCGCGATGCGCCCACGCCCACAAACATTTCCACGAAGTCGCTACCGGAGAGCGAGAAGAAGGGCACGTTAGCTTCGCCGGCTACAGCCTTGGCTAACAGCGTTTTACCGGTGCCGGGAGGGCCAACCAGCAGTGCGCCCTTGGGGATTTTGCCGCCCAAATTGGTGTAGCGGTCGGGGTTCTTGAGGAAGTCGACGATTTCCTCCACCTCGGTTTTGGCTTCGGAGAGGCCGGCCACATCGTTAAAGGTTACTTTGGTGGCGTTTTCGCGGTCGAAGAGCATCGCTTTTGACTTGCCCACGGAGAAAATGCCGGAACCGGCGCCACCCATTCTGCGCAGAATGAACATCCACAGCACCACCAGCAGCACAATCGGGCCGAACACCCAGAAAATATTGCTCCACGTGCCGGCTTGCTCGTATTTTACATCGCCGGTGAATAGTCCGGCGCTTCGCCATTTATCGATGCGGTCGGAGATCCAATCGCTGGACGGTATGGTGGTCACGACCTTGCACTCGGGCATGGCTTGAACGCTTTTCAGTTCATTTTTGAAGAGTTTTTTGGCGTACTCATCGGTGAGTTCGCCTTCTGCCTTCTTGTCGGTTTGCACCGTGATATTTTTGATACCTTGGTGCATGACCACGATTTGTTCGAACTCGGTGGAACTGATTTCCTTGGTAAGCGAATTGTTGTCAAAAAAATATGTGGCAAATAAAGCGGCACCTATGCATAGGTACATCATCCAGATGTTAAAACGAATGCCGCTCGGTTTTTTCTTTTGCGGTGTAGCCATAATTTAAAGTAAGAAAGGGGAATTGAAGCCGAGCTCAGTCGAGGTCAGGCACGTTAGTAATCACAGCGTCGCTCCAGAGTTCTTCGAGGTTGTAGCGGCGGCGCACCTCGGGCAGGAAGATGTGCACCCACACATCGCCGAAGTCCATCACAATCCATTCGGCATTGTGATAGCCGTCGGTGTTAAACGGTTTGATGCGAGCATCTTGGAGCAGACGTTCCTCCAGGCGGTCGGCGATGGCGCTGACTTGGGTGGTGGATGTGCCTTCGGCAATGATGAATGAACCGGTGGAAGCGCCGGATACGTGTTGCATATCGACGATGGTGATGGCGCGACCCTTGCGGTCGCGAATCGCGTCGATTATTAAATCGTTGATATTAGAGATTTCTGTCATTAATTGTTATCAAAATTGTATATTCGCCGCAAAGTTACGAAAAATATTGCACTTATGGGCTGATTTTTGGAGAATTATTGCTTATAAACGTAAAAAGGTGTAGAATTGTTCACTCATAGCGGACGGTTTGTGCCGGGTCGATGCGGGCGGCCAACCGCGAGGGGAGCAGCACAATCAGCCACGAGGCCAGGGCGAATCCGGCGTTGATGGCCAAGATGTGCCAAAGGTTGAAGTGCATCGGCACGTAGGAAATGTAGTACATCACGGGGTCGAGCGGCAGCCAGTGGGTGGCACTTTGGAGCAGGATGAGGCTGATGCCCACGACATTGCCGATAAGCATGCCGCGCAGCACCAAGCGCATGGCCACGGCCACGAACACGCCGCTCACCTGCGAGCGAGTGGCGCCGATGGCGCGGAGGATGCCAATAGTTGGCACGCGATCCAATATGATGATGAACAGGCTGGAAATCAGCGTCAAAGCGGCCACACACAGCATCAGCACGAACACCACCACCACGTTGGTGTCCAACAATTCGAGCCAGTTGAAAAATATGGCGCCGGATTGATAAACGGTGGTGACGGGGTGCACGGTGGCGATGGCTCCGCGTTGGTATTGATCCACCAACAGCATCTGCAGCGAGTCGGCCGTCGGTGCGATGGCTTCCTCCGGCAGGCCTTCGAGGTTGATGGCCGAGATGATGGTGGAGTCGGCGCCGAGGTGGCTCAGGGCGCTGAAGGAGGCGTAGACGATGGCGTCGTCGTACTCGCCGAAGTTGGTCTCATACATGCCGGCCACGGTGCGGCGGCGCGCTTTGATGGAGCCGTTGTCGAAGAAGTACAGCAGCACGCGGTCGCCGATGCTCAGCCCGAGCTTGCGCCCCATGGCGGTGGAAATCACCACACTGTCGTCGGCCGCCGGATAGGCCGGCAATCGGCCATCGACCAAGTGCTCGCGCACGAATGCCCAATCGTGGCCGGGGCCGTAACCCGTGCACTGCACCGCCATGAAGTTGCTGTCGGTCTTCAAGATGGCCTGTCGATTCTGCACCGGTACAGCCCGCGCTTGCGGCACTGACATCCGGATCAAATCCCACAGCAAGGGGTCGGGCGAGAACTCAGCGGCGGTGGCTTGCGTCTGCGTATCGTAAGGCGGCAACACCGCCACGGGTGCGTCGAAGCCCATAATCTTGTGGCGGATTTCGCCCTTGAACCCGGTGGCGATGGCCACACACAGCTCCATTATGGCCACAGCAAGCGCCACACCGGCCACTGCTATCACCACACCGGTGCGAGTGCTGGCCGGAGCGCCGCGCCGTGCGCGCAATCGCTGCGATATCCACACATTTATATTCATTTCGACTGCAAAGGTACGAATTTTTCGCCACAAAATGCTCGCTTTCGGCGGTTTTATTTGGTTGAGTGCGCAAAAAGCGGTAAATTTGCAGTATGAAACGCATTTTGCCCATCTTGATATTGCTTGCCATGGCGGTTGCGGGGTGTAGCCGCTCCGCCGAATCGTCGCAGCCTGCGGCGCAAGCCGTGATGCTTGTATCCACATTCGAGCGCCTCCACGCACAGCCCGCCGCACCGCTGTCGCCGGCGGAAAGCACTGCCATTGAGGCATTTATGAGCTACCGCGGATACTCGTCGGTGGATTCGATGATGGCGGGCACGCGGATGGCGCGGGCGCTGAACAGCTTCGGACCGTTGGTCCACGCCACCTTTGCCGACACCGCCGCGCTCATGGCCATGGTGGCCGACATCGACCGCCGCGCTGAGGCCGCCGGAGTGCGCCTTGCCGCGCCGCGCTACGCCTTCGTAATCTGGAACGACGTGCACTCGATGGCTTTCGTCGACAGCATCCTGCTTGTGGCCCTCAACCACTACCTGGGCGCCGACTGCCCCTTCTACCGCGGCCTTCCGGAGTACAGCCTGTCGGCCAAAACGCCCGCACAACTGCCGTTGGACATAGCCGAGGCGCAGGTGGCCACACAGTATCCCTTCATCGGCCAAACCGCCTTGGCGCGAATGGCTTACGAAGGCGTGCTGGCCATGGCCCGCCAACAGCTCACCGGCTGCACCGAAGCCGAAGCCCTGGGCTACACACCCGAACAGTGGGAAGAAATCGAGCGCAACGAAGCGCGCCTGTGGCGCCAATTAGCCTCGCTCAAACTCATCTACACCGCCGACCAACTCTCCATCGACCAGCTGGTGGCACCCGCCCCCTACACCACCCCGCTCGGCCCGGACACCCCACCCCGCCTGGGCCGCTACTTCGGCTACCGCATCGTCCAAGCCCTACTCAAGCGCGATGGCCGCAAGCCCCTACCCGAACTGCTCGCGCCCCAATTCTACGCCGACGACCGCATCCTAATCCACTCCGGCTACAATCCCAACTAACCCAAGCCATTTTTCGGCCAAAACATTTGGTCAGGTGGCCAAAATCCGCTATCTTTGCACCAAAAAAGTTGGAAAACTGTCAAAAACCGCCCCAAAATCGGTTGGAAAACTGTCAAACCAATACAGCATTTTGGGCATAGTACACAATTAATCAACTATTTACATAAATATTCTCCTCGGAATCATAACTATTGACGTATCCTCGGCATCACATGAAAACGAAAAAACGAAGTACGAATCAACGAAAATTATGCCATTACGTTCTACGTTTACGCTTTTTCATTAAATAGAATTCGTTATTTCGTACTTCGTCGTTTCGTTTAAACCGCAATCACCAAGCATAGTGAATAGTATCTACAAACCATATGAATAACGCAGCGGGCGGCCCGGTGGGTCGCCCGCTTTGATATTGAGTGGGGGAGATTAGCGCACGAATTTGCGGGTAACGATCACGCCGTTGCCAAGGTAGAGGCGCAGCAGGTACACGCCGGCGGCTTGGGCCGAGGCATCGAAGCCGGTGATGCCTTCGCGCCAGTCGGCAGCGAGGATGCGGCCTTCGATGTCGAGCAGTTCGCCACCGAGCGCGGGGCTTTCGGTGGCGAAGGTCACCACGCCGTCGACCACGTTGAAGCTAACTTCCTGCATGAATTCCACATCGCTGATGGAGCCCATGTCGGGCAGCGTGCCTTCGGTGAGGCCTTGGAAGAAGATCGACACGGGGATGTCGCCTTGGCCGTCGACAAATTCTGCGTCGGGCACCGAAATCTTCACGGTGTGAGTGCCGGCGGAGAAGGCTCCCAAGCGGATGATGCGGTTGTCGATCTTATCGCCGGGGCACCAGTTGCTGAACGACTGCCATGCCTCGTCCTTCTTGGGGAAGAGCCCGTAGATGCCATTTGACTGAGTATTATATTTACGGAACGGTTCACACGAGGTGCGGCCGGGCTTGTAGGTGAGCACCAAGTCGCCGTCGATGTACACGAAGTGGTCGCGACGATTGTACTCCTCGCCGCCGGCATTGGCGCCGTGATTGGAGGTGATCAGGTAGATGAGGCCGTCGGTCACGTCTTCAGGCACGGTGAAGGTGAAGGTGCGCTCGGTTTTGCCCACCTCGTCAGTGGCGGTTTCGCGGTAGTTATTCAGATTGTAAGTGCCATCGTACTCGGGCTTCTTCATATAGATGGGCACGAACACGTCGGTGGTGTTGCCGGCCAGCGGCTCCTCGGGGCATACGAACTCGAGCGTACCGGTGAACACATCGTTGCGGTCGGCGCAACCCGAGATTTGCTGATTCGCGGCATAGGGGATGCCGAACAGCTCGAACTCGATCCAAATATCATACTGCGCGCGCAGATCCATGTCGTGCATGATGTAACCGATGTTGTCCACCACAAACGAATACGGCACGTGGTCAGGCTGCTTGTTCTTGTTCATGAACGGAGTGATGAAGCGGCCAATCTCCGAGCGGTAGATGTCCTCATCCTGGAAGTTGTAGGTCTCGCTACCCTTGGGCACCAAAGTGAGGTTGATATTGCCGATGCGGTCGTAGTTATCACACAGTGCACCGATGGTGACATTCATCACAGTGGTCGGGCCGAAGAAATCCATCTGCTCATCAGTGAGGCGCACGGCATAGAGCGAGTTGCGGTGACGCAGAATGCCATCATCAAGATCAGCATCCATCACAGTTTCGGTATACCCGTCGTAAGAGACCGCCTCATCGTACCGCTTCGGAGTGCGCGCCGCGGCGTCCGGGGCGTGAGCCGGGACAGCTGCCATAGAGATCAAAAAAGAAAGTAACAATTTTTGCATAGAAAATCGATTGGAATTACAATTATTCGGCAAAGTTACATATTTCTCGCCAAATACCCAACACTTCCGCCAAAAAAATTGCAAAATGCCCGCAAAATCCCGTCGCCCACCGATTCGGCGCAGCGAAGCGCCCGCCGCCGCGCCGCCCGCTGTACCGCCCCTTGTTTTCGTCTACGGCCGGGCAGCTTTAGCTGCCGAGTAGCCCGTCGGCCAACCGCCCGCCGCCCCCTGTTTTAAAACATTTGAAAAGGCCAAAAATATAAAAAGCTTCGCAATCAACCGATTACGAAGCCGCCATGTTTTAACCAAATCCAAATCTCTTTGTAAGAGATGCTTGAATCCGGTGCAAAGTTAGGCATTTTTTTCGAAACTCGCAATAAATCAGCGGTTTTTTTACATCCCCATTTTTAAGCCATAAGGCCAAATGTTTTACAAAAATAGCCATTTGTTTAAAAAATTCGAAATTTTGTCTTTTTAACAGCCTGTAAATCACCTGTTTAAATCAAATCCAAATCTCTTACAAAGAGATTTGGATGAATCCATGTTTTCCTATGCAGGATGCAAGCCCACATTCCTACTTTAAAACGCCGGGGTTCCCCTACCACGACGGCGCCGTAGGCGTGCCCAAAACCACCACCCCGCAAGACTCGGCGCAGCGAAGCGCCCCGCCGCGGTGCAGTTCGGTGGCGAGGCGGAAGCCGAGCTGCGCGGAAGCGCCCGACGCCCCCCAAGCTGCCCCGCCGCAGGCCGCTGTCCTCCGCGCTCAGGCCCACGCCCTGCTGGCACGCCTCCAGCACACCGACGAATTCGCCTGCGAGCGCCCCACCATCGGCCCCGCCGCCCCCTACCTCGCCGCCGCAAAGCGCTGGCTCGCCGCCGTAGCCGCACTCCCCTTCCCCATCCGCTCCCTCCTCCTCCCCGAGCAATCCCTCCTAACCCGCCTCACAACTTGGAATATTAACCGCATATAATATAATGAGTATTTTTAAGGACAAGGTGCTGATGATCACCGGTGGTACCGGGTCGTTCGGCAACGCGGTCTTGCGCCGCTTTTTGGATACTGACATCAAGGAAATTCGAATCTTCTCGCGCGACGAGAAGAAGCAGGACGATATGCGCCACGAATATCAAGCGCGTTTCCCGCAAGTGGCCCACAAGATTAAGTTTTACATCGGCGACGTGCGCTCGTTGGAATCGTGCCGCTCGGCCATGCCCGGTGTGGACTATATCTTCCACGCAGCCGCGCTGAAACAAGTGCCTTCGTGCGAGTTCTTCCCCATGGAAGCTGTACGCACCAACATCATCGGCACCGACAATGTGCTCACGGCGGCCATCGAGGCCGGCGTGGAGTGCGTCATCTGCCTATCTACCGACAAGGCCGCCTACCCCATCAACGCTATGGGCATCACCAAGGCCGTGGAAGAGAAAGTGGCCGTGGCCAAGAGCCGCTACTCGGGTCGCACCAAAATCTGCTGCACCCGCTATGGCAACGTGATGTGTTCACGCGGCTCGGTGATCCCTCTGTGGATTGACCAAATTCGCCAAGGCAACCCCATCACCATCACCGAACCGAAGATGACCCGCTTCATCATGAGCCTCGACGAAGCCGTCGACTTGGTGCTCTTCGCATTCGAACACGGCACCAACGGCGACATATTAGTGCAAAAGGCTCCCGCTTGCACCATCCAAACACAAGCCGAAGCCGTGTGCCGAATCTTCGGCGCCGACCCCGCCGACATCCGCGTAATCGGCATCCGTCATGGCGAAAAAATGTACGAAACGCTCCTCACCAACGAGGAATGCGCCAAAGCCGAAGACATGGGCAACTTCTACCGCGTGCCCGCCGACAACCGCACCCTCAACTACGATAAATACTTCACCGAAGGCGATGATAAGCGTGTGACTCTCACCGAATTCAACTCCGACAACACCACCCGCCTCGACGTGGAGCAAACCATGCAGAAAATCCTCGCCCTCGAGTACATCCAAAACGAACTCAACGGCGTGGCAAACATAGCCAAGTGATATGAACATACTTGTAACCGGCGCCAACGGCTTCGTGGGCCGTAATCTCTGCGCCCAACTTCGCAACATTCGCGACGGCAAGGCGCGCAACTGCCCCGTGGCCATCTCCCGCGTGATGGAGTACGACATCGACTCAACCGCAGAGCAGCTCACGGAATACTGCCAACAAGCCGACTTCGTGTTCAACCTCGCCGGTGTAAACCGCCCCAAAGATGCCAACGAATTTATGCAAGGCAACTTCGGCTTCGCCTCCACCCTGTTGGACACCCTCAAAGCCTGCGGCAACCGCTGCCCGGTGATGCTGTCGAGCTCGGCGCAAGCCTCACTCACCGGCCGCTTCGGCAACAGCGCATACGGCCGCTCCAAGCGCGCCGGCGAGGACTTATTCCTCCAATACGGCGCCGACACCGGCGCACGCGTGCTGGTGTACCGCTTCCCAAACCTCTACGGCAAATGGTGCCGCCCAAATTACAACAGCGCCGTGGCCACATTCTGCCACAACATAGCCCACGACCTGCCAATCACCGTCAACGACCCGTCCGTTGAACTCGAACTCCTCTACATCGACGACCTCGTTGACGAAATGATCCTCGCACTCCAAGGCCGCGAACACCGCTGCGAATTCAACGGCCTCGACGTAATCCCCTCTGACAAAGGCCGTTACTGCTACTGCCCTGTGACTCATCGCGCCACATTAGGACACATCGTCGACCTCCTCCACAGCTTCGCCGACCTACCATCCACCCTCATGGTGCCCGAAATGCCCGCCGACAGCTTCGCCAAACGACTCATGAGCACATTCCTCAGCTATCTGCCCAAAGAAAAAGCCATCTACGACCTGCACATGAACATCGACCCCCGCGGCTCTTTCACCGAATTACTCCACACCCCCCGCTGCGGACAAGTGTCAATCAACATATCCAAACCCGGCATCACCAAAGGCCAACACTGGCACCACTCCAAGTGGGAACAATTCATCGTGGTCAGCGGACACGGACTCATCCAACTCCGCAAAGAAGGCTCCAACGAAATCCTCAACTACGAAGTCAGCGGCGACCGCATCCAATCAGTAATCATGCTCCCCGGATACACCCACAACATCATCAACCTCAGCGACACCCACGACCTCGTCACAGTAATGTACTGCAACGAAATCTTCGACCCCAACCACCCCGACACCTTCTCCGACCCGGTGGAATAGTATTAGAGGTAGAGAGGGGGTTGAGAAGGGTTGAGAAAAGTAAAGAGAGGTATAGATACGGTAGAGAAAGGTAAAGAATGGTATGATTACGGATTTTGAGGAGCTTTCTATCTACCAACAGGCTCGCGAATTGGCCAAAACTATATACTCTTTAACGCGAACAGGCGATTTTCGATTCGACACCCGATTCGTTCAACAAATTCGTGCCGCCGTTGGCTCAATAAGCGACAACATCGCAGAAGGCTTTGAGCGTCAAGGCCATAAAGAATTCATTCAATACCTTTACATCGCCAAAGGCTCCTGCGGCGAACTACGTTCCCAAATCAACCGAGCCTTAGACATCGGCTTCATCCCCGCCGAAACCCACCAACAACTCTACACCGCCGCCAAACGCCGAAGCATCGGCATCCTCCACCTCATCCAAACCATCAAACAATTCGACTCCAAAGGCAGCAAATACCAACCCTAACCCCACCCCTCTCTACCCCCATCTCTACCCCATCTCTACCCACCCTCTCTACCCCATCTCTACCCACCCTCTCTACCCCATCTCTAACACACTCTATACAACTCTCGACCACCCTCTATACCTCGCTCTACCCCCACTATACCCCAAAAAAACCACCCCCCACCCAGGCC
>CAMGBT010000066.1 GCA_946011725.1 uncultured Bacteroidales bacterium | reverse complement strand
CCCTACCTCATCAAGCCCTCGAAAGACTACGACTCGTCGCAACCGCTCACCGGCTACACCCTCTCCACCTCCACAACCATCACCGAAGACTACATCGAATCGTCGAAATATGGTAAAATGACCGTGCGCATTGAACCCACATTCGACTACTTCACCGACAAAAGGTACTTCGTTTACGACAGCGAAAGCGACGTAATGACTCGCAAAGGGTCATACAACGGTCTGAGCTTCTACGTGCCGGTAGAAAGCGAAAAGTCGCTGTACAACAACACCATCAACCTCTACCACGACGTAACCTCCGGCGTGGAATCGCCCGCCGATGCCGACACCGCAGTCGAAGTGGTAGGCATCTACGACCTCAGCGGCCGCCGTCTCGCCGCCCCTCAGCCCGGCGTCAACATCCTGCTGATGAGCGACGGCTCCGCCCGCAAAATCCTCCGACAGGAATAAACAGAAATAATATAATCACCTATTTCGGATTCCGGCCGGCGACTCGCGAGAGCCGCCGGCTTTTTCATCCCCGTTGCTCCGCCGGTGAAGATTTTCGCGCCAGGTGCCTGCTGTGGGTCCTGTGGCTGTAGCCTCGAGGCTTGCCTCGGGGTCTGCGGCAGCCGAGCTTCTGTCGTGGGGCGCAGACACAGCAAGCGGCCGGCGCCCGAGCGCCAGCCGCTTGTATCAGTATGCTGAAGAGGGGGATTATTGGCGGCCTTCGACGGCTACGTTGCGGTCGATTTTCGATACCAAGCCTTGGAGCACCTTGCCCGGGCCGAGTTCGCAGAAGGTGGTGGCGCCGTCGGCAATCATTTGTTGCACGGAAGCGGTCCAGCGCACCGGTGCGGTGAGTTGGGCAATCAAGTTGGCCTTGATTTCCTCGGGGTTGGTGTGAGGTTTAGCGTCCACGTTTTGGTAAACGGGGCACTTGGGAGTGTGGAAGTTGGTGCGTTCGATAGCTTCAGCCAGTTCGGCGCGAGCGGGTTCCATCAGGGGCGAGTGGAAGGCACCGCCAACTTTGAGCTTGAGGGCGCGACGTGCGCCGGCAGCGGTGAGCAGTTCGCAGGCTTTGTCGATAGCTTCGATTTCGCCGGAGATAACGATTTGGCCGGGGCAGTTGTAGTTAGCGCAAACCACCACGCCATCGATGCCTTTGAGCACTTCTTCCACCTTTTCGTCGGGGAGGGCGATGATGGCAGCCATGGTTGAGGGTTTGAGTTCGCAAGCTTTCTGCATGGCATGAGCGCGGGCGGAAACCAAACGGAGACCGTCTTCAAAGTCGAGTGCGCCGGCAGCCACCAGTGCGGAGAACTCGCCCAGAGAGTGGCCGGCGGTCATATCGGGGGCGAAGTCGTCGGCGGTGAGAGCTAAGATAACGGAGTGGAGGAAAACGGCGGGTTGGGTGATGTCGGTGCGACGCAGGTCTTCGTCGGTGCCGTTAAACATGAGGTCGGTGATGCGTACACCGAGGATGTCGTTTGCTTTTTCAAAGAGGTCGCGGGCGCGTTCGTTAGTTTCGTAGAGGTCCTTGCCCATACCTACGAATTGGGCGCCTTGGCCGGGAAATACGTATGCCTTCATTGTGAATTTTGATAATGTTTATAATTGGAGTGCAAAGTTACGAATTTTTTGTGAAATAAGCAAATAAGGCTTTTCAGCCATACTCGACGGCGGCTGTCAAGCTAAACGAACGAAGAACGAACCCGTTAGTTCGTTCTTCGTATAAACAGCCCGCCTTATCAATGAAAGCCCCGTGAAAAAATGGAAAAGTTTTCTTCCAAAAGTGAAAGATTTCCGAAAAGTTGTCGTCTTAGAAGAAAACTTTTCCAAAAAGTTGTCGTTTTTCGACGAGATTCAACTCATCAAAGGATGGGCGATGTATGTGCTACGCCTGTACAAATCTTATCTCTTATCTAATCAGGATTTTGGCGGCGGTGGTGCCTTGTTGGCGGATGTAGATGCCGGGGGTGAGGGCGGCGGCGTCCACTTCGATGCCTTGGAGGTTGAAGTAGCGCGCGGGTGCGGCGGCTGTGTCTGCCGCAATGTCGGCCACGGATGCTTCCTCGCGGGTGGTGAAGATGGAGATGGTGCCGTCGGCGAGCACGGCCAGGGTGAAGTAACCGTCGACGATGGCCTCGCCTTCGGTGATGGCGGTGGCAAAGCCGGTGGTCAGATGGCGCGAACCGGCGGTGAAGGTGGCGTCGGTCAGGGTCACTTCCTTCATGGTGTCGATGCCGCCGCTGATGTCGTACAGCCGCAGCACGCCGGAGTCGTCAACGCAGGTCATCAGTGCGCGGCCGTCGAACTTGAAGAAGCCCACGGATACGCAGTTCTTCGACAGCGTGGCGGGCGCTTCGGCGTGGGCCACTTTGTTGCCATGTTCGAAGTCGTACAGGCGCATGCCGTACTTGGTGCCGTCGCCGAGCACGAAGAATTGGTGGCGGTCGATGGGCGACACGGTGTAGCGCACGTCGCGGTCGGTGAAGTCGCGAGCGTAGAGCTGCTGAATGCGTTCCCATTCAAGGAGTTCGGGTTGGCCGTCGGTGACGGTGTACACGGTGTTGCGCAGTTGGCCGGTGGAACCGGTGGAGATAGCGCCTTCGCAGATCCAGCCTTCGTTGAAAGTGCCGGTGTAGGCAAACGCGGTGCCGATGTAGGAGGTGTACCATTGGCCGGAGTCTTGGTGCGAGAACCACAGCTTCGGCTCGCCGGTGGGTAGCCCTTGCTCGTCCTTCTCCCAGTAGTAATAGTTCACGGTGCCGCGCACTTGGCCGTCCTTGACGTGGGCATCGTCGAGTTGGTTGAGCGACTGCGACGAAGCCAGCAGCACGCCGTCGCCGGTGAGCTGGATGTCGCCCACGGGCAGCATGCCGCCCACGCAGCCGGTGGTGTTGACCGTGGTGAGCAGTTCGCCCGACTTGCCGTCGAGCACGGCTATCACGGGGTTGTTGTCGGCATCGTAAGCCAGCACGTAGAGGTGGCCCTTCATCCACTGCATGCGGCGGGCGGTGGTGCCGGCCAAGGGAGCGACCTCGCGGTTGACAGCCGCAGCATACATATTATATGAGTCTTGGAAGGCTACGGTGCCTTCGGGCACGATGTTCGGGTAGTTGAGTTCCTCGCCCGGTCGTCCTTGGTAGTTGATGTCGGTGAGGTAGCACTTGGGGTAGGAGGTCAATCCGGCGGTGACTTCCACATCCACCGGGGTGCCGGGCTCGTAGTCGGGGCTGTCGAAGGTGACTTGGTACGTGCCGGGTTCGAGACCCTTGAACACGAACACGCCGTTGTAGAAATTGTCGGTGGTGTATTCGTCGAGCTTCTCACCGTCTTTCCACAGGTATACCTTGATGCCGTTGATGGGCTTGTTGATGTCGTCGGTGCCATCCACCGGAATCCACACCGGGTCTGAGAATTTGGCGTGGGCATCGCGCACGATGCCGTAGATTTCGCCGGTGTCGTCGCGCTGCTCCAGCTCGAAATATTCAGCCACGCCGCGGGCATATTGGTAGCCTTCGAGGATGTCCACATCCCAGTTCATGGCGCGGTGGCGCGAGGGGGTGTGAGTGTGGAAATAGCCTTCGACCAAGTAGCCGGGCACGCCATGCTTGAGCACGCCGAGGTAGCCGTAGTAGCCCAGGTTGTTGTATGAGCCTTCGCCGTGGCCCATGAAGTCAATGTCGCCGTTGACGTAAACGTAGTCGTGCGACCATTGCGCATGCGGGTTGGCAAACGAGTACTTGTAAGTGGCTTCAATCATTTCCCACGAACCGTCGACTGATACGCCGTCCTGACCGTTGTAGCCGCGGTACATAAACAGGTGATAGTTCACGCTGTTGGTGCTCGCCGCATTGGAGTGGATGGAGATGAACATGTCGAACTCGTTATACTCCACTTCGGTGGCGATTTCCGTGAGCGAGCGGTTATAAGCCGCCGCATTGGGCGACGAACTTGTATTTTCCGACGAGTAGGGGCCATTTTTCACGCGGCTCATCACCAAGTTTTGGCTCAAATCGCGTGCGGCGCCGATTTCCCAGCGTTCGCCGGTTTGGTTGAGCGTGCGGTCAAAGGGGAAGCCCATTTCGATGAGCTTTTCCAACACGCCGAAACCCTTGTAGAGGTTGGTGTTGGATTCGAAGAAGCCGGTGGTGTCGGTGTTGGTCGACGAGTACGACGGCTTGCCCACAATGTCCTGTGGACGGTCGTTCGAGGTCCACGAACCGTGGCCGGGGTTGATGTAAATACGGAGTTGGTCGGCTGTGACTTGAGCCGAAAGCGCGCCGGCGCCCATAAGCACTAACGCGGCAAGTAAGAATCGTTTCATGGCGATAGAATATTATGGGTTAGGCAATCACTTGAGCGAGATGCGGTAGAGTGAGCCGTCGGCACCGGAGAAGAGGATGGTTTTGCCATCGGCCGAGGCCGACGGGTAGAGGCCGATGATGGTGTCGGGGGTGAGGGTTTGGATGGTGCCGGCGAAGTCGGCGGCCACGATGGTGGAGGCGGTGATAACTTGGCCGTCGTCGTAGTCTTGGAAGCCGATGATGGTGGAGTTATTGAGCCATTGCGGGCCGTGGATGTAGCCCAGCGCGTGGATGTCGGAGCCATCGAGGTTGCACACAAAGCAGCCGTGGCCCACCAGGTAGTAAGCCACCTTGGTGCCGTCGGGCGAGAGCGCCGGCCACAGGTACGAGCCGCGGCCCTGCGGGTCGAGGTTGGTGGTAACGCCATCGGCGGTGGTCAGCTCCAAGTGGCCGCGGTTGATGTTGACCACGGCGGCACGCGGTGCCGATACGGCGCGGCCCGAGGGCGCACAACTGCGGTGCACACCGCTGTCGGCAATGGTCACGTTGCCGTCGGCGGTGATGGTGTAGGCGGCGCAGTGGCGCTGCGGCGCGGTGAGCGCTGCGGCGCGGCCGGACGTGATGTTCACGCTCTGCAAGGAGTGGTAACGCAGACGCGTGGCGGGGTTGGTGGTGGAGGAGCGGAAGATGGCGGTGGACCCGTCGGGAGTGAAGCGCAAATCGAGCGCGGAGCCGTTGGCGCTCACCGTCGACACGCTGCCGCTGCGCAGGTCGATGCGCTGCAACGAGCTGTTGAAATTGTTGGAGAACACGGCAAAGGAGCCGTCGGGCGAGATGCGGGCAATGTTGACGCTCAAGCCCTCCGGAGTGGGCACTTGCGCCAGGTCGGCCACTTCCACCACTTGGGCGGAGGCGGCCATAACTGCCGCGGAGGCCATCAGGGTGAGTAACAGTTTTTTCATGTATTCAGGTATTTAGTTTAAAGTTGTTTTATCATTGCGAAGCCGTAGCTCGCCCCAAAGTTAGTAAAAAATCTCTAAATAGCAAAATAAAAAATCTTGTAACAATATTGTAACAATTTTCGATCGCTCACAAACCACTGAAAATCAGCGATATACGCGCATAGTTTTCTCTTGTGCAAAATTTAACTAAAAATTAACACTAAAAAATTTGTGACAAATCAGTGAAATTTGTAACTTTGTATCGCTGAACAAGCGTTTAACTGTAACAATACTCTCCATCTATGAAATCCTCGAAGTTTTTACATAATCTGCTCAACCTGCAAAGCAATATGCTCAGCTTTGCTTACGCGTTGACATCCAACCGCGAGGATGCCTACGACTTGATGCAGGACACCACGCTCAAAGCGCTCGACAACCAAGAAAAATTCGCCGAAGAAACCAACTTCAAGGGCTGGGTGCTCACAATTATGCGCAACATTTTTGTGAACAACTACCGCCGCACCGTGCGCGAGGCCACCATGGTCGACACCACCGACAATCTCTACTACCTCAACCAGTCGCACGAATCCACCCTCGATGCCCCGGAGGACACCTTCCATGCCGGCGAAATCACCAAGGCCATCGATGATCTACCGCAAGATTTGGGCAAGCCATTTGCCATGCACGTGGCCGGCTACAAGTACGAAGAGATCGCCGCGCAGTTAGGCGTGCCCCTGGGTACCATCAAGAGCCGCATCTTCACCGCCCGCCGCATGCTCCAAGAGCGCTTCGCCGACTATCGTTAATTCTGAACTCATACTATATGGACTCACGGCCGAGAGCACCCTTTCAGCTCACGGCCATTTTTTTTGCAGCCGGAAGCTACCCTTCGCTAAAGCTCAGAGCTGTTACAAAAAGCTCCGCCGCCGCCCGCCGCCCGCCGGCTGTGGGTCCTGTGGCGAGGTGGAAGCCGAACTGCGGCGCGCCCGGCCGGCTCACAGCTCGTGCAGGTATTTTTGATTAGAATTGGAAGTAGATGAAGGGGGCCACGGATTCGCCGGCGAGTTGGATGGTGGCTTGGGTTACTATCAGGAAGAGGGCGAGTTTGACCACCCACGGGGCGGCGATGAAGCGGCGTTGGGCTTGAACCCACAGGCGGGTGGGTAGGGCGTGGGCGGTGATGATGATGGCCATAAGCACTAACCACAGCAGGCGGGTGTGGGCGAAGGGGATGATGTGGGCCGCGCTGAAGTTGGTGAAGATGGTGGCGATGAGGGTGGCGGCGGATTGCCACGAGTCGGCGCGGAAGTATACCCACAGGAAGGCCACGAACGTGGTGGTAATTAGCCAACTGACGGCGCGCACCGGCCACGTGTCGGGCAGGCGGTCGAGCCGTGGCCGCAAGGCTTTGTGCACCGCCAAGCCGAGGCCGTGCATGCCGCCCCAGAACACGAATCGCCAGGCGGCGCCGTGCCACAGTCCGCCGATGAGCATGGTGAGCATCAGGTTGATGTAGGTGCGCACGCGGCCGCGTCGGTTGCCGCCAAGGGGGATGTAGAGATAGTCGCGCAGCCAGCTTGAGAGCGAGATGTGCCAGCGGTGCCAGAAGTCGGTGAGGTTGCGCGCTTTGTAGGGGAAGTTGAAGTTGGCGGCGAGTTTGAAGCCGAGGATGGCGGCGATGCCGATGGCCATGTCGGAGTAGCCGGAGAAGTCGCAATAGATTTGCATGGTGTAGCCCACCACGCCCATGAGGGTCTCGAAGCCGCTGTAAGCGCCGGGGGCGTCGAAGATCAGGTCGTTGTATCCGGCGATGTAGTCGGCGATGATGGCTTTCTTGATTACGCCGAGGATGATGAGCCACAACCCGCCCCAGATCTGGGCGGCGGTGGGCTGGCGGCGGTGGGTGACCTGCGGCAGGAATTGGTCGGCGCGCACGATGGGGCCGGCCACCAGCGCCGGGAAGAAGGTGAGGTAGAAGGCGTAGTGGAGCCACGTGGCGGTGGGTTGCACCCGCCCGCGGTACACATCTATTATATAGCTCACCGATTGGAAGGTGTAGAACGAGATGCCCACCGGCAGGATGATGTCGAGCGGGTGGAAGTTGCCTTGCACCAGCGCGGCCCAGTTCCACAGCGCGAAGTTGGCATACTTGAAGAAGGCCAACACGCCCAGCGAACAGGTGAGCGACAGCGCCACCAACCACCGCTTGCCGCGACGCGATGGCGTGCGGGCGATGGCGTGCGACAGCCACCAGTCCACCAACGATGTGGCCGCTAACAGCCCCACGAACCAGCCGCTGCATTTGTAGTAGAAATACAGGCTGAACGCCACCACAAACGCCTGCTGACCAAGCCGTTGGCGGCTCAGCAGCGCGTACAACGGTAGAAACAGCAAGAACAGCAACCAAAACGTGCCGCTACTGAAAAGCATCGGCGCGTCGGCGTGGTAACGCAGCAGGTCGGCTATGTTAGCGAGGAAGTCGGCCATGGTGCAGATTATTTTTCTTGCGGACTATGCACGAACACGCGTTTTGGGCGCGCGGTGGCCACCGTCGGCCGCTCCATAGGCGGCATCACCGGCGCGTGCGAGCTCATCCACTCCACCACCGAATCGGTCCAACGGTTGGCGGCATCGTGGGTGGGGTGAGCGCCGTCGGCGGCACGCTCCAGCACTAATTCGGCGCTGCGGTAGTAGCATCCCGGAGCGGCGTGTTGCTCAATCAGCAGGTTGATGCCGGTGTCGGGCTTCCAGTTTGGCGGCCCAATCCACAGGTAGGGCGTATCGCCCAAGTCGGCAATGATTTTGGCCACATATTTGGAGCGCGATTGCTCGATGTTGCGCACGAACAACTCGTTGGCACCCAAGCAGATAAACACGAAGTCGGGCTTAAGGCGGCGCATGTAGTCCGACAGCTTGGTCGACCGCCCCCAGTATTCGCTGGTGGAGCTGTACCAAATCACCGAGTAGAGGGTGAAGTCGTTGGCCGCGGCGTATGCAGCCAAGCGCGGGCCGAGGCCTTCGAGCATCGAATCGCCCACGATTAGCACGGTGCGGATGGTGGTGTCGACCCGCACCGTGTCGACCGGCGCTTCAATGGTGTTGCCGGCGGCTGAGTCGGAGGGTAGGGCAGTAGCCGATTGTTCGCAAAGCTGAGCCTCGGCGCGCGGGGCGAACACCTGGGCGAAGCCGCCGTCGCGCAGCTCGAAGCCGAACACGCTCACCGGTGCGCACACCGACAGCACCACCTCCACCGCAAGCGCGGTGGCGAGCAACAATAGCAGGGGTAAGTATTTGCGGTTCATGGTATTAAGGATAATTGTGAGGTAACGGCGGCGCGGCTAATACACCACCATGTATTCCCCGCCGGCGCCGGGCCCCACGCGGTAGGTCTGCAGCCCGTAGCCCCGTTCGGCCGCTTCGCCCGCCACCGGATACCCCGGCAACGAGAAGATGTCGAAGCGACTGTGGCATTTGGGGCATTCGGCGATGCCGTCATCTCCTACCGCCACGCGCACATCGGCGCGGCACTCCACCGGGCAGGCCATATCGTAGGCCACGAAGTCGCCTATGTCGGTGGAACACAGCAAGATACCGCCGAAGCCGGTGTAGCTGTCGGCCGTGTAGGGATAGTTCTTGGGCACCCGTTGCTCGCGGATGAATGCTCGCGACTGGCGCGCGCCGCTCACCCCGTAGGTCACCCAGTCGGCCTGGGTGTAGAACACCAAGTGGACGTTGGCCAGCGGTAGCCGCCGGTTGTCCAACCTGTCGCAACCAATCAGCGGCAGCAGCAGGGCTAATACCATTACGAAGTGCTTTATATTCACGGCGATATAAGTGTAAAGATAGCTAAGAAGCAGATATACAGCTTCTTAGCTATCGAATATTGTTTAGGCCATTTTTTGCATGAGTGTGGCAAACTGATCCACGGCTTTTTGCATGGCGCCGCCAATCATCGGGCGCAGGAATACTGGAATGTCCACTTCCATCGAGGTGGTCAGTTCGCACTCACCTTCCGACAGTTCTTTGAGGTCAATTTTGATGTCCATCGGCACGGGCGAATTTTCGGCGCCGAACACCACCTTCGAGGCGGAACGCTCCTTCACCCGGAAGCCGATTTCGCCCACTTGCGCGGTCTTGATGGCGATGCGGTCGGCGGTAAACGACACATCGCCCACTTTGGCGCGCTCTTCCGCGGGCATTTGTTCAAACACTTCTTGGAAGCGAGTCAAATCGCTGAACGAGGCGGCAACAGCGGTGGCAGGTTTGCCCACCACCACCGGCTTGCTGGTATATGTAGCCATATCAGATTTTGCGGCAGGCAGGCACCCAGTTAGCCGGGTCCTGACGCCATTCTTTAAGGGTGTCTACGTCGGAATCTTTGATATAATTGGTAGCGAGGGCAGCCTCGATCATAGCGTTGTAGTTGCTCAGTGTCAGCAACTTAACGCCGGCCTTGCGGAAGTTTTCTTCAGCCACGGGGAAGCCGTAGGTAAACAATGCGGCCATGCCGATAACTTCGGCACCGGCGGCGCGTACTGCTTCCACAGCCTTCAGCGACGACTTGCCGGTGGAGATCAAGTCCTCGATTACCACCACTTTTTGACCGGGGCGCAGGTTGCCCTCGATCAAGTTCTCCAAACCGTGATCCTTCGGGGTGGAGCGGATATATACGTAAGGCAGACCCAACAGGTCGGCTACCAACGCTCCTTGCGCGATGGCACCGGTGGCCACACCGGCCACAACTTCTGCATCCTTGAAATTTTCGAGGATCAAGCGAGTGAGTTCTACCTTGATGAACGAGCGGATGTCGGGGTACGACAGGGTCTTGCGGTTGTCTGTGTAAATAGGTGAGTTCCAGCCACTTGCCCAGGTGAAGGGATTGTCGACTTGGAGAATAATGGCGCTGATTTTCAGCAACTTTTCGGCTAAAAGCCGTTCTACCTTTTTCATTGTATAGTAAGATTATGTTTTTCCGAGTGCAAATTTAGCAAAAATCGCGCAATTATCCCAACATTTCCTCAACTTTTTTGCATCAAGCCATTAACCTCGCATTGCGGTAGACAAAATGTCGGAGCCGAATCTTATCGCGAGAAGTAGTGGCGGGAGGCGGCGGTGGGGGTGGAGATGGTGGCAATGTAGCGGCCGTAGGGGAGGGAGACAGTGGAGAGGGTGTAGGTGGTGCCTGGTTGGAGGGTGAATTGGGTGCTGAGGCAGGGGAGGCCGTCGATGGTGGTGATGGCGGCGGTGATTGGGGTGGGTTGGCTGTCGGGAGCGAGGGCAATGGTCAGGGTGTTGGCTTCGATGGTGATGGTGATGGGGCTGTCGGGGGCGCTGTCGCTGCACGGCAATTCGGCTGCATTGATGCAGAAGGCGGTGGCCGTCGTGGGTGTACGTGTGCCGTCGGCGGCGGTGGCTTCGGTGGTGGTGAGAATGGCCACGGGGGCAGCACCGGGTGTCGCAAACCAGCGATGTCGGGTGATGGTGTAGCAGTCTAAGGTGTCGGCTTCGAACGATGTGAACGGAGCGAGGACATCGCCGCCTAAGCGGGCGGCGAAGACCAGGCGCTCGGTGACCATGGTGGCTGCGATGGTGTCGCCGATGGCGATTATCAGTGCGCCATCCACCGGCGCGGAGGTGGTGATGACTCCTTCCAACCGCAGGTCATGGTTGCCGCAATAGCGGCCTACGGCGACGAACGACTGCGCACTTTCGCCGCTCATCGGCTGCAACGAATCGCCGAAAGCGCAGTGCATCAAGCGGTTCTCGCGACTGACTAAGCACCGACCGGCTGTGCTGATTTCATACCACCGGATTTCGCCGTCAACATCCTCGCACAAAAGCGAATCTCCGTAGCAATCTACACGCGCCGGAACGGCGGCCTCTTCCGCCGCGGAGAAGTTCCACAGCGAAGCCGCCGTGTTAATCGCCGCCGGATTGGGAAGCTGTCGCGGCAGCTCGACAGCGCCGGCCACCGCCGTCGCCAACAAAAGTATCATCGATATTTTCCGTGTCATATTTAGCGTTGTCTTTTTAGGGTTATAACCTTCACCTTGCCATCTTCGAGCCACAAGGTGAGGGTGTAGGTGTAAGTGGTAGCGGCGGCTTCGATTTGTATTGGGAACTCGATTGAGGGTGTTGTCCAATGCAAGTCGTATTCATTAGGGTCAAGCGTGTTATCTACTGAAAGTGCTTTTTCAATGGAGCTATAAAGTGTGCGTTGGCGAGGTTGGACTGCTTGGTCGTGAAGAATTTTAAGGTTATTGGAATTGTCGCCGATATTGATACCGCACAGGGGCAAATATGCAGCTACGGCCTCGCTCAACGGAGCGTGTTCTGCATTGCCCAATGCGGCATACTCTAAAATCATCGGGCCACCGTTTTCACTGATGTAGCGGAAATCGCGTGTGCAGCTTTCATGAGGATTCTGTAAGTCCAAAAAAGCCACTCCAGCTTCAGAGTCTACGGAATATTCAAACGCATGGTAGATGTCGGTATCAGCAGGACAATGCTCGCTCAGAATTGCTGCTGCATTGGGGAAAATTAGCCATGGAATGGTGTCAATTGAGACGCGGCAGGGCGTCTGCGAACTACCATAAATTGCTACGGTAGAGCATAGCAAAAGCAATATGATTTTTGGCAGGTGTTTCATAATCAAAAATAGAAAAATTGGCGATATTTGCCGTCTTCTCGAAAATACAGTTCTTCTTGAGAACTCTCAGGCAGCGTATTGATAAGTACTTGGCTGACACGGCCATCGGTAAAAGTGATTTGAGCTACAAGGCCGGAGGGGTGCTTGAGATAGATGTCGTGTGGGCATTTATCGGCATCAATGGCTAAGAGTGAAAACACCTCGCTATAAGGTTGACCGATATCGAACGAACCGATGATGCCGTAGCCGATTGAACGCTGTAGGCAGGCATATTCAAGTACCAACGGGTTCAAGTCGCTGTCAGTCACTGAATAGCGCATTGCCACATAGTTGCCGATAGAATCGCTTCCCATTTCTAAGTCAACGGCTCCGGGCGGGCAATCGCCACCGGAATAACGTATGTGACAATCTTTGATTGTTGAAAGATACTCAAACGTCTGTTCAACCGAGCTAAACTCCGGATGGCGCACCATAACTGCCGAATCCATTGCGTGAGTAGTGCGCAGAGTGTCGCTATCGTAGCACACTTCGATGGCGCACAAATCCCCGATTACTTCACTTTGCGAATAGCAAGCTGTTGTAAAAGAGGCTATTAGAATTATAATTAAAATCCGTTGCATAAGCTTTTTAGAATAAAAACGTATGGAATTGGTGCAGGAAAGACTGACCCTTGCCTGATTTTGCCATTAGAAGAATATTCGAATTGTTCTGTTGCACCGAGCAAATTATCAAATGCAACTGATGCGTTTTTAGATGCCTCCAAATTAAATTTCACTTTCCCTCCATCTAAATAGTAGCTATTTGAAAGGATGAAACATCCCTGCGACCATCCTCGTGATGTGCCGTAGTGGAAACGAATGCCGCGGTTTGCAACTTGTCCGCCCAAACCGGGTTTTTGCCATTTATTCCATTGATTAGGTGTAGCAAAAGGATATTCTCCATCGTTAACACGCTTTTCTGAACCCACAGCGTTACTGCTTTCACCGCCAGGTGTCACATAAAAAAGAGTACTCCCTATTCCAGATTTGCCGGAGATATGTAAAACACCAAGTGTTTGGTAATCATCAATCTCTAAATTAAGGCCGATTACTCGTTCTCCATAATTACCTTCTGAATATGTCTGAAATTTGCTATAATTTTCAAAAGTTGCACCAATAAAATCATGTCCTGGCGTAATCACTTCGCGGTCAATATTCCACATACCTTCGCTATTTTTCGATACAAAAATGCTGTCGCAGCCGAATGGATCGATGGCCATGATTGGGTTGGCGGCGCAGTAAGAGTATGGGGAGATGGAGTAATAGGATTCGGAGTGTGGGTCGGGAGTGGACCAGCGGGGGAGGGAGGGCAGGAGGGTGCGGGCAGGGAAGGTGTAGGCATGGCGGCCGTCGGCGCGGGTTAGCTCTTTGTCGCTGTAGAGGTATGGTTGGCCGGCGGGGTAGCGCCACGGTTCGCCGTAGGGGTAATAGTGGGTGCGCTGGGCGATGGCACCGGCGGCATCCACCACGGCGATGTTGTTGC
>CAMGBT010000065.1 GCA_946011725.1 uncultured Bacteroidales bacterium | reverse complement strand
CGTTGCCGAAGCCACCACCGGCGTTGCCGAAGCCACCACCGGCGTTGCCGAAGCCACCACCGGCGTTGCCGAAGCCGCCACCGGCGTTGCCGAAGCCGCCACCGGCGTTGCCAAAGCCACCACCGGCATTGTCGAAGCCGCCACCGGCGTTGTCGAAACCTCCATTGCCGCCAGGGACGGCATTGATACCTTTGGGCGAATATTTTGAAATGGACAGCGCATACACTCTGGTGGTGTTTTGCTGGTCGAATACCGGGCAAACATCGTCCAGGTCGCTCCAAATCTGCTGGTAAGAGATGAGCAACGAACCGGGCATAGCCGACGGGAACGACCACTTGAGCGAGGTCGGCACCAAGCCTTGTATGAACAAGTTGGAGTATACCTGCAGCAATAAGGTGCGCAGGAAGGCCTTCTTGTGGGCGATGTCGGTGTCATTGTCCACCCATTTCATATTATGCACTTGGGTCACAATTTTGGCTGTGGGATACTCCAGCGTGATGCTTGTAGCATCGGAGCCGGCGAAGGGCAGGTTCTCGGCAAAGCACGGCATACCGCCCACCACTTCTTTGGAATCGCGGCTATAGGTCGACTGGCCATTGCCTATTTGAGGCAGGCGGCGAGGGTCGTGCAGTGTCAGCACGCTCTTTACAGAGTTGGAGTGCACCACTTGGCCGGGGCCTTGGAAGAACAGCACATCGTTTTCGCGCGGCACGTTGGGGCGGCCGATGCCGATGAGCGACACACGCTGACACACAAAGTCGAAGCCTTTTTCGCCGGTGTTGTCGCTGGAGTAAGCGATGGAAGTGTTGGTGGAGCCGAAGTCCACACCCAAGCGCACCGGAGTGAGGTTGCGGAAGCCTTGGATGGTCATATCCAACGGTAAGGGCGAATTGGTATTGGGACTGTAGTTTACCACCAAGTAACCGCCCTGCTCGCCCGTGGGCGACATCAGAGCCACGCCCTTGAATGGCAGGTTCGAACGGTAGATTTCGTACTTGTAGGCATTGCCGGCCACCAAGTTAGTGTCTTCTACCAGCAACTCCGCCTTGACCCGCTGTTGCGGCGCCACGATGCGCCCGTTGTCGCTCAGCAGCAACGGGTGGTTATCATCGTCGAGCATGATGCGGTTGTTGTCGTTGAAGTCGGCCACGAACGGGAAGGCACGATAGGGCAACGAAGTGTTGTTGTGCGGCAACTCGTTGAACATATAGTAGGCATTCCACTGTTGCGACATGAAGTTGGGCCAAATCAGGATGTCTTGATTGGAAATGGTGGGGCCGCCGGTGTAGATGCGCTTGAACTGGCGCTGGCGGTTGTTAATAATGATGGTGAGCACCACTTCGAGATTCTTTTCGCGAGCGGCGGGGTTGTATGTGGCTTGGATGGTGGCGCTGATGTTGTTGTTTCCACCGTATACCAATGCGTTGAGGTTGTCGCCGAACACGTTGAGGCCGAGGGCGCTCAGCGGCAGGGCAAAGAATGCCTTGTCCGTGCTGCCCGACATGTCGGCTTGCAACAGCAAGATGGGCAGATCGGTCAATGCTATATCGCTCACGTTAATGTGGATGCGCGCTATCTTGGATGATTCGTCCAACAGGATACGACGCGGGTCGAAGCAGATGGTGTTTGGACCGGATTCTGTGGTAATGATGCCATTGTCGGCGTAGAGATACTCGGTGTAGCAGAATAGCTCGCTGAACGGGCCTTCGAAGCCGGCTTCCACCGGCGGTATGCTGCCAATCGACAGGTTGAAGTTTTCGGTATTGGCAAGTGTTACAATCTCATCGCGCCAGCGAATCAATTCCGCACTGATGGTGGTGAACTGCAGCTGTTCGGCGTAGGCTTGATAGTACTCCTCAAACTTATTGAGGCCGTCGATCAGGTGCGACACGTAGGCATGCAACGCGGCCACTTGCTCCTCGGTCATGGCGTTTTTGAGCGGGTCGGTGAAGCGGCCGTTGACCGAGCTGATCCAAGGCTTGTCCTGCGCGGGGACGCACTGATAGCCGGTGGAGGTGAACAGCAAGCAGTCAGGAGCGGTGGCGCCCACCACTTGGCCGTTGTATTTGATCACATTGAGGAAAGGCACACGATTGGCTTCGGGCACGGTGAGGTCGCACCACAAATCGCGCCGGCCGAGCAACATATTGCCGAAGGCGCCCTTGGGCTCGTACGGGTTGGCCGTGGCTTCTACGCTTTTGCCATCGCTGTACGCCAAGTTGATGCGGTGAACGCTGATTTGTGGATAGTCCAATGCCAAGCAGGCTATGAAGCCTCGCCATTCGTCCACCAAGATGGGGAAGTACGAGGTGAGGTTATTGGCCACCGGCTTGGAGCCGCTGCCGCAGAATTTGATGGCCTCGGTGAACAGGTCCACACGCGCGAATGCCGTGGGGATGCCCGACACCAAACTGCCGATGTTGGTATTTTTATTGAGCTTGGGGGTGAGGATGTTGGCGATGAACACTGAGGCATTGGGCAGCACTCCCCACTGGTTGAGATTACCGCCGGGCACGCAGTTAGAATCTACATCTATTATAAGGGGTCGTTGTGGCATAGTCTAAAAGTTGTTAGCGGTGTTAATAGCATTGTACATGTGGGCGAGCAGCTGCTCCTTAGGCTCGGTGCCTTGGTTAGCAGTGGGTAACATATCGGGATTCTTAACCACTTCCACAAAGTAGTTCCAGTGGCGGTCGGCATTGGAAGCGAAGATGTTGCCCTTGGTGTCCCAGAAGTGGCTGGAGTCGCGCTGAAGGATGCCCGGGTCGATGTCTTCCATATTGGTGGTGCGGAAGGCCTCGGGACTGAAGATGAAGCGGCCGTTGCCCACCGAGGCGTTCAACTGATAGATCCAGCCGAGGTAGAATCCGTTCGGGCCGATGAAGTAACCAAACTCGCGCAGGTATTTGTCGATGGTTTCGCACTCGGTATCGCTCAAGAAGCTGTAACTGGTAAACTTTGCTTTGTCAAAGTAGTCGAGCATATTGCTCACACCGGATACGTTGGTAAAAGCGCCTTGGAACTTGGATAGCACGATATGAGCAAAGCACAGCAGTGCGCCTAACTTTTTCTCGAAGAGCGGCTCATTCTGCATGCCCACGAAGCTGCCGCCGGTGAGGTTGAGCACGCCGTTGGCGTCCACTTCCACATTGCGATAGAGGTACTGGGCGTTCTTGATGGCGGCCAGCTGCTGGCGGTCGCTGTTGAAGAAGTCGAAGGCGGCGCAGGCGCACATCAGCTCGGCGAAGTGGCAGGGGTTGCACTGCTCAGAGCCGCCGGTGGCCACCATGCCGTTGTTGTTGTAGGCGGTTTTGAGCGCGGCAGGCACGCCGATGTGATACATCCGCTTGTAGGTATTGCGTGTGGTCACGTCGCCATCGTAGAATTTCATTGCTGCCTGTGAGTTCAGCGCAAATACGTTGGAATCAGCCACGACTTTGTCCTTAGCTAACTGTTGCTGGGTGGGGTTGGCGAAGCTGAAGTAATCGGTGAGCAATGTGGAGCCGAACAGCACCTTGCTCATATTCAGGGTGGTGGCACCGCCCGAGGAGATGCGCATGGCCTCGCTGAAAGCCAACGGAATGATGGGAATGGACGAGGCCCCCGTGCCGCCAAATACGCTGCCGAACACGAACACACGTGCGTTGGCCGAATTCTTGGTCAGTTCTTTAATAAAGGCGGCCAACTCTCTCTCCTGCTCTTGCACATGCGAGCCGCCGCGTTTTACATTGCGCGCAGCCTCTACGATGCCGTGATACATCAGCATCGAGCCCAGGTGAGTTTGAGCACGATAGCCGTGATTAAGTTGGAACTGTTGCACGGTGTTGCGTTCAAACAGCAAGTCGGAGAGGTCTTGGTTGTCGTCCTTCTGCTGCTGATTCAGGCCGGGTGTGGCACTGATGGCGCCAAAGTTGCTGCGGTTGTCCTTGGAGTAGTCGGTAAAGAAGCGGTACAATTTGAGCTTGGCCGAGAAGAAGGTGTCGGTGCGCTCCACACCGCCGGGTGTCGTTGGGTCGGCGGTTTTTACATCGTTGTACAGCCCGATGAGGCTCTCCACTCGATTCTTGTTGCCGTTAGTTTGGTCTGTGTCGAGGGTGAGGATATCGATAGTTTCATTGTCGAACAGCCCGGCGGCGCACAGGTGCACAAACGATTCGAGGCATCGCATGCCCGTACCGCCGATGGCTATCAGGAATAAATGGTCGTTCATGGGAAAAGGGTTAGAAGGTTAAAACCATGTGCCGATCTTGGAGTTGGGGAAAAGCTTGCTCAGCACAAAGCCCAAGCCAACGTACACTACGAACATAAGCAAGGCTGAGATGCCGGCGTGTATTAGATAATCCCTACTTTGGGCACTAACTTCGATACCATTGGCAATGTACAAGTTGATGAGGAAGCTGATTACCAACGACAGTACGGCCAGTACCCAGAACCAAATGCGGCGGGTGGTTGTGCCGGGGTTGTTGGGACGGAACATTACCGTATTGGCAATGAGGATGTTGATGAGGAACAGGACAATAGTAATGCCGATGGACCACATCCAGGCATTGATTACTGTGAGTTGTTGCATATTGGTGATGTTTTATGGTGATTATTCAGCTGATTTAAAGTAGAATGAGAAGAGCACGCGACCTTCGGGGCTGCAACCGGCGTCGGTGAGGGTTTCCTTCACTGAATTGAGCAGCGACGGATTGTTTGTAGAGCCGAAGAATTGCTCCAGATTATAGTCGATAATGGGCTGTGCTTCACTAATTACGTAGTTTACACACAACAGGTGCGAGGGGTTGAACTGCGCGTCGGCCTTACCGGTAAATTTACCGTGGAAGTCGAGCATCAGTTCGGAGAAGCCGGGCGGATCTTGGCTATCCTGCATCGAGGCCACAAAGACCTGAGTGAGTTCGGGTGCGGAAGCAGCGTCCACAGCTTCATAAATCTGCTCGGGAGTGGGGTTGGGAGTGGTGTCCATCATCGCTTGCAAGCGGTCCATACCGGGTTGCATGTCGAATACGCGCGCCTCTACGCTGGTAATTTCGTAGCCATTTTGAGCTTTAAAGTTAACGTACAGCGAGTCCAACATGTGTAGATTGGGGTACTTCAACTGTTCTTCATCATCCTTTACGATTTTGGCGTTTTTGAGACTATTGATACTGGGCACAGCATCGGCCCAATTCACCCCAAGCGGGTAGTATTCAGCCAGTTGTGCTCCAATCATATTGTTCAGTGGCAGGTACATGCCTTCACCGGAGGCGGTGGCAACGCTTCGCGGATAGCAGATATAATCTTCGGCGCCGCCGCCTTCTAATACACCTGTGGCAGAGTCAACGCCATTGTCGTTGTGGAAGTTCAATCCCTGGCGCGCGTCTTTGTTGATCACCGTGATGGGGAAATTGAAGCCACGGCCACCCAAAGTGTAGCTTTCCACCGGCACTTTGGTCACGGCGATAGCCGTTTGAACCATCGACAACAAGCGCTCTGCGCCATCGTCAAACACAGCCAAATACATATGCTTCGACTTGGTGCCTTCGGTGAAGTCCCATTTGAAGAAAGTGATAGTATAGCCACTTTGCAACCAGCTGATAAAGTACTGCTTGGCGAAAGCAGCCTTCTGAATACGATTGCCCTGATACTCCTCAAAGTCAGTCATCAACAACGCCGGCTGACCCTTGCGCACAATCTCGGACAATGCACCCTCAATCGGCGCACCGATATTTGAGTACGAGCCTTTGTTCATCAAGTAGTTATACAGCTGTTTGTGGTCCATATTCAGCGGCTCGGAAATCTTGCCTGCACTCAAACCATAAAACGAGATACCTTTGATGGCCGCAAGCTTATTCACCACCGACTCCAGCACATTCTGATACTCCGGCTGCGAGTAAGCATAATTCATGCCGTTCGACAAGTCGATGTACACCCCCATGCCATCATTCAATAATTCTTTTTGTGGCGTTGAGTTCACATAAGTGTCAAGCGTGGCACGCGAAAAATGTCCATTGCTACCGCTCAATAGCGCCCAAATGCCCCAGCCAAGCAGGCCAAGCACCACCACGGAGATGATTACAATTAAAATCTTGGAGCCACCGCCACCACTCGGGCGATTGCCTCCATTACCGCGAATATTGCGCGTAGGTTGCTGATTGCGTTGACGTTGAATAGGTACTGTTCTCATATTCAATTACATAGCTCTATAGACCACTCCGATTCGAGCAAAAAGAATGACAAGCGTGAGAGTCTGTGCGGTGGCTCCTTTTCCAATGCATAGATTTAAGTTGTGAAAAACGCGCCAAGGCATAACGCTGTTTTACAATAAATACCATTGGCCACATCCAACCCCGTCAGGTGGTGTAATTTTTGGCCAATACACCGCAAAGTTAATAAAAATTTCGAATATAAAAAAAAAATTCCAAAAAAATTTCAAAAAAGCACCACGGCTCTTACATTTCCTGTTTTCGTCATGCGTTACTCAAATCACGTTTGACCAATTTTTCGACCAGCCGGAAGAGCTCAGCCTGCTCGTCTTCCATGCCAAGCATCACCTTAGTTGGCTGTGTGTGGTCGGGCTTTGTATAGGTTAGAGCGTACATGGTTTTGACAAGATCGCGAGCTCTTTCAACAGTAATGGTGGACTGAGCTGCTTTCAGCAAGCGTTCCATCTCTAACTGCAAGACGTAGGTGCAGAAGCATATACATATATGTCCTTCGATTCGATTGCGCAGACGGTGGTACATTGGCCGGATCTGAAGGTCGGATTTGTTCATCCGGAATGCTCGCTCGATAAACCACAGGTTGTGGTAGTTGGCAATCACTTCTTCATCGGTTAGTTTGGTGTTGGTTACATATCCTTTGAGGCCATCCCAAACTGCATCTTGCTCGAAGGCCTCAAGGTCTATACTTATGGTTGTCTCACCTTCAAGACGGAGGTATTTGTTTGGAGCTATGCGCAAAAGTAATCTGTTCAATGCGATCCTTGATGTCAGCCTTTGCCGGATTACGGTCACAAAGTTTATCAAGATATCGATAAACCTTATTCACGTCATACGCCACCCCATTGTATCTCCAAAGATAATCAACCGTTTTCAGCTTACTGCCGGGTGCCACCAGCCGACTCAAAACCAGCGGACGGAACAACCCTCCAATCTCTCCATAACCAACGTAATCAAACAACTTGCCGAACACCACCTCAGGGCCAACAGCCGAAATTTGGTCATTGGATCTCCGTCTGGTCAGTTGAGCTACCGAAACTCCTAACCATAGCATTGTTTCGCCCCCGTTTTTGGAGGACGCGCACGCTGATGGAGCCTGATTTGTTCTTGGATTTATTGATAAACATGGTGCAAAGATACGCCGCGTTACCCAAATACCAAATCGCCAATAGCTAATTGATTGAAAATCAGCGAAAAAAAATTCAGCAAAAAAGGACGAAAACAGGAATAACGTATTCTTCAGCAATTTTTTTGTTTTATTCGTTCCGCGTGGCTCTGAATAGTGGTCGGGCGGAAAATGCGAAAGCGTAAGGCTCTCGGAGGGGCCTTACGCTTTTGCGTTGGGGATGGGTTAAGGGCGGTTAGTACTGCTCGTCGGCGTTGGGGAAGTCTACGTTCTTTACGTCGTCGATGTACTTGCTGATGGCGGCGTTGATGGTGTCGGCCAGGTTGGCGTACCGGCGCAGGAATTTGGGCGAGAAGCCGCGGGTGATGCCCAGCATGTCTTGGAGTACCAGCACTTGGCCGTCGACGCCGCTGCCGGCTCCGATGCCTATCACCGGGATGGAGATCGACTGTGCCACTTTGGTGGCCAATGCGGCGGGGATTTTCTCCAGCACTAAGGCGAAGCACCCGATTTCTTCCAATTGCTTGGCGTCGGCCAGGAGTTTGGCCGCTTCGGCTTCTTCTTTGGCGCGCACGGCGTAGGTGCCGAACTTGTTGATCGACTGCGGGGTGAGGCCCAGGTGGCCCATCACCGGGATGCCGGCGGTGAGGATGCGTTCGATTGACTCCACTATCTCGGCGCCGCCTTCCATCTTCACGGCTTCGGCGCCGCTTTCTTTCATGATGCGGATGGCTGAATTGAGCGCCTCTTTCGAGTTGCCCTGATATGAGCCGAAAGGCATGTCGCACACCACCAAGGCGCGCTTGCATGCGTTGGTCACGCACTTGGCGTGGTAAATCATTTGGTCCAAGGTGATGGGCAGTGTGGTGGGGTTGCCGATCATCACATTCGAGGCGGAATCGCCTACCAAAATCACGTCGATACCGGCATCGTCGACCAGCTGCGCTAACGAGTAGTCGTAAGCGGTGAGCATTGAAATTTTTTCACCGCGGTGCTTCATCTCGATGAGGCGCTTGGTGGTCACTTTGCGGGTATTGTCTACTGTGTTTGTTGACATTGTTTTGAATAGTTGATTTAAAAAACGGTGCAAAATTAAGATAAAAAACTCGGATAGTGAAGTTTTTTGCCAAAAAAATGCACCTTTCATCCCAAATTTGTCCGTCGGCGGTGGGTTGTGTGGTGAGGCGGAAGCCGAACTGCGGCTCGCCGTGGCCGGGTGGGGTAGGGCCTCAGCGGCGGTACACCAGCGAGAGTATGAGCGGGCCGTGGGGCTCGGAGGCGAGGATGTCCACGGCTATGCCGGCGGCGGTGATGCGGCGCGAGCCGTCGCCGGGCAGTTGGATGTCGTGCAGAAAGTCCACGCCGGCGCGGGCGGCTTTGTAGGCGGCTTCCTTGAGTGTCCACGCTCGCAGAAGCTCCTCCGGACCGTTGTAAGTAGCTATCTCTGTGGAAGTTAGCACGCGCGGCGCCAGCTTCGGCAGCCGCGGCGCCCGCTCGCGTTCTTCGATGTCGATGCCGATGGCGCGCTCGGGGTCGATGGCCACGGCCACGGTGCTGCGGCTGTGGCTGATGCTCACCCATCCGCGGTAGTCGGCGATGAGCGGCGCGCCGTCGGAGTGGTGGTCAATACCCACCTCGCGCCCCAGCAAAAACGATGCAACCGCCTGAGCGGCAGCGCGTTCGGCCTGCCGCGCCGGCAGGCTGCGATCGATGGCCATCAGCCCAACGGTGGTGCTGACGTAGTGCAAAATTTCGATCTCATTCATGGCGCAAAGTGAGCAATAGGCGGGTGGCCTCGTGTTCAAAGTACTCGATGATGGGTGCCACGGAGTCGGGTGCGGCATCGGCGGCCGCGGGCATGAACACGGCGCCGCTCACCACGATGTGCCGGCCGTCGGTGGCAAGGAACTGCACAGGCGTGGCCGAGTGGGCGGTGGTGGCCACTATGGAGGTGAAGCCGGCCGCGGTGGTGAACTCGCGGTTGGTGGTGGGGCAGTTGCCGGCGTTGAGCAGCAACCGCTGCATGCGGTTGGCCTTGACCTGCTCCAAGGCTGCTGCGGTGGTGTCGGTCACGGAGATATGGAGCTGCGCGCCCACGGTGGGGTAGCCGGCGGTGAGCCACCCGCGGCGCGGGGCATCCACGGTGGCCGCGGCGCTGAGGCGCCCGCTCACCGCGCCGATAGAGTAGGGCACGGAGGCGGTGTCGGGCAGTGCCGCGCGCGGGTAGGCCACGGCACGGGGCACGGCCTCGCGCCCATCGGTGCAGCCGCCCGCGATGGCGGCCATTATCAGTGCTATGCCCGCAGCCGTTTTCATTTCTTGTCGCTGTTGGGAGTCACTGTCACGCGCACCTGCGCGATGCGGTGCTCGCACACACGCAGCACCACGAACTTGCAGCAGCCGTAGCTCAGCTCCTCGCCCTCGCGCGGGAAGTCGCCCTTAATGGCCAGCAGCATCCCGGCGATGGTTTCGGCATCTTCGCACACCTCTTCAAAGTCCTCCTCATCGATATCGGTGGCGCGGAAAAAGTCGGTGAGCAGCGTGCGGCCTTCAAACTCAAACACATTGTCGCGCACGCGTTTATACTTCGCTTCGGGGTTGTCGTACTCATCGTTGATGTCGCCCACGATCTCCTCCAGCACGTCCTCCAAGGTCACAATGCCCTGCGTGCCGCCGTACTCGTCCACCACGATGGCCAAGTGCTGCTTACGCTTGCGGAAGTCCTCCAGCAGGTCATCAATCATGCGCGATTCAGGCACAAAATACGGCTCGCGAAGCAGTTTTCGCCAATCAAACTCATCATCCACCTTGCCGATGTAAGGCAGCAAGTCGCGCGAAAACAGGATGCCGCGAATGTTGTCCTCATTGTCCTCATACACCGGGATGCGCGAATAGCCCGTCTCCACCACCACCTGCATCACCTCCGAAAAGTTACTGCGGATGTTGATGTCGGTGATGTTGATGCGCGGAGTCATAATCTCCGAGGCCTGCGTGTTGCCATAGCGCAGAATGCCCTCGAGTATATCCTTGTCGGAGTCGTCGGCATCGGACGTGATTTCAAGCGCTTGGCTCAAATCGTCGGTGGTCAACGCCTGCGACTGCTTGGTAACCACCCGGTTAACTATCGCCGTAGAGCCCACCAAGAACTTCGACACCGGCCGAAACACCTGCGTCAAAGCCAGTACCCCCGGCGCCGCAAACCGCGCCCACTTCTCCGGGTAATTATTGCTGTAAATCTTAGGCAAAATCTCGCCAAAAAGCAAAATCAAGAACGTAAGAATGATGGTTTGCAGCACAAAACTCCACACCTCGCTCATACCCTCAAACACCGGGCCTAACGCGAAGTTACACAGCACCACAATAGCCACATTCACCAAGTTATTCGCTATCAAAATCGTGGCCAGCAGCCGCTCAGGCTTCCCTAACAGCCGCTCGATGATGCCGGTGCGCTTATCCTGCTCCATCTCCTCGATTTGCCCCGGCGTCAGCGAAAAAAAGGCAATCTCGCTGGCCGACACAAACCCCGATAACATCAAACACAGCAGCGCCGTGCACAAAGCCACAAATTGCGCCACCGTAAATCCGGCCGTAACCTGGCACGGAATCATTGCTAAAAAATTGAACGCCGACAAGCACGCCGGCAACGGGTCTATATCCAAAATCGTATCGTTTTAGTTATACTTCAGAAAATTTCTGCAAATTTACAAAATTTTACCCACTTAATTACTATCTTTTTAGCACAAAATTTCGTAACTTTGCACCTCAGTTAATGTAATCAAGAAATTATGGCTCTGTTTGACACCATCTCAGCCGACATCAAATCGGCAATGCTCGCCCGCGACAAAGTGCGCCTCGAAGCACTCCGCGGCATCAAAAAAGAATTTATCGAAGCTAAAACAGCCCCGGGAGCCAATGGTGAGCTCCCCGACGATGTTGCACTCAAAATCCTGGTAAAAATGGTTAAGCAACGTCGCGAAAGCGCCGCTATATACTCCGAGCAGCAGCGCCCCGAACTCGCTCAAAACGAACTCGCCGAAGCTGCCGTCATCGAACAATACCTCCCCAAAGCTCTCTCCGACGAGGAACTCACCGCCCAACTCTCTGCCATCATCGCCGAAGTAGGCGCCACATCTCCCGCCGATATGGGCAAAGTAATGAAACTCGCCACCGCGCGCCTCGCCGGACAAGCCGACGGCAAAGCAATCTCCGCAAAAGTGCGCCAACTCCTCACTAAATAAGATTAACTACACATTATTATATATAATATACTATGCTCACACTGCAGCAAATCAAGGCCGACCCCGAGCTCATCATCGCTCGCCTCGCCGTCAAAGGCTTCGACGGCCGCCAACCAATTTCCAAGGTAATCGAGCTCGATGACCAACGCCGCGCTCTCCAACTCAAAAACGACAACACAGCCGCCGAACTCAACCGCCTCGCAGCATCAATCGGCGCCGCTATGAAAGCCGGCAAAAAAGACGAAGCACAAGCCGCCAAGGAAAAGGTGGCCGCCCTCAAGGACCAACTCAAGCCCATCGCCGACCAACTCGCCGACATCGAAAACCAAATCCGCCAAATCCTCCTCAACGTCCCCAACATCCCCTGCGCTGCCGTGCCCGAAGGCCGTTCAGCCGAAGACAACGTCGTTGAAAAAACCGGCGGCCCAATGCCAAACCTCCCCGAAGACGCACTCCCACACTGGGACCTCGCCAAAAAATACAACCTCATCGACTTCGACCTCGGCGTTAAAATCACCGGTGCCGGATTCCCCGTTTACCTCGGCAAAGGCGCAAAACTCCAACGCGCTCTCATCCAATTCTTCCTCGACCGAGCTTCCCAAGCCGGCTACCTCGAAGTACAACCACCTTACGTAGTCAACGAAGCATCCGGATACGGCACCGGACAACTCCCCGACAAAGAAGCACAAATGTACGTCGTTACCCTCGACAACCTCTACCTCATCCCCACAGCCGAAGTGCCCGTCACAAACCTATACCGCGACGTTATCATACCCGCCGACCAACTCCCCATCAAAAACTGCGCATACTCCGCTTGCTTCCGCCGCGAAGCCGGATCTTACGGCAAAGACGTCCGCGGACTCAACCGACTCCACCAATTCGACAAAGTCGAAATCGTCCGAATCGAACGCCCCGAAAACTCCTACGCCGCCCTCGAAGAAATGAAAGACCACGTCCAATCACTCCTCGATGACCTCGGACTACCCTGGCACATCCTCCGCCTCTGCGGCGGTGACATGTCATTCACCTCAGCAATCACCTTCGACTTCGAAGTTTGGTCCGCCGCACAAAAACGCTGGCTCGAAGTATCATCCGTCTCAAACTTCGAAACATACCAAGCCAACCGCCTCAAATGCCGATTCCGTGGCGAAGACCGCAAAACACAACTCTGCCACACCCTCAACGGCTCAGCCCTCGCCCTCCCCCGCATCATGGCCGCCCTCCTCGAAAACAACCAAACCCCCAACGGCATCATCATCCCCGAAGTCCTCCGCCCCTACACCCACTTCGACATCATCGACTAACCCACCCCCACATACCCCCTCCCGACGGAGCCGCCAAAAGCGGCTCCGTCGCATTTCCGCCCCTCCCCGCTGCGCCGCCCGAGCAAGAGCTCGGAGCAGATGCAAAAAGGCTCCGCCCGCGCCGCTGTCTCGCCGCCCTCCCCGCCCCTCCTCCTCCCCCGCCGCTCTGCGCCGCCTCGCCGCTTATTTTCGTCTCCTCGCCGCAGGCTGCGGCGAAGTCGCCCGCCTTTTTGTTTCGGCTCTGAGCTTCAGCGAAGGCCCCGCTTCATCGCCCGTAGCGCCGCAGCCGCTTCGCCGGGGCCCGCTCTGCCGCGGCCGGGCGCCCGGCAGGCTGCCCGGCAGGTGCAGGGTTCGGCGCAGCGAAGCGCGCGCCGCGGGGCGGTTCGGTGGCGAGGCGGCAGCCGAGCGGCGCGGAAGCGCCCGGCGGTGGCCTTGGGTTGTGTGCTGAGGCGGAAGCCGAAGTGCGGCGCGCGGAGCCTTTTTGCACCCGCTTCGAGCTCTTGCTCGTCGGTGCGGCTTGGCTTCAAAAAAAATGTGGCTGTAAGTGGCTGCTAATCAGGCGGTAAGAAATTTTCTATGTTTTTTAGCATAAAAAAGTTGCTAAAAAATTTGGTCAGTTCAAAAATAATACCTAACTTTGCACTCGCTTTCGGGAACGAAGCGCCGAAAATTGAAAAAATGACAAAAAATTAAATTTTTTTTCGAAAAAATTTGGTCAATTCAAAAATTGTCCGTAACTTTGTCA
>CAMGBT010000064.1 GCA_946011725.1 uncultured Bacteroidales bacterium | reverse complement strand
GCGGGGTCGCTGGGCGGCGCGGCGTGGCGGCGGGGGGTGCAGGCGGAGGGGTCGGCAGAGTCGGTGGGGTCGGCGGCGGCGGAGTCGGCGGCATCGGCGGGGTCGTCGAGGTCCACTTCAGCCACTTCCGGCTCGTCGAGCACTTCCACGGCCACGTCGTCGGCGGCGAGGCCGGGCACGTCGGGAAGGTCGGGCAACTCGTCCAAGCTGAGGTCGTCGAAGATTTCCGGCTCGGGGTCGGTGGCCGCGCTAATGAGGTAGCTCATTGCCGGCGAATCGTCCAGAACGGCCTCTACTTCAAGCGTTTCCTCGGGGGAGAGGTTGCCTTCGATGTATGCGCCCAGGGTTTCGGGATCCACGGCGGGGTCGGGCACTTGGGCGAATTGAGCAAGAATGTCGTCTATGTTTTTCATAACAGTCCTTCTTGTTTAAGCATGTCGCACCACTGGTTTTTGGCGCGCAGATGCACATTATAGTAATTAGCCATCGACAGGCCGAGCCGGGCGGCGGTTTCTTCGTTGGAGAGTTCTTCAAGATAACGAAGGCGGATCAGAGCGCGGTAACGCTCGTTGGGCATAGATTCGAGAATCCGGGTGGCATCGGCCACTGTCAATGAATTGCTTTCACTGACTAATGACAATGCTTCGTCGGCATTTCTATCACTATCCACCGAAAAATTTTCATCTGTGTCGAGTTTGTGTGCATACAGGCTGTGGCAATAGTGCTCGGCAACGATCTTAAGCCACAGAGTGAACGAGCATCGGTAAGTGAACCCTTGGAGGCGGTTGCGACCGGTGCTTTTCGATGGCGTCATGACGAAGAGGTAAATTTCGTTGATGAGCTCCACTTCGTCGACACAGTCGGTGTAGTAGCGCTGATAGATAGAGCGAAACAGCGGCCTACATTTCTTATATAAGAATAGGCGCGTAACGGTGCTGTCGCGACGAAGCAGCGCGTCAACTATCTCGGTATCGCTTAGTTGGTCTATATTCATATGAGGCTGTTTTCAAGCACAAAGGTAGCAAACAATTTGCACTCTCACAAACATTAGCCGACTTTTCTTGCCGGCAAGCGTCTGACTGCCAAAGACTGTCAGTAAGATTTTATAAAATTTAACAATCCGGCATGTCATTTTTAGGCGGTTGTATGCGTCTTATAGTCAGAAAAACAAATTAAACGCCCAATACAATGAAAAACTTACTCTCCATCGTAATGGTTGCCTTGATGAGCCTCTGTTCCTGCACCATGTCGGCTCGCCAAGCATCCGCCAAACAAACCTTCAACATCTCCGGCGACTATACCGCCATCGAAGTGTCTAACAACATCGAAGTGAAGTATGCCATCGGCGCCCCCGGCCCGGCTCAAGTGGAATTCCGCAACGGCGCCTCCGCCGACAACTTCTCCCTCAAAGTAAACAACGGCACTCTGGTGCTCAAACATGAGGGCAACGGCAGCGTGAAAGTGACTCTCTCCGGCAAACCCCTCAGCGGCATCGCCGCCTCCAACAACGCTGAAATCGACATCGAGCAAATGCTCAGCGTCACCGGCGACCTCAGCATCGCTGTATCGAACAACGCCGAAGTAAGCCTCGCCGGAGTCAGCTGCCAAAACCTCCACGTGGCATCCGCCAACAATGCCGAAGTGAAAATCGGCCGCGTGTTAGCTGTGAATCAAGTGGAAGTGGCATCCGCCAACAATGCCGAAGTAGATTTCGGCCACACCGACTGCGTAAGCTTCAATGTAGCCTCCGCCAACGTGGCCGAAGTGGAAGTGTCATGGCTCAACTGCACTTCCTCATCCTTCGCCGCCGCCAACAATGCCTCCATCACAGCAAAAGGCAAGTCGCCGGCTTCCGACTTCGCCGCATCCAACAACGCCTCCATCGAAGTTGATGAACTCTCCGTGAACCACGCCACCGCCCTAGCCACCGACTACTCCCGCATCCACTGCCACGTAGGTCAGCTCACCATCACCGAGCGCGCCCCCCACGCCGTAATCCGCAACAAGTAAGAGAAACAACACATACCCAACAGCGGCGCTCGCCCCCATCCGGGCCGAGCGCCGCTTATCCTTTTGGGATAAGTTCCGAGCTCACACTCGACCGCCATAATGTAAAAATTCACATGTATATCCACAATTTCTCGCAAATTTGTTTGGAATTGTGGATATAAATCACTATTTTTGCACAAAAATTTGATTATGGAGATAATTGAACGACCGATATACCTGCAACGAATCATTTCCCGCCTGAATCGCGGTATGATTCTGATTCTCACGGGCCAACGGCGCGTGGGTAAGAGCTATGTGCTACTGCAATTGCAACGGTGGCTGCACAACGACCGCCCAACGGCTAATATGCTGTATATCAATAAGGAACTGCAAGAATTCCGCGCCTTATCCACCGCGGCAGAGCTGTACGACTATGTGGCCGAGCGCCTGCCCGTAGGCGGCGACAACTACCTGCTCATCGACGAGGTACAGGACGTGGCCGACTATCAAAACGCTTTGCGAAGCCTGCTGGCCGAGGAGCGATGCCAGATAGTGGCCACAGGCAGCAACGCCTACGTGTTCTCCTCCGAAATCTCCACTCGATTGGCCGGCCGCTACATTGAAATTCCGGTGTATAGCCTTAGCTATCAGGAGTTTCTGCAATTCCACCACATCGACGACAGCGACCACGCTTTGCTACAATATCTGCGAGTGGGCGGCTTGCCCGGCTTGCGCCATTTCGACATCGACGACGAAAGTCAGGTGCGCGACTATCTCCAAGGCGTCTACACCACCGTGATGATGCGCGATGTGGTGAGCCGCGAACAGGTGCGCAACGTGACCTTCGTCGAGAACCTCTCCCACTTCATCGCCGACAATATCGGCAAGCCGATTTCGGTGCTCAATATCGCCAACACCATGAAGGCACAGGGCGGAAAGGAAACAGCCACTCTGACATCGACCTATCTCAAATATCTCTGCAACGCGCTGATTATCAATCAGGTTAACCGCTACGACGTGCGCGGAAAACGGCTGTTTGAGCAGAACTTCAAGTACTACTTCGCCGACCACGGTCTGCGCAACTACCTATGCGGCTTCAACCTCCGCGCATCCATCGAGAAGGTGATTGAGAACGTAATTTACAACCACCTGCGCCGCCGCGGCTTCACCGTCGCGGTGGGCATTCTCCGTGCCGGCGAAATCGACTTCGTGGCCACTCGCGGTTCCGACACCATCTACGTCCAAGCCGCCTATTTGCTCGCCAATGAGTCTACAATCCAACGCGAATTTGGCAACCTGACAAAGATTGGCGACAGCTTTCCCAAGTACGTGGTGTCGATGGACTCCCTTCCCGGCTCCCCGGCGGATTTCCCCGGCATCAGGGCCGTGGCGCTGCGCCATTTCCTCCAATTGGACCTCTAACCGCAAAAAAATTGGGGGAAGATGAAGGATTTTCGCTGAAATGTGGCGATTGTGTGCTGAAAATTTCGTAAATTTGCACTTTAATAATATAAATAGAGAAAATCTACCCCGAATTCATAGTTATGGAAAAACAATATAAGCGTACTCTTATCACCACAGCTCTCCCCTATGCCAACGGCCCGGTGCACATCGGCCACTTAGCCGGCGTGTATGTTCCGGCCGACATTTACGCCCGCTATCTGCGCCTGCAAGGGCGCGAGGTGGCCATGATCGGCGGCAGCGACGAGCACGGTGTGCCCATCACCATTAAGGCTAAGAATGAAGGCGTTACGCCGCAGGACATCGTGGATCGTTACCACACTATCATCCGCGACTCGTTCAAAGAGTTAGGCATCTCGTTCGACGTGTACTCCCGCACCACTTCACAAACCCATGCCGCCACCGCTTCAGAGTTTTTCCGCCGCCTCTACGACAAGGGCGAATTCGTGGAGAAGACTTCCATGCAGCTTTACGACGAGAAAGCGCACCAATTTCTGGCCGACCGCTACGTCAAGGGCGAGTGCCCCATCTGCCACGCGCAAGGCGCCTACGGCGACCAGTGCGAGAAGTGCGGCTCGTCGCTCAACGCCACCGACCTCATCAACCCGGTGAGCGCCATCACCGGCAACACCCCCGTGCTGCGCGAAACTCACCACTGGTACCTCCCCCTGGAGCGCTGGGAACCCGCCCTGCGCCAATGGATTTTGGAGGGACACAAGGAATGGAAGACCAACGTCTACGGCCAGTGCAAATCGTGGCTCGACTTAGGCTTGCAACCGCGCGCCGTCACCCGCGACCTCGACTGGGGCGTGCCCGTGCCGGTGGAAGGCGCCGATGGCAAGGTGCTCTACGTGTGGTTCGATGCTCCCATTGGCTACATCTCCAACACCAAAGAAATCTTCCCCGACACCTGGGAACAATGGTGGAAGAGTCCCGACACCCGCATCATCAACTTCATCGGCAAGGACAACATCGTGTTCCACTGCATCGTGTTCCCCGCCATGATGATGGCCTACGGCGACGGCTTCCAACTGCCTGATAACGTGCCCGCTAACGAGTTCCTCAATCTCGAAGGCGACAAGATTTCCACCTCGCGCAACTGGGCCGTGTGGCTCCACGAATACCTGCGCGACTTCCCCGGCAAGCAAGACGTACTCCGCTACGTGCTCACTGCCACCGCCCCCGAAACCAAGGATAACGACTTCACTTGGAGCGACTTCCAAACCCGCAACAACAGCGAGCTGGTGGCCATCTTGGGCAACTTTATCAACCGCGTGACCGTACTCACTCATAAATATTACAACGGCATCGTGCCCGCCGCCGGCGCCCTCTCCGAGGTCGACACCAAAGCCTTGGCCGACATCCGCGCCGCCGCCGAAGCGCTCACCGACAGCCTCGAAACATTCCACTTCCGCGAAGCCCTCAAGCAGGCCATGGAAATCGCCCGCATCGGCAACCGCTACCTGCAAGAAACCGAGCCGTGGAAACTGGCCAAGACCGACGCCGACCGCACCGCCACCGTCATGAACGTGGCCATGCAAATCTGCGCCTCGCTGGCCATCGCCTTCGAGCCGTTCACCCCGTTCATGGCTCACCGCCTCGCCGACGACCTGCGCATCGACCGTCTCTGCTGGAATCGCCTCGGCGCCACCGACTTAGTGCCCGCCGGCACCGAAGTGGCCAAGTCGGAACTAATGTTCGAAAAGATCGAAGACGACGCCATCCAAGCCCAGCTCGACCGCCTCGCCCGCATCAAGAAAGAAAACGAAGCCAAGGCATGGAAGCCCGCCGAGCAAAAGGCCGACGTGGACTTCGACACCTTCTGCCGCTCCGACTTGCGCGTGGCCACCGTCAAAGAGTGCATCAAAGTGCCCAAGGCCGACAAGCTGCTCAAATTCACCTTGGACGACGGCACCGGCACCGACCGCACCATCGTCTCCGGCATCGCCGCCTACTACCCCAACCCCGAAGAATTGGTTGGCAAACAGGTGTGCTACATTGCCAACCTCCCCGTGCGCAAACTGCGCGGCATCGAATCTCAGGGTATGATTCTCTCGGCCGTCAACGCCGATGGTTCACTTTCGCTTATTACCACCTCGGCCGCTGTGGCCCCGGGTGCTCAAATACAATAACCTTATACTACTACCTAACAACCCATTAACCTAAACCATGCAACCCCGAATTCTGATAATTTACACCGGCGGAACAATCGGCATGATTGAGGACCCTCACACCGGGTCGCTCAAGCCCTTTGACTTCTCCCACCTGATGGAGAACGTGCCCAAGGTGGAAATGCTCGGTTACAAAATCGACAACATCCAGTTTGCCCCGCCTATCGATTCGAGCGACATGAGTCCCGAACACTGGCAAGACATCGCCCACAGTATTGCCGACAACTATGACAAGTACGACGGCTTCGTGGTGCTCCACGGCACCGACACCATGGCCTACACCGCCTCAGCCCTGTCGTTCATGCTCCAATATTTAGCCAAGCCCATCATCATCACCGGTTCGCAGCTCCCCATCGGCGAAGTGCGCACCGACGGTGAAGAAAACCTCATTACGGCCTTGCAAATCGCTGCCGCTCGCGGCCGCGACGGCCACCCGATGGTGCAGGAAGTAGCTATCCTCTTCAACAACTACCTCTGGCGCGGCAACCGCGCCACCAAGCGCTCCGCCGACCATTTCAACGCTTTCCGCACCTACAACTACCCCTACCTGGCCCACATCGGCCTCGGTATCGACTACCACGAAGAAGCCCTCACCATGCGCAACCCCGCCGAACCGCTCAAGGTGGAATACCGCCTGGAACCCTCCGTGATGGTCATCGACCTCTTCCCCGGCATCAGCGAAACCACCCTTCGCCACCTGCTCTTCACCCCGCAGATCAAAGGCATCGTGCTGCGCACTTTTGGCGCCGGCAACGCCCCCACTTCTCCTTGGTTCATCCAAGCCGTCAAGGAAGCCTGCGAATCCGGCCGCATAATCCTCAATGTGACTCAGTGTCACAACGGATCCGTCCACCCCGAACGCTACGTGGCCGGCGACATGCTCGCCGCCACCGGCGTTATCTCCGGCCGCGACATCACCACCGAAGCCGCACTCACCAAGATGATGCACCTCTTCGGCATCGGACTCTCCGGCCAAGGCGTAATTGATGCCATCACTCGCCCCCTCTGCGGCGAAATGACCCCCAGATAATTCTCTCAACCAACTAATTAAAAGCAAAGTACATCACCGTTTTGAAACATCTTCTGAAAATAGTAATAGCAATGTTAGCGGCAGCCGTTTTAGCTGTTGACACAGCTGCTGCACCCGGTCCTCCGCGGTGGGAGACTGTCGACACGGTGGTGGAATCGCTTAGCGATGATCGTGTGGACATCACCGTGCGCGACCATTATATTTATGTGTTCTCCCCGCGCCCGGTCACTGCTAAACTGTTCACCATCTTGGGCCAACCGGTCACGCAGGCGCAGCTGCCCTCGGGCACCTCGCGCCTGCGCATCGATGCCCGCGGCATCTACATTCTCAAAGTCGGCTCCCTCACCCGCCGTATAACCATCTGATTTCTAAGGTTATGGATCAAATCACAGTGAAAGTAATCAACACCTCGGCCAACCTCCTGCCGCAGTATGCCACCGAGCTCTCGGCCGGCATGGACGTGCGTGCCGCCATCGCCGAGCCTATGGTGCTGCTACCGTTGCAACGCGCTTTAGTGCCCACCGGCTTGCGCGTGGAACTCCCCGCCGGCTACGAAATGCAGCTGCGCCCACGCAGCGGTCTGGCCCTGCGCCACGGTATCACCCTGCTCAACTCGCCTGGCACCATCGACGCCGACTACCGCGGCGAAATCGGTGTCATCATGGTTAACCTCTCCGCCGAACCGTTCACAATCAACCCCGGCGAACGCATCTGCCAAGCGGTGGTGGCTCCGTACACCCGCGTGGCTTGGCAACCCGCCTCCGAACTCTCCGACACCGACCGCGGCGAAGGCGGATTTGGTCATACCGGCAAAAAATAGTCTGAAAATGAAGCACTTACTTGTAATTCTCATCGCCCTCGGGCTGATTTCCTCGGCCTTCGGATCCGACCGCGACGACCTCAACGAAGCCGCCAGGCAGCAACGCGCCAACTTCGCTTTCATCTCCGCCGAAAGCTTCGCCGACGACTATGCCGACAACTACATGTTCATGCGCCACGCTTACTTGGCCGACACGGCCAATCTGGACGTGGCCGCGGAATACGTAGTAGCCTCATTGATGGGCGCTTCCGACGCAATCAGCGAAGCCGATTACGACCATTTCCTCGACATCATCCACCGCTGGTACCTCCAAGACCCCGGCGACATGAACCACGCCCAACTCGCCTCTCACTTCGCCGACAACGAGTGCGACTTCGAATGGCAAAAGCAAATTTGGCGCAATGTGATAGCCCGATACCCGACCGAAACCGACGTCTACCTCGGATACACCCGCTTATTGCTGGTCGAGGCTCGCGAAATTGATTCCACTTACGTCGACTCGGCTATGAACGTGCTGATTAACTGTCAAGACCGTTGCTCCGACCCCGAATCAACCTACCCTTACATAGCAGCATGCTACATGGCTAAGCAAGACACCGCGGCTTTCGCCAGCTTAGCGCAACAAATTGCTGCCAAACAGCCCACCGAAGTGCAGCGCCTCACCCTCACCGGCCGCATATGGAAGGTCTTCTGCCCCGACAGCTCGTTGGTGTATTACAAGCGTGCCGTGGCGCTCGATTCCACCGTGGCCGGCGACGCTTACTCCGCGCTGATGGTTCACTATTACGAAGTGGACGACACCGTCAACTTCAACTCTATGGCTCGTCACGCGCTATACAGCCCCGATCTCGACGACGAAACCCGCGAGGTATACCTAAGCTACTATATAGATTATAATGCTTCTAATGTGGAACTTAGAGATTCTATGTACCGCATTCTCGACGACATAACTGCGATGATGCCCGGCAGCGCTAAAGCCCACGCCTCTTACGCGCGTTATCTTTACATGTACAACGACACTGCCGCCGCTTTGGAACAGTTTGAATATGCCGCCGCACTAAACCCCCACGACGAGCGCTCTCAATACATGCGCATGAACATCAACCTGCAATTGGGCGACACCGTCCGCGCCATCAATGTAGCCAAAGAATGCATCCCTTACTTCCTCTACGACTCGGAGCGCGATGACGAGGATGTATACAACGTGCAGCAACTTCGCCTACCTCGATGCTTCTTCCCCCTGTGCGCTTCCCAATACTTGCTCAGCTCCAACCGGCCCGCCGAAGCAATCGCCCTTATGGACTCGCTACAGCTCACTTCCATCATCTCCGATAATTCCGAAGTGGCCGACATTGAAAGCCTCTACGGCAGCGCTTATTTCGCTATCAATCAATCGGATAGCGCCATCGCGCACGCCGAAGCCGCACTCGCCTACAACACCTCCGCCGGCAATCTCAACAACTTGGCTTACTTCCTCTCCGTGGCCAACCGCGACCTCGACCGCGCCGACCGATACATCCGCGAAGCGCTCTATGAGGACCCCACAAACCCAACCTACCTCGACACTTACGCTTGGGTACTCTTCCGCCAAAAGGACTACCCAAACGCTCGCATTCAGATAGATAGAGCACTCCAAGGCTTCGGTATCTCCGTCTCCACCGACCACGCCGAAATCATCGACCCGGTTATTTATGAAACGGATACCCTCGATATGGATAGCCTCGACATGGATTCGATTGAGATTGATTTTGACCAAACTTATTATCCAATCGAGCAACTTTCCGCCGAAATCTACGACCACGCCGGCGACATCTACTTCATGAACGGCGAGCCGCAGTTGGCCCTGCTATTCTGGCAGCGCGCTTTAGCCCTCGAACCCAATAACCAACGCATCCGCCGCAAGGTTGACAACAAAACTTACTTCTTCGATGAATAATTCCGCACGATTACACATTATTATATTTATAGTGTTGGCGGCAGTGATAGCCGCCTGCTCGTCGCAGCGCCAAGCCGCCTCGTCGGGCGACGGCACCGCGCAACAGCAGCGCCCCGGTAAGCGCTCGACGCTGATTGCCGACTTGGCCACCACTTACGCGCCGTGGCACGACGTGTACATGCCCGTCACCCTCAACCTCAAGCGCCCCATTAGCATGGGCATCTCCGGCCGCGCCACCATGGTGCGCGACAGCCTCATCCACATCTCCATGCGAATGCTCGGCATCGAAGTGGCCGTGGCACATGTCACCGCCGACTCGGTGTGGCTCGTCGACAAGTATCACAAATACGTATGCGCCGCCGCTACATCGGCCATCACCGGTGCTAACAACCTGTCGCTGAGCGATTTGCAAGATATGCTGTTAGGCCGTGCTTTCTATCCCGGACGCGGCACCCTCGGCAGCACATTCGACGGCGCTTCGCTCTTCAAAGTCGAGACCGTCAACGACACCATCATCGCCACCCCGCGCCGCCTGCCATCCACCCACAGCTGGCACTTCGAACTGGAATCGCTCCCGCGCCTGGCGGCTATCGTGGTGAATGTCAACGATCAAGCCTCCTTCCGCCTTGATTACAGCTCCCCCCGCACCGACACCCCGGCCGGCACCGTGGCCGCCAACGTGCTCGGTAGCGGCTCATTCGGCAAACTCGATTTGCTCATGGCAGTGGAGTGGAACATGTCCAAAGCCAAGTGGAACTCCAACCGCACGGAAAATTGGTCGGCCCCATCCTCCAGTTATAAACGCATCTCCGCCGCGCAACTCATTTCGGCCTTACGCGCTCAATAGAAAGGTGAACGATTATGCGTAGATTTGTTGTAATTATCTGTGTAATAGCTACTTTGCTCTCGGTGGCCGTGGGCGGTTACGCCCGCCGCACCCGCCAGCAGGTCAATCGCGACCGCCGCAACACCGAGCAGCAGGCTTCGCGCACCCGTCAGCAGATGCAACTCAATCAACAGCAAATCAGTCAGGCTCTTAACGACTACAACTCGGTCCGAAGCGCCATCAAACTGCATAACGACACCATCGCAACCCTGCGCCGTAGCGTCGACTCCGTGAGCCGTGCCATCAACTCGCTCAACGACTCCATCGCGCACCTCGAGCGTAGCATCAACGCACTGCGCGCCAACTACGGCGAAACGCTCCGCAACATGCGCGCCCGCCGCCAAGCCATGAGCGACTGGGCGTTCATCTTCTCGGCCAACTCCTTCGGACAAGCCTGGCGCCGGTACCGTTATCTGCAAGAGATTGCGCACGCCACCACCCGCCACGCGCGCCGCCTGCGCGCCGAAACTGACCGTCTGGCGCAGGCACGGGCCAAGTTGGAATCTTTGCAACACTCTCTGCAGCAAGCACTTACCGCCCAGCAACGCATTCAAACCGCCCTCCGCGCCGAGGAAGCGCAAGCCGAAGGCTTGGTGCGCGATTTGCGCCGCAACCAGCGCGCCCTCAATCGCGAACTCGAACGCCGTCAGCAGCAAATCTCCAACCTCGACAACGAGCTGAACGACATCATCGCTCAAGAAGCGGCCGAAGCCGCCGAACGCGAACGCCGCGAACGCGCCGAACGTGAACGCCGCGAACGTGAAGAGCGCGAACGCCGTGAACGCGAAGAACGCGAGCGCCAACAGCAACAGCAGCAACAACAGCAACAGCAGCAACAGCAACAGCGCCCGGTTCAGCAACAGCCCGCTCAACAGCCCGCCCAACAGCAGCCCGCTCAGCAGCCCGCCCGCCAACAGCAACAGCAGCCCACCCGCCAGCAGCAGCCCTCTCAACCGGCTGCCACTTCCGGCAATTTCGCCGCTGCCAAAGGCAAGCTAATGTCCCCCGTGACAGGCAGTTACCGCATCGTTGCTCACTTCGGCACTTTCTCTCACGCCGAACTCTCAAAGGTCAAGGTCAACAACACCGGCATCGACATCGAAGCCCAACCGGGTGCCTCCGCTCGCGCCGTATTCGATGGCGAAGTCACTCGCATTTTCGTGGTCGAAGGCTATCACAATGTGGTTTTGGTGCGCCATGGCGAGTACATCACCGTATACTGCGGCTTGGCCAACGTATCCGTGGCCAAAGGCTCCAAGGTCAAAGCCGGACAAACTCTCGGCTCGATTTTCGTAGATTCGGCCGATTCCAACCGCACACTTCTCCACTTTGAAGTGCGCCACGAACGTTCAACCCTCAATCCCGAGGAATGGCTCAAGTAAAGCGCAATACACTCACTGCCAAGGTGTTGAAAGCGCTCAGCCTCTTCGCCGGCATCGAGTGCCTAACCATGCTCTGCGCCGTGGTCCGCACAAAACTCATCGCCCTGTGGATCGGCGCCGCCGGCGTCGGCGTCATCTCCCTGCTCAACTCCAACCTCGAACTGCTCAAGTCAATTCTCCTGCTCAACCTCAACCAAAGCGCCGTGCAGAATATCGCCGCCACCAAGGGCGAGGCACAGGCCTCGGCCATCAGCGCCACCGCCCGCCTCGGGTTGCTCCTCGGCGCCGTAGCCACCGCGCTCGTAGCCGCCTGCTCGCCATTGCTAAGCCGCTGGGTATTTGGCGATTACGGTTACGCATGGGCTTTCGCCGTGTTAGCCGTCACTATGCTGGCCGGTGCCATCGCCGCCGCCCGCTCGGCAATCCTCCGCGCCACCGACAAGCTGCGCCAACTCGCTCGCGCCACTCTCTTTAGCACGCTGACTTCCACCGCTTTAGCCACCCCCATGGTCTATTTCTGGCGCATGAACGCCATCGTACCGCTATTGGTGGTGTTCGCCGCCTCTCAGATGGCTTTCCTGCTGTGGCCGAAAATCAACATCAAACCGCTGGCAAACAGCGAGTTACACCCGCAGATGAAGGCCATCATAAAGTTAGGCGCCGGCATCACCGTGGCCATGGCCGCGCCGCTGCTCGCAGACCAACTATTACGCGTATACATCAGCGCCCACTCCGGGTTCGAGGCCGTCGGCTACTTCCAAGCCGGTTACACCATCGTCAACACCTACATCGGCGTCATATTCACAGCTATCTCGATGGAATACTACCCCCGGCTGTCGTCGGTGGCCCGTTCCACGTTCAAATCCACCACCGTCGTTGCCCACGAAATCACCGTAGCGCTATGGATACTCATGCCCGTGGTAACTGCCTTTGTAGCAGCCGATTCCCTCGTAGTCAGCATCCTCTACAGCTCCGATTTCCACGCCGCACTACCCTATATCTCCATGGCCGTGGCCGGCACCGCCCTCCGCGCCGCATCATGGTGCATGGCCTACATGATTCTGGCCCGCGGCGACAGCCGCGCATATATATTCACCGAAGTATCCTCCGCCGCCGTGCTCTATGTGGCAAGCGTAATCTGCTATCAGCAATGGAGTTACGCCGGTCTCGGCGTGGCATACTCCATCCAATTCCTGGCCTACATCCTGCTCACCGGCGGCGTCTGCCGCTACCGCTACGGCCTCCGCCTCCCCTCAAAAGTGTGGTGGCTCATCCTCCTCACCACCGCCGTAGTCCTCACCGCCATCACGGCCAAAGCCCTCCTCGGCTGGTGGGCGCCCCTGCTACTCCTCCCCGCCATCGCCCCCGCCGCCCTCCGCCACCTCCGCCGCTAACCCCCCGGCCAAAAATATGCGAAATCTTAATGATTGTTAAATATTAGCGCAAGGTTTGGTGGTATCGATTTTTTGTCGTAACTTTGCAGAGCAAAACCGAAAGGGGTATTAGCTCATCTGGCTAGAGCGCGACACTGGCAGTGTCGAGGTGAGCGGTTCGAGTCCGCTATACTCCACCAAGCGAGCCTTCCGGTTCGCTTTTTTCCTCAAAGTTACTTGGAATCCCCAAGCTAACTCACAAGCCCAGGTGGCGGAATGGTAGACGCGCTCGTTTCAGGTGCGAGTGTTGAGAGACGTGCAGGTTCGAGTCCTGTTCTGGGCACACCACCAACCCCAAGCTCACAGAGTTTTGGGGTTTATTTTTACCCCTAACACCCCTGATCATGAAATACCAATACGTTCCCCAAGGCGTCTGCTCACGCCTCATCGAATTCGAAGTGGAAGACGGCAAAGTCCTCGACCTCAAAGTCCTCGGCGGCTGCCACGGCAACCTCCAAGGCATCTGCGCCCTCGTCCGCGGCCGCCAAGTCAGCGAAGTGATCAGCCTCCTCAACGGCATCCGCTGCGGCCACAAACCCACCTCCTGCCCCGACCAAATTGCCGCCGCCCTCCGCCAATCCATCCCCAACTAACCAACCCCGCATAGCCGCAGCCGGCCGCAGGCAAAGTTCGGCGCGGCGAAGCGCCCGCCGCGGGGCGGTTCGGTGGCGAGGCGGAAGCCG
>CAMGBT010000063.1 GCA_946011725.1 uncultured Bacteroidales bacterium | reverse complement strand
TTGCTTGGGGGGCGGTTGTGGGGGTGGGCGTGGTTTTTGATTGTCGTGGGTTTTGGGGGGTGGTTGGGTGGGTGGCGTTGGTCCTGTGGCGGGGGTGGTCGGCGGGCAGGAAGCCGGCGGTGATGGTGGCTTGGAGGGCGGTGAGGAAGGGATCGTAGAAGCCGTTGGTGTTGAGTATCACGATGTTGCCGTGGTAGAGGCCGAGCTGGCGGTGGCAGATGATTTCGGTGAGTTCTTCGAGGGTGCCGATGCCGCCGGGCAGGGCAATTACGGCTTGCGACAGGCGTGCCATGGTGGCTTTGCGGGTGTGCATGGTGTCGGTGATGATGGTTTCGGAGGCGTCGGGGTCGTTCCAGCCGCGGTCGACCATGAATTGGGGGATGACGCAGACGGTGTGGCCGCCGGCGGCGCGGCAGTTGCGTCCGGCGGCGCCCATCAGGCCCATGCGTCCGCCGCCGTAAATGAGTGGCAGTCCTGCGCGGGCGATTTCGCGGCCGAGTTGTTCGGCCTGCGCCACGTAAAGCGGATCGGCACCGGGGGCCGACCCGCAGAATATTGTAATACCTTGTGGCATCGGGGGTTATGCTTTATCGCGGAAGTATAGTTTGATGGGTGTACCGGTGAATTGCCAGTGCTCGCGGATCTTGTTTTCGAGGTAGCGGCGGTAGGGTTCTTTGACCCACTGGGGCAGGTTGCAGAAGAAGATGAAGGTGGGCACGCGTGCATCTTTGAGCATGGTTATGTACTTGATTTTGATGTACTTACCTTTGTTGGATGGAGGCGGATATGCGGCGATGTCTTCCTGCAGGGTGCGATTGAGGGTGGAGGTGGGCACGGTTTGGCGGCGGTTTTTGTAGACTTGGCAAGCGGTTTCCACCACTTTGTAGATGCGCTGCTTGGTGAGGGCTGAGGCGAAGATGATGGGGAAGTCGGTGAAGGGCGCGAAGCGTGCGCGGATTGATTCTTCGAAGTGCTTGATGGCTGTCTGCGACTTGTCGGTGGCGATGTCCCACTTGTTGACCACTACCACCAGGCCCTTGTTGTTGCGTTGGATGAGCTGGAAGATGTTGCAGTCTTGGGCTTCGATGCCGCGGGTGGCGTCGATGATGAGGATGCACACGTCGGAGGCTTCGATTGAGCGGATGGAGCGAATCACCGAGTAGTATTCGATGTCCTCGTTCACCTTGGCTTTTTTGCGGATGCCGGCGGTGTCGACTAAGTAGAAGTCGAAGCCGAATTTGTCGTAGCGGGTGTATATGGAGTCGCGGGTGGTGCCGGCGATGTCGGTAACGATGTGGCGGTCTTCGCCGATGAAGGCGTTGATCAGCGATGATTTGCCGGCGTTGGGGCGTCCTACGATGGCGAATTTGGGGATGTCGTCGAGCTCTTCTTCGGGGCCTTGGTCTTCGGGGAGGTCTTTGACCACTTGGTCGAGGAGGTCGCCGGTGCCGTAGCCGTTGTTGGCGGAGATAGGCATGGGGTCGCCCAGGCCGAAGGAGTAGAACTCGGGCACGTTGTACACCCATTCGTTGGAGTCGACTTTGTTGGCCACAAGGATCACGGGCTTGCGGCTTTTGCGCAGGATTTCGGCCACGCGGTCGTCGAGGTCGGTGGAGCCGTTCATGGCGTCGACCACGAAGAGGATCACGTCGGCCTGCTCGATGGCAAGCTGCACCTGGCGGTTGATTTCCGATTCAAACACGTCGTCGGAGTTGACCACCCAGCCGCCGGTGTCGACGATTGAGAACTCCACGCCGTTCCAGTCGACCTTGCCGTATTGGCGGTCGCGCGTGGTGCCGGAGGTGGGATCCACGATGGCGGTGCGGGTTTGAGTGAGGCGGTTGAACAGGGTGGACTTACCCACGTTGGGGCGTCCTACGATTGCTACCAGCATATTCTATATCAGTGAGTTAAGCGTTATTCAATTGTTATTCAATATATCCGAAGGCGCGAAGCCGGTTCTCGCGATTGCGCCAGTTTGGCTCCACCTTCACAAAGATTTCGAGGAACACCGATTTGTCGAAGAACTTCTCGATGTCCTTGCGGGCCTGCATGCCCACTTTCTTGAGCATGGAGCCGCCGCGTCCTATGAGGATGCCCTTTTGCGAATCGCGCTCCACGTACACCACCGCCATGATGTGAATTGACTGGTCGGTTTCGGTGAACTTCTCCACGATGACTTCGGCCGAATACGGCACCTCCTTCTCGTAGTTGAGCAGGATTTTTTCGCGGATGATTTCGGTGACGAAGAATCGGGCGGGCTTGTCGGTGAGGGCGTCCTTGCCGAAGTAGGGTTCACCCTCGGGCAGCAGCTCCACAATGCGCTTCATCAGCGACTGCACGTTGAAGCCCTCGGTGGCCGAGGCGGGGAGGATTTCGGCGTTGGGGAGAAGGTTGTGCCAACGCTCCACAATCTCTTCGAGCTGATGCTGGTCGCGGAGAAGGTCGATTTTGTTGACCACCAACAGCACGGGCACTTTCTCGCGAGCCACTCGCGCCAAGAAATCGGCATTCTTGGTGGGGTCCTCCACCACGTCCGTCACATACAGCAATATGTCGGCATCGGTGAGCGCCTCCTCAGAGAAAGCACGCATGGATTCGTGCAACTTATACTTGGGAGCAAGCACCCCGGGGGTGTCGGAGAATACAATCTGGTATTGCGGGGTGTTGACAATACCCATAATGCGGTGGCGCGTGGTTTGGGCCTTCGAAGTAATAATCGACAGGCGCTCGCCCACCAAGTCATTCATCAGCGTGGACTTACCCACATTCGGGTTGCCCACAATATTTACAAATCCGGATTTATGCTTGCTCTCCATAATAAAAAAGTTTCAACCTGCAAAGTTACGAAAAAAAAACGGCATCCGCAAGCCCCGCCGCCGCAACACTTTCATTTAGCGAACGTAGCGGGTCAAACGAAGCAACGAAAAAGGATGGCCCCGCGGCCGCAGGGAGAAAGTGTGTCAAAAGTCCAGTGCTGTCGAAAGTCAGCAAACAATCCACAGTAGAAGAGGAGATTTAGCAGTAGAACAGGATTTAATCCATTGATAATCAAGTATCAAATGGTAGAGCCGTGGCTTGCCGCGGCATACCCGGATGGCCCAACCGCTGGTCGAAATATTAAACTATGTCTTTTGACACAGTTTCATCGTCTTTGCCATATGGGCGGGTGTTGCGGCATGGGGTCAAAAAAATGAAAGTGCGCTACTTCACAGTAACGCACCTCCCTCATAACCAAAATTCAAGTATATATTGTGAGTCTAACAAAACGTTATCCTAAGAGAAATGTTCTAAACCGATGCAAAGTTAGCACCTATTTTTGGAGTATGCAACAAAAAATATGTAAATAATATATAACAATTGTTAAATAAATCCTTTTCGTATGACTTTTTGACGTTTTTTCGCCCTAATTTGCAAAAATTCACTACTTTGTAACAATTTTCAGCGATAATTTGTTAGGATTTTGGCCGTTTTTGCATCATCCGCAGCGTATGCCTTTTTCGCGGGTATTTTTCTATGCTTGACGATTGCGGTTGGTTCAACGTAAGACGTAAACGTAGGACGTAGTTTTTTACTTTTCGTTGATGCGTACTTCGTTGATTTGTTTAACTGAATGTGGGTATAGCTGAATAGTTATGGGCTCGGTGATTGATTATTGCCATTTTTTTCGTAACTTTGCACAAAATTTAGAAAATGAATATGGAACAAGCAAAATTTGATAAGCTCAGCTATGCCTTGGGCATGAGCATGGGCAATAACTTCCGCGCGTCGGGCATCGAGAGCCTCGACGTGGAAAGTTTCACCGAAGGCGTGAGCGCAGTGTTTGCCGGCAAGCAGCCGTTGATGACTTACGCCGAGGCTAAACAAATCATCCAAGATTTCTTCACACAAATGCAACAGATGCAGCAAGCTGCCGCCGAGCAGGCCGCCAAGATCAATGCCGAAAAGGGTCAAAAGTACTTGGCTGAAAACGGTGCACGTCCCGAAGTGAAGACCACCGCCAGCGGTCTGCAGTACGAGGTGCTTGAAGAGGGCACCGGCGCGCAGCCGTCGGCCACTGACTCGGTGACCGTGCACTATACCGGACGACTGATCAACGGCACGGTGTTCGACTCCAGCGAAGAGCGCGGCGAGCCCGCCACCTTCGGTGTGAACCAAGTGATACCCGGATGGGTTGAGGCTCTCCAGCTGATGAAAGAGGGTGCCAAATGGCGCTTGCACATCCCGTCGAACTTGGCTTACGGTCCGCAAGGCGTGCCCGGCATCGGTCCGAACGAGACCCTCATCTTCGACGTCACCCTCATCTCGGTTAATAAGAAATGAAACTCCGCTCGATAGCTGCCATGGTGATGGCGGCGGCTGCCACGGTGGCCGTGGCCCAAGGTGAACAGCTCAACCAAGCCATCGGTGTGCTGCTGGGCGCCAACATCCAGGCCTCGCTGCTGCATTTGCAGGATGATGGCATCGCCTACGATCGCGAGCAGGTGCTCCAAGCCCTCGACGCTTACCTCCGCGGCGATTCCATACCTATGACCCCGCAACAGGCGCAAGCCACCTTGCGCGAGGCGTTCGACGCTCACGACCGCGAGTTGGCCGCCGCCGAAACGGCCTTCATCGACTCCGTGGCCGCCTTGCCCAACGCCGCCCGCACCCCCTCGGGGTTAGTGTTCATCGTGCTCAATCCCGGCGAGGGCGACTTCCCCACCGTTGCCGACACCGTGGAGCTCTCCTACACCGCCCGCCTCTCATCCGGCGAGATTTTCGACGAGACCGCCGAACCGGTGCAATTCCCCGTGGAAGGGCTCGTGCCCGGCTTCTCCGAAGGCCTCTGCATGATGCAGCCCGGCGGCTCATACCGCTTGGTAATTCCCGCCGAGTTGGGCTACGGAGCTCAAGGCATCCAGGGCATCATCCCCGGCGGCGCTGCGTTAGACTTTACCGTCAACTTCATTAGAATCGTAAAATAACTTATATCATATCGTTATGAAAAAATTTCTCATTGCCGCCGGCGCAGCCATGCTCGTGCTCGCCTCTGCTTGCACTAAATCGCCCGAGCAAGCCGACGACACCAAATTCCAAGCGCCGGCTGAAGTGAACGACACCATCACCTCCTACTATGGCTACATGATCGGCACTTACGTGCTGAACGACTTCCAACACTTCAAACCCGAAACCCAAACTGCCCAAACCAAGCAAGACATCATCAAAGGTATGCGCATCGGCTTGTCGCAAGGCACCTCCGAAGGCACCATTATGGGTTTGCAAATCGCCTGCCAAGTGCTCGGCGAAATCGACACTTACGAGCAACGCCTCGGCGTGAAAATCGACCGCGAACGCTTCATGCGCGAGTTTATCAAAGCATTCGAATGCGACACCGTCGACATGGAAACCATGCGCGATGTTAACCAACAAATGAACCTCATCTTCACCCGCCTGCAGCAGCAAGCCGACGACTTCCAAGCTCAGCAGGAAGCCAAAGCACCCGCTGCCGTGCAGAACGAGCGCGCCGGTCAAGCCTTCCTCGACAAATTGTGCCAATCCGACCCCGAAGTGAAGACCACCGAAAGCGGCCTCCGCTACAAAATCACCGCCCCGGCCACCGAGCAAGTTGAAATCACCGACCAAACCAATGTAACCCTCCACTATACCGGTCGCTTGGCCGACGGCACCGTGTTCGATTCCAGCGTTGAACGCGGCGAACCCGCCACATTCGCCCCCTCGCAAGTAATCGCCGGCTTCGGCGAAGGCCTCAAACTCCTCGGCCCCGGCGCCAAAGCCACCCTCTACATCCCCGGCAACATTGCCTACGGCCCCAAAGGTCAGCCCCAAGCCGGCATCGGCCCCAACCAACTGCTGATTTTCGACGTAGAAATCATCTCCGTAGCTCAATAATCACCCCACATACACCGAGCGGGCGCGGCTCGGCCCGCGCCCGCTCGGTGCTAAATGTAAAACGAAATAACGAATTTTTTTACGTAAAACGTAGAACGTATTTTGAATTCTTTCGTTAATTCGTTGCTTTCGTTTAAACCACAATGGACATCACCCTTCGCTGCATAGCCCTGCGCACTACCAAACACTCCGACCGCCACTCCATCGTCACCGCCTGGAGCGAGCAGTGCGGACGCGTCGGCTTGTTGGTATCCGCCGGCAACGGCCGCGAAGACCGCCGCCGCCGTGCGCTGATGATGCCCCTGGGCATGTTCGAATGCCAAGCCCGCCAACGCCCCGGCAGCGACCTCTTCCACATCTCCGAAGTGGTGCCCATCTACGTCCCCGCCACCCTCACCGACAGCCCCACACGCTCCGCCGTGGCCCTGTTCATGGCCGAAGTAATCGAACGCACCCTGCGCGACGCACCCCCCGACGCCCCACTCACCCGCGCCCTGATGGCCACCGTCGAACTCCTCGACACCCTGCCCGCCGGCTCCGACCTGGCCATGTTTCCCATCACATTCCTGTGCCAATTCGCCCGGCTGATGGGCATCGCCCCGGAAGTGGACCACTGGCGCCGTGGCTCCTACTTCGACCTGGTCGACGGCCGCTTCCGCTCATCCTGCCCCCTCACCCATCAACACCTCACCCCCGACCATGCACGCATCGCCGCCGCGGTGCTCCGTGCCGACTTCCGCACCGCCGGCCGCCTGCCCCTGCCCCTGCTCACCCGCCGCGCCATCCTCGCCACCCTGCTGCAATACTTCACCCTCCACCTCGCCGACCTAACCACCCTCCGCTCCCTCCCCATCCTCCAATCCCTCAGCTAAAACAATTTAGCGAAAGGTGCGGCCCAAACGAAGCATCACCCGGAGGGCCTAAGCCGCAACGCCCGAGCAAGAGCTCGGCGCAGGTGCACTCCGCACGCACAGCATGCGGACAGGGTGTGCCGCCGCAAGCCGCGGCACACAATAATCGGTTGATTATTACCGTTCTATCTCCTATGCCCCCCATCCGGATGGCATCGTTAAAAATCGTATGAAATCGTCTTTACCGGCCGCCCCCATCCGCATGGCATCGCCCCCCGGCTTTACTGACAGGTTGTGATGCGTTCAAACCGCAATTAGCGGCGGCGGTGGCAGTGGCGGCGCGCCATGGGCATGTCGATGTTTTCTACAGCTTCTTGGGCCGGTTCGAAGCCTTGCGCGGCGGCGATGCAGTACCACATATACGCTTCTTCGTTGTTTTTGCGCACGCCGCGGCCGTATTGGTAGCAGACGCCTAAGTAGTATTGGGCGTAGACATCGTATTGTTCGGCGGCGCGGAGGAACCATTCCACAGCGTGTTTGTAGCTTTGGGTGACGCCGCGGCCTTTGTAGTAGCAGTAGCCCAGGTCCGACTGAGCTTGGGGATGGCCTTGGTCGGCGGCACGACGAAACCATTCGGCGGCTTGCTTGTAGCTTTTGGCTATGCCTTGGCCTTCGTAGTATGCCACGCCCAGGTAGTATTGAGCGGGGGCGAAGCCTTGGTCGGCGGCGCGGCGGAACCATGCCACGGCTTCGGTGTAGCTTTTAGTGCCGCCAATACCTTTGGTGTAGCATACGCCGAGGTTGTATTGAGCTTCGGCGAGGCCTTGGTCGGCTGCGCGGCGGTACCAAGCCACGGCTTCGGTGAAGTTAGCGTCGACGCCGCGGCCGTCGTAGTAGCAAACACCCAAGAGATATTGTGCCGCAGCGAATCCTTGCTCGGCGGATTTGGAGTACCAGTAGAACGATTGGCGGTCGCTTTGCTCCACGCCGCGGCCGTGAAGGTAGCAGCTGCCGAGGTTGCATTGAGCAGCGGCACTCCCTTGTTCGGCCGCCTGTCTATACCATTCAACCGCTTCCTTGTAATTGCGGTTATTATATAAGTCATTCCCTTTTTGGCACATTTCGGCGGCGGAAAGCACTTGCACGCTATCCACATCGTTGGCGCGCGCAAGGGGGACGGTGATGGCCATAGCCACCATAATCAAGGCGACTTTCAGCAACCGGCGCAAAGCTGTAAGTATTTGTAACTTAGTCATTTTCATGGATAATGCAGAGAGTGAAGAGTATTGCGCAAAGTTACGAATAATCCGGCTAATTCGCAAGCAATTTTGCGTAAAAATCAGCCGGTAAAGATACATACAAGCGTAGCTCTCAAACGAAGTAACAAAAGAATATTGTTAATTAATTTAACAAATAAGAGTGGATATGTTAAATAATGTTGGTTTGATGCATTTTTTTGCCGAAAAATTATGTTGTATAACATAAAATGCCTAACTTTGCATCGTGTTTTTCATGGTATTAGATTTAAGGTTAAAGAGATTGCTCGTCGTGATGACGAGTAATTTTTTTTAAAGAGGTATCGTCATTGGGGCGATGCCGCCAAATCAAAAAGATAAAAGATTGATATTATGAATATTATGATCATGCAATGCGCTGTGGTGTTCTGTTTTTTGGCACTCGGCGAGTTTTTAGTTTGGCTCACGGGCATCAAACTGCCCTCGAGCATCGTAGGACTGCTGTTGCTCACCGCAGCCCTAAAGATGAAGTTGGTCAAGTTGCGCCACGTCGACTTGGTCAGCAACTTTCTGCTAAAGAACATGGGATTCTTCTTCGTGCCGCCGGGCGTGGCGCTGATGCTTTATTTCGACATCATTCAAGCCCAATTGGTGCCCATTGTCATAGCCTCGGTGCTTAGCACCGTGCTGGTAATCATCGTCACCGGATGGGTGCACCAACTGATGCGCCGTCACCACAATCACCAATCGCAGAAATAATGGAATTCATTAGCAATCAATACTTTTTGGTAGCCGCCACGTTCGCATTCTACATCGGCTTCCAATGGTTGCAAGGCCGCACTCGCATATCCTTGCTCAACCCCATCTTGCTCACTATCTTGGCAGTAATCGCTCTACTCTCAATGGGCAACATCGAATACGACACCTACCACCACGCCGGCGAAATCATCGAATTCTGGCTCAAGCCCGCCGTAGTGGCTCTGGGCGTGCCGCTCTATAAACAGCTCAACACCATCAAGAGCCAACTCCTGCCTGTGCTCTGCTCACAGTTGGCCGGCTGCGTGGTGGGCATCCTCTCGGTGGTGGTCATTGCCGACCTGCTCGGGGCCACGCCCGAGGTGGTTAACTCCTTGGCAGCCAAGTCAGTCACCACCCCCATCGCCATGGAAGTGACCAAAGCCTTGGGCGGCATACCCTCGTTGACCTCCGCCGTGGTGATCTGCGTAGGCATCTTCGGCGGCATGGCCGGCTTCCGAGTGATGAAACTCGGCCACATCGGATCACCCATTGCCCAAGGCCTGTCCATGGGCACCGCCGCCCACGCCGTCGGCACCTCGCGCGCCATGACCATCTCCGACCGCTACGGCGCCTTCTCCGGCGTGGCCCTCACCATCAACGGCATCCTCACCGCCCTCCTCACCCCCACCATCCTCCACCTCTGCGGCTACCTATAACCGCCGACCTTGCCCCGCGGCTTGCTGCGGCACAGCCGGAAGGCCTACGGTAGCGGTTGGTAAAGACGATTTCTCACGATCTTTTACGATGGCCACCCGGGTCGGTCGCGGCGGGTTTAAACGAAGTTACGAAGTACGAAGCAACAAATTTTTTGGTGATTGGGTAAACAAGATTTCTCACGACTTGATACAATGCCATCCGATAAGTAGGGACGCGGCCTGCCGCGTCCGCGTTCGCTGTGCCTAACCGCCTGATTATATGCACGTTGACGCGGACGTGGCAGGCCGCGTCCCTACTGATTCTGACCCTTACCTCTTACCTCTTGACTATTTGTAGAGGGCGAGGGTGTCGGCGAGTTTGGTGCGGATGGTGGCGCGGAGTTCTTTGGGCTCGAGGACTTCGATGGCGTTGGCGTGGGAGAGGAGTTCTTCGATGAAGTCGGTGGAGATGCGCAGGTGGTAGGTGAAGAGGGAGTAGCCGTCGGCCACGGTCTGGGTTTGTGAGTGGTGCAGGGGGAGGGCGGCGAAGTATTTGGCTTGGCGCGGCTCTACTTTGAGCACCACTTTGCGTGGCGGGTTCTTTTCTTCGACCACGATGCCGTAGGAGTATTCGAAGTAGTGTTCGGGGTCGATGGAGGGGTCGGGTGTGAAGGTGTCGGGCAGGGCCACGGTGGAGCGCATGCGGTCGAGGGCGTAGGTTTTGATGCGTTTCTGGGCGGTGTGCAGGCCCACCACGTACCAGCGCTGTTTGAATAGTTTGAGGAAGTATGGGCAGAGGACCACGCCGGTGGTGGGGGTGCTGCGGGTGTAGGCGTGGTAGTTGAAGCGGATCATTTGGTTGCGCTTGATGGCGTCGATCACTGTGCCGAGGTGTTCGCGGGCGGAGGGGACGTCTTCGAGCACGATGCGTGAGGCTACGTCGTGTGCGCCGCTGAGGGTTTCGTGGAGGGAGAAGGAGTTGAGCAGCCACTCGGTCATGCCTTTGGAGCCGAAGCTGTCTTCGTCGATGTAGTATTCGTAGGTGGCGGGGTCGCATTCGATGCGCAGGTTGAAGAGTTCTTCCACGGCGTCGCGGTAGTTGTAGAATGTGCGGCGGTTGAGGGGGCGGTGGCTGTCGTTGATGGGTGAACGGAGCCAGAGCTCGGCCAATTCGTTGCGGGTGATTCGGCCATAGCGGCGGATTGTGTCCACGATCCACACGCAACGGTTAATTTGCTGATTCGCCATAGTTTACTTTGATTTTTGAGAGAAGATCCACAGGCCGAGGCAGGTGTAGGCGGCATTCATCAGGAGCAGTTCGAATCCGGTTTCGTAGCCGGCGTAGGTGTGCAACGTCCACTGAGTGAGCCACGACAGCGCGGGGGCGGCCAAGCAGGCGGCGGGCACGGCGCCATCGCGCACCGGGCGTTTGCAGCCTAAGCCGAAGACGAACAGGCCGAGAATCGGGCCGTAGGTGTACGAGGCCAGGGTGTATACGGCCGAGATGGCGTCGGAGTCGGACAGGTAGTAGAAGGCGATGATGACGGCGCCCATGGTGGCCGACATGGCCAGATGGACCATGCGGCGGGTGCGGGTCAATTGCTGCTCGTTTTGGCGCTTATGCGCGCCGAGGATGTCGACGGTGAAGGAGGTGGTGAGCGAGGTCAGCGCCGAGCCGGCGGCGGAGTAAGCCGCTGAAATCAAGCCTAATACGAACAGGATACCCACCACCACCGGCATCGAATCGTGCGAGGCCACCAGGCTGAATAGCTCGTCGCTCTTCTCGGGCATGGCGATGTTCTTGGTTTGGATGAATATCATCAGCAGGGTGCCTAACAGCAGGAATAGCGCGATCACGAAGAATTGCATCACGCCGCTGACTATCATATTCTTTTGCGACTGGCGCGAATCGCGGCAGCTGAGATTGCGCTGCATCATGTCTTGGTCGAGGCCGTTGGTGGCGATGGCCATGAACACGCCCGCGATGAATTGCTTCCAGAAGTAGGTGGCTTCCATGGGGTTGTGGAAGTAGAACATCTGCGAGGTGGGGTGGTGGGCGATGGCGCCCGCCATGGTGGAGAAGTCCATGCCGAGGTTGCGGGCTACGTAGTAAATACATAGCACTACCGACATAATCAGGCAAAAGCTTTTGACAGTGTCGGTCCAGATGAGGGTTTTCACCCCGCCGTTGAGGGTGTACAGCCATATTAAAGCGATGGTAACCACCACGTTAAGCGCGAAGGGGATGTGCAGGGGAGTGAATACCAACAGTTGCAGCACCGCGCACACCACGAAGAAGCGCACTGCGGCACCCAGCATCTTCGACACGAAGAAGAACCACGCGCCAGTGTGGTAAGTGTTGCGGCCGAATCGCTCTTCCAAGTAGCCGTAGATGGAGATGAGGTTGCGCTTATAGAAAATGGGCACTAACACCTTGGCAATCACCAAGTAACCCACGATGAAGCCGAGCACCATTTGCAGGTAGGAGTAGCCCTTGGCGGCCACCATGCCGGGCACGGAGATGAACGTCACGCCGGAGATGGTGGCGCCAATCATGGCGAAGGCCACAATGGGCCACGGCGTTTGCCGCTTGCCGGTGAAGAAGGTGGAATTGTCGCTGCCGCGCGAGGCGAAGTACGACACGGTCATCAGCAGCCCGAAGTAGGCCACGATGGTGATGATTACAATAGTTGGAGTCATAACTTATTCTGCATAAAGGAGATACGGACGACGTTGATTCTTGAAATTCTCCACATCCGCCGCCCACGTGGCGCGAATCTGCTCGGCGCTCATGCCCTGCTCAATCATTTGGCGGATGTCGCCGCGACCGATGAGCTTCTCGAAGAACGAGGTGAAGAACTTATCGCCGAGGCCCACGCGGTTGTAGGCGTCGATAATGTACTGAAGGTCAAGGCCTCCGGCTATGATGTCCTCCTCGGGGAGCGAGCGCAGGTCCACGCCGTGGCACAGGCGGTCCAACAGCGGCGGATTCTTGGCGCCGGGCACGCTGCGCGGGGTGAAGGAGAACGCGCCGTCGCGGTAGTCGGGGTGACCGTACACCTCAAACGGCCAGTCGGTGCCGCGGCCCAAGCTGACCACAGTGCCCTCGAACAGGCAGGTCGAAGGGTAGAGGTAGATGGCGCGCATGGTGCGCAGATTGGGCGAGGGCGCCACCGGCAGGCTGTAACGCGTGGCGTGAGTATAATTCAGACAGGGGACCACGGTGAGCTGCAGCGAGCGGTCATCCTTGAGCCAGTGCTCACCTAAAATCATTTGCGCCAACTCGCCCAAAGTCATGCCATGCACCACCGGGATGGGCAAGCGCCCCACCCCGCTCTGATATTTCATATCCAAAATCGGGCCATCCACATACATACCGTTCGGATTCGGGCGATCAAACACCACAAACTCCTTGCCATGCTCGGCCGCCGCATTCATCAACTGCAACATGGTGCAATAGTAAGTGTAGAACCGCAGCCCCACGTCCTGGATGTCGCACACAATCACATCAACGCTGTCCATGGCCTGCTCCAAGCGGGCGGCGCTGCCCGGACCGTACAACGACGTGATCGAAATGCCCGTGATGGGATCAACACTACTGCTCACATGCTCGCCCGCATCCGCACTGCCGCGGAACCCATGCTCCGGCGAAAAAATGGTCACCACATTGAGCTTCTGCTCAAGCATAATGTCCAACACATGCCGCTCACCCACCATACCGGTGTGATTCGACATCAGCGCCACACGCTTGCCGCGCAGCAACGGCTCATAACAGTCGACGCGCGCCGCGCCCACCACCACTTGCCCGGCCGCATTCCAAACGCAGCCCAGCAACAACACAATCGTAACAAAAAAACAGTTGAATTTCATGGATTTAGAGAATTAGTATCACCGGACAGCACCATTGCCGCCGAATTCGCCACAAAGATAGCAAAAAATCCCCAATCCACAAAATCCCCGACCGCCTCCGTGTGGGAGACCGACGATTTCTTACGATGGCCATCCGAGGCAGGTTTAAGACGATTTCTTACGATTTTTTACGATGCCATCCGGGCGGGTGGTAGGATTCACAGGAGCGCAGGAGATTCTGCAAGAGGACAGAATATATTCATAATCAGTTGATTAGTTGTAGTGCCGCGGCTTGCTGCGGCACAGCCGGATGGCTTCGCGACTGGAGAGAAAACTGTATCTAAGGCCAATGCATCATGTATATAAGTAGGGACGCTGACTGCCGGTTCTGACCTTGGGACTTTGTGACGCGGTAATGCTTTGGGGGGTATTTGAGCGGCAAAAGCGCGCCCTTGGGGGGCGCGCTTTTGATTGATATGCGGGTAGGTTATTTTGTCCAGATTTGGTAGGCGCCGGGGGTTAGGGGGGCGGTGGGGTCGGTGGCGCCGAAGAGTTCGGTGTAGCCGGTGAAGTCGGGGGCGGTGGCGAAGGGGGCCGGGGTG
>CAMGBT010000062.1 GCA_946011725.1 uncultured Bacteroidales bacterium | reverse complement strand
CCTCCTCGCATCTCACCTACGACCCCCGCCCCCCCCCCCCCCTCACCCCCCCCCCCGCCCACCGCCCCACCCCCCCCCCCTCCAACTACACCCCCCACGCCCGCCGCCTCCCCACCCCCTCCGCCTCCACTATCACCCTCACCCCCAACGGCATACTCCTCCCCCGCCGCTAACTCCCGCCCGCAGTCAGCAGCCCGGCCCGCTTGCCTATCTCGCAAAAAAAAGTGTAGATTGTTTTGTTATATCAAAACAATTTACTACCTTTGCAAAAAATTCTCCAATGCCCCCAAAGAAACGCTTCGAAATAAAATTCCTCAAAACAGCTCTGGACTTTATCAATTCTCTTGATATTAAAGTTCGTTCAAAGATCCAATTTAATATCACTAAAGCACAATATGAGGTTGATAATGAGCTGCTTAAAAAGCTAAACCCAAATATTTGGGAATTTCGCACAAAATACCAAGGAATGGCCTACCGCCTATTGGCATTTTGGGATGCTAACTCCAAGTCGCTGATTATATGCACCCACGGCTTTATTAAAAAGGATCAAAAAACCCCAGTCAAAGAAATCGAAAAAGCTGAATCATTAATGAAACTTTACTATCAACAAACTAACAAATAAGAATTCCTATGCAACCACTTGAAATATACTCGCAAGAAGAAGCTCTTGACCTCACCCTCGGCCAAAAAGGCGCTCCTGAGCGCGATGCCTTTGATGCTGAGGTCGAAGACTACCTCATAGGTTTGGCCATTCGTAACGCCCGCCAATCGCAAAACCTCACTCAAGAGCAGCTCGGCCAGCGCATCGGCGTCCAGCGTTCCAGAATTTGCAGCATTGAGAAAGGCGTAAACCTGCGCCTTTCCACCCTCCGCAGGGTATTCACTGCCCTCGGGTTAAATCTGAAGCTTGACATTTCGGGTATGCAGCCCATATCCCTGTGCTAAAGTTTTTTTTTGCAGTATGAAAGCTATTTTTATCTGGATATTGGCGTTGCTGGCGCTCGCGGCTTGTTCGCGTGGCGGCGAAGGTGCCGCCGTGGCCGAGGGCGATTCCATCATTGCACATGCCTCGCTGCTGCGCATCCACCCGGCCGAGGGCTACACCCGCGTGGACATCTTCATGCCCTCCGACACGGCCCGTCCGGCTTGGAGTTATGCCCTTGTGGAGCGTGGCACCAACCCCACGGTGCCCGTCGGCCTCACGCCAGTGGCCGTGCCCCTGCGCCGCTCCATCGTCTACTCCACCGTCCACACCACGCCGCTGTGCGAGCTCGGCGCCACCGGCGCCATCTGCGCCGTGGCCGACCCGCAGTACTTCACCCCGGACGACCCCATCCACCCCCTCATCGCTTCCGGCCAAATAGCCTCCATCGGTTCGTCCATGGCGCCCTCGCTCGAACAAATCATCAACCTCGAAGCCGACGCCATCCTCCTCTCGCCAATCGAAGGCGCCAACCTCGGCGGATTGGAGCGCGCCCACATCCCCCTCATCTTCATGGCCGACTACCTCGAGCCCTCCCCCTTAGGCCGTGCCGAATGGATCAAACTCATCGGCCGTCTCTACGGCTGCCAACAGCAAGCCGACTCGCTCTTTGCCGCTGTCGCTCAACGATATACCGACCTCAAAACCGCCGCCGCACGCACCTCCTCCCGCCCAACGGTCATCACCGAACGGCCCTTCGATGGCATCTGGTACATCCCCGCCGGCAACACCTACATGGCCCGTATGCTCGCCGACGCAGCCGCCGTATATCCATGGGCCGACGACCCTAACGCCGGCTCGCTCCCTCTGGACGAGGCCGCCATCATCGACCGCGCCGCCGATGCCGACTTCTGGCTCATCAAGGACGGTTCCTCGCACTCGGTGGAATCGCTCTTGGCCGTAATGCCGCACGCCGTGGCCTTCAAAGCATTCCCCGACCACGTCTACTCCGCCGACGGCTCTATCTTCCGCCACATCGCTTTCCACCCCGACCGCGTACTCTGTGATTTCGTATCCATCTTCCACCCCGAAATCGCCGCTGACTCGCTCAATTTCTTCGCGCCCATCAAGCCATGAACCGCCGTTCCACCTCCATAATCATCATCGCGGCCGCCACGCTGGTGGTGCTCTTCTTCCTGTGCCTGTTCACCGGCTCGGTCCACATCCCCGCCGCCGACATCCTCTCGGTCATCACCGGCGGCGAGGCCACCCGAACCGCCCACCAATTCATCATCCTCGAAACCCGGCTGCCGGCCGCCCTGGCCGCAGTGCTGTGCGGCATGGCCCTCTCCGTGGCCGGTCTGCTGATGCAAACCACCTTCGACAACCCCCTGGCCGGGCCGTCGATCCTCGGCATCTCCACCGGCGCATCGCTCGGCGTGGCCATCGTCATGCTGCTGTGCGGGTCGGTCATCGGCGCTTGGGGCAAGATAGCCGTCCTCGGCGGCGCCATCGTAGGCGCTGCCGCCATCTTAGCGCTGCTGCTGGCCATGTCGGCCATGGTTCGCTCCGCGGTTATGTTGCTGATTGTGGGCATCTTACTGGGCTACCTCTCCTCGTCGGCCATCTCCTTGCTCAACTTCTTCGCCACCCGCGAAGGCGTCCACGCCTACGTCATCTGGGGCCTCGGTTCGTTCTCCTCCGTTACCCTCGATTCCCTGCCGTACTTCGCTGTTACAGCCTTAGTTTTCACACTTCTTTCACTCCTCTACGCCAAGCCGCTCAATGCCCTGCTTTTGGGCGAGCAATACGCTGCCTCAGTGGGAGTTAACCTCCGGCGGTTGCGCTTTGCCATGCTCATCATTTCGGGTATGCTCACCGCCGCCGCCACCGCTTGGTGCGGACCCATCGGTTTCATCGGGTTGGTGGTGCCGCACATCGCCCGCCTGGCCCTGCAATCGTCGAATCACCGCATTCTGCTGCCCGCTACCGCCCTGTTCGGCGCTCTGGTGGGCGCCCTGTGCCAATTTCTCTCCACCATCCCCGGGTCGGCGGGTATCATCCCCATCAACGCCATCACCCCCATCATCGGCGTGCCCGTAATCCTCTACATCATCATCAAACGCCGCTCGATAGCCTACTTCAACTGATATGAACCTCACTCTCAACCACTTATCCGTAGGCTACGGCCGCCACGCTGTCCTCGCCGACATCAACGCCGCACTACAACCCTCGGCTCTCACCATGCTCCTCGGCGCAAACGGCGCCGGCAAATCCACCTTGCTGCGCACCATCATCGGCGCCCAGCCGCCGTTGGCCGGGTCAATCACCATCGATGGCACTGACTTGGCTCAACTTGCGCCCCTCGAACGCGCTCGCCTCATCTCCGTGGTGCTCACCGCCCGCACCGGCGGCGGTGGCCTCACTGTCAACGAGTTAGTGGCCATCGGTCGCCACCCCCACTGCGGGGTGTTCGGCCGCCTCTCCGCCGCCGACCACCAAATCATCGCCGACGCCATCCATGCCGTGGGCCTGGGCCACAAGGCCTACTCGCCCATCGCATCGCTCTCCGACGGCGAGCGTCAGAAAGCCCTGATAGCCCGCGCGTTAGCTCAGCAAACGCCCATCATAATTCTCGACGAACCAACTTCCTTCCTCGACATCGCCGCCCGCTTCGACATCATCGAACTCCTCTCGAAAATGGTCACCGAGCGCCAAACCACCGTCCTGATGTCCGTCCACGACATCACCTCCTCGCTCCCCTACTCCACCCACATCTGGGCCATCGCCCAAAGCCAACTCCACACCGGCCCCACCCCCGAAGTGATCGCCTCCGGCCTCCTCTCCACCCTCTTCCCCAACACCGCCTTCAACCCCACCACCCTCACCTTCCACCGGAGCTAAGAGGGAAGAGGGCAGAAGGAAGAAGGAAGAGAGGCGCGGCGGCTACTTGGCCCGCGCCATCCCGGGGTGCTCGGACAGGTAGCGGGCGAATGCGCCGCGCACCGGCACGTTGAAGGTGTTCAAATCCACCGGCCCGCGCACCCCGGCCACGCGGCCGCAGTGAGAGTACTGCCACAACGTCCACCGGTCATTCTCCACCATCGCCGGCGAGGTGAAGGAGCATATCCACAGCGGCACATAATCCAACCGCCCGCGCACAAACCGGTGGTAACCGCCTTTGTTCGTGTAGATTATCGTTTGATACCCGCCTTGGCGCAGCAGTTCGATCATCGACTGCAGATTGCGCACCACGTCCTCGGTGGAGAGCACGGTGCTGTTGCCCCACTCCTCCACATCGATGGCCACCGGCAGGTCCAACGGCCGGTAGTTCAGCGCCCGCAGCAGGTTCACGCTCTGCCGCCAGCCCTCCACATCGAAGCGGAAGAAATGGTACACGCCCACGGCCAAGCCGGCAGCTCGCGCTCCGGCGTAGTTGGCCTCGAAGCGCTTGTCGCGCCAGGTGGCACCTTCCGAGGCCTTAATGTACACGAAATCAACGCCTTGGGCGGCCACGCTGTCGAAATTCACCTCGCCGTTGTGCGCCGAGATGTCGATGCCGCGCACCGTGTACACGCTCCGGTCGATGGCCACAGCCTCCGCCCGGCGCCCGCCGCTGATGCGCATATACATCACCGCCGCAATCGCTATTGCGGTGACGCAGATTAGCAGTATTGCGGCGGTGCGAGGTCTCATTGCTTTATATTACTCTTTCACGCGAAGGCGTTCGCCGTCGGGCGAGTTGGCAATCGATTCATAGTAACGTTGGTTGTAACCCGGGAACTGCGGTTTGGCCGGGTAACCGTCGGCCGTGCGCGAGAACACGCCCGGCGCATCTTCAGTCTTGACGTTGCCGTCGAGGAACTTAACCAGCAGATAATCACCGAGTTGCTTGTAAGTGGCGGTTACGTCTGCGGCTGCTTGATTGGTCAGCTGCGAAAGCAGCATCTGCACGCCGGCAAACTCGGCCTCGGGCGCGATGTTCGCGGCCAAAGCGTCCACCACCTGTTCGAACTGATGCTCGAAGCCCTTCTGCACGCGGCGGATGTCGGGAATCATCAGCGAGTAGCGGTTATATGCCTGATTAGCAACGTAATTGGTCACCCAGAACATCGAATCCCACGACAAGGTGAGCAAGTCGCCGTTGCCTACGGCCAGTTCGTGCGGGGCCTCCAAAGTGGAGTTGAACACCGGCACGTACACGCAGGTGTTGGCATCGTCCACACCGAACCACAGCACCCCGCGCATGGCAGCGTGGCGGTTGGCATTCATCGACGACACGAACGAGAAACCGGTTTGCTGCGTGGCGATGGCGCGCTCGTTGAAGTACTTTTGGCCATTCACCTCGTACTCCATCGGGCGGTAGCGGTAAGGCACGTCGAACGGCCCGGCGCCGATGTCGTTGGTCATGTCGAAGTCAGTACCTTCAAAGTGGTCGCGCATCATCCATTTCATATCGTTCACGGAGATTTTGGCGGCAGGTTTCACCCACAAAGGCATCGGATCGCCTTCGCCGCCGTTAATCCACGGCAAAAAGCGATCGGCCTCGCCGGGCGCCATGAACTTGTTGTAGAACGCCCACACGCGACCTTCGCAACCGCGGTATTCCATAAAATCCCACACAGCGTAAGCCATTGCGAAGGAGAAATCTTTATCCTTGCCGCTGAAATAGCCCTGCTCGCGAGCGAAAGTGATCACATCGGGCGAGTAGAGGGTTTCGGGGTCGTTCAACGGGAACTTATGCACACGCGCTTGGTTGGCGTGGCCGCTAATATAGCCATCGGGCACGCGACGAGCCACCCACACGGCGCCCTTGTCCTTCTTGCCCTTGCCAATGAGGTCCATAATCCACACTTCCTCGGCATCACCAATGGAGAAGGTCTCACCCGACGAAGCATAGCCAAATTCAGCCACCAACGAGGTCATGATCTCCACAGCCTCGCGAGCGGTGCGCGCACGTTGCAGCGTCACATAAATCAGCGAGCCATAGTCAATCAAGCCCGAGCCTTCGAGCTCCTCACGGCCGCCCCAAGTGCTCTCGGCGATGGTCACACCGTGCTCATTCATATTGCCGATAGTGGCGTAAGTATGCGCCACCTCCGGGATGTAGCCAAGGTGCTTGTTAGTGTCCCACTCGCGAATCTCGCGCATAGCGCCGGCCTCATGGTCAGCAGCCGGCTGGTTATACAATTCGCCATACAACACATGACTATCGGCCGCATACGTAATCATATTCGACCCATCGGTTGACGCACCCTTGGTGACAATCAAACTGGTGCACGCCTCAGCCGCAACCCAAGCCGCAGCCATCAGCCCCACCAACAAAATTCGTAATTTATTCATCATTCAGTTTTTAAAGATTAGATAGTTTGCGCAAAGTTACAAAAAAAAATCCACCCGCAAAACATTTCCGCCAAAAACTTAAGCCGCCGGGCGGGCATAAAAAAAGCCAAGCCGATGAGGCTTGGCGGATGGGTGGGCGCTGAGGGATTCGAACCCCCGACCCTCTGCTTGTAAGGCAGATGCTCTAAACCAGCTGAGCTAAGCGCCCTTCCGGCGAGAAATTCTTTAACTTTGTGGGCGCTGAGGGATTCGAACCCCCGACCCTCTGCTTGTAAGGCAGATGCTCTAAACCAGCTGAGCTAAGCGCCCTTTCTCGCGGAAAGCGATGCAAAGTTAGGCATTATTTTTGAATTGGCCAAATTTTTCGCCAACTTTTTTCAAAAAAATTTCATGCCAATCCGAGTAATCTCGACTAACACCCTGTGCAACAGCTGATTACAACCTGCAGAAAAAAATGCCGCCGGCGGGCGCGGGGAGGGGCGGAGCCTTTTTGCACACGGCTCCGAGCTCTTGCTCGGGAGGGCGGCTGAGGCGGGCGCGGGGAGATAAGCCAAGGGGGTATGCCGAGGCTTGTCTCGGCATACCCCCTTGGCTTAGGGAGTGGCGGCGGTTAGTAGCCGAAGATTTGTTCGGGGGTGAGGATTACCACGCGGCCGAGGGTGGAGAGGTAGTCCATGTCGAGGTCTTCGATGCGGCCGAGGATGCAGTAGTTGAAGTGGAGGCGGCCGGCTAACTGTTGCTGGTAGGCCACCACGTCGGCCAGAGTCATGTTTTGGATGCCTTCATACACGATTTGGCGCTTTTCTTGCGGCAGGTTGAGCATGGAGCTTTGCAGGCCGGTCCAAGCGATTTCGTCGCGGACGATGCGTTCGGAGCGGGTGCGTTGGATGATGCTTTCCTTGGCGATGTCGAAGGCGGCTTGCGACTGCGGCATTTGGAAGATGATTTCGTTGAAAGCTACCACGGCATCGCGCATCTTGTCGTTCTGGGTGGCGATATTGGCCAAGTATATGTAGGGTTCGCGCAGGAGGTCGGGTTCGAAATCCATAGCCCAGGCGCTGTAGGCCAGCGAGCGGCTTTCGCGCATTTCTTGGAAGCAAACGGAGTTCATACCGCCGCCGAAGTACTCGTTGTAGAGGGCATTTACGGCCACGGTGGAGGGGTCGAAAGTACCGCCGAGGTTAGCCCAGAGGCGCATGTAGATTTGGTTGGCATCGTAGGGCGCTACGAACACCACGGGCTCGTCGGTGGAGCGGTATTGGAGGGGAGCCTGAGCGGGGCAGTCGGCATAGCTATCGGCGGTGAGGTGGGTGGTATTGAGCATGTTAACCACGTCCTCGGGCGATTGGTTGCCGTAATAGAGGGCAGTTTGCTTCATGCCTAAGAGCGAGCGCATGGCATCCAATTGCACCTTGGGCGAGAGGGCGCGGAGCTCGTCGATGGGGATGACGGTGTTGTTGACGTAAGCGTCGCCATAGGACATATAGCGGTACAGGGCGCTGAAGTTGGACGCTTGCGAAGCCTTGTTGTCGGCGCGCGATTGCTCGGTTTGGTCCACGAACATGGCGTAGGTGTCGGCGTCGACAGTGGCGTTGGCGAGGAAGTCCTCGAACAGGGCCACGGCCTTGGGCAGATTCTCGCCCAAGCCGCTCACCACGAAGTAGCTGCGTTCGTAGCCGTTGCTGTATGACCACGAGCAGCCGAGGTCATAGAAGGCGCGTTTGAGTTGGTCGGCGCTCATGGTGGGGGTGGAGGCGAAATCGAGCAATTCGTCGGCATAGTACAGCAGCTTGTTGTAGCCATAGCCGTATTCCACCACGAAGATTACGTTGGCATAGTCGTTGAGCGTGTTGACGGAGTAGTAAACCGGGGTGTTGCCGTTGGCGCGGAGCACGGTCACATCCTTTTGCAGGTCAACGAATTCGGGTTCGATGGGTTGCACCACCGAGTTCTGGATTTCGGTGAGGAAGGCCGACTGCATGTCGCGGTTGAGGGCCACGGGAGTCAGTTGGGGCTTGGGCATCTGCTGGATGGAGTCGTCGGTGCCTTGGCGCTTGTAGAGCACCACGTAGTTGTTATCGCGGAAGAGCTCGTTGGCCACGCGCACGATGTCGGCCTTGGTCACGCGCTCGAAGGCGGTGAAACCTTGCACGGCGTCGGCCCAGTCTTCGCCGTTGACGAATGCGTTGACGAAGTAGTCAGCGCGCGAGGAGTTGTCTTCGAGGCTGCGCTGGAAGCTGAGGCGCTGGTTGGTGATGATTGAAGCGAGCAGGCTTTCATCGAACTCGCCGCGGCGGATGAGGTCGATTTGTTCGAGCATCAGGGCGCGGACCTCGTCGAGGCTTTGGCCGGGGTTGGGATAGCCCATCATGAGGAAGCAGCCTTGGTCGGCGAGGTCGAACACGCCGCTACCGGCGCCGAGCACGCGCTGGCTGTTGTTGAGGTTGACGTCAATCAGGCCGCAGGAACCTTGGTTAGAGAGCAGCAGGTCAATGAGTTGGATGGTGGCGAAGTCGGGGTGGGTGGGTGCGGGGATGCGCCAACACAGGCGCACTTGCTCGCGCTCAAGGCCAACCACTTCCACCTGCACCGGCTCGGTGATAGGAGCTTCCTGCGCTACTTGCAGGCGCTGCAGGTTGGTGTTGGGCTGCAGGTGGCCGAAGTATTTGGTGACCATATCAACCACGAAGTCGGGGTCGAAGTCGCCCGAGAGGCAGATGGCGATATTGTTGGGCACGTACCATTGTTTGTGGTAGTTGCGCACGTTGGTGATCGACGGATTTTTCAGGTTTTCCTGGGTGCCGAGGATGGTTTGCGTGCCGTAGGGATGGTGGTGGAAGAGTGCGGCGAGCATGCGTTCCATGAGCTTGCGGCTGTCGCTTGTGAGCGACATGTTCTTCTCCTCGTAGATGGTTTCCAACTCGGTGTGGAAGCCGCGGATAACGGGGTTTTCGAAGCGGTCGGCTTGGATGCGGGCCCAGTTTTCGATTTGGTTGGAGGGGATGTCCTCCACGTAGCATGTCACGTCGTAGGAGGTGTAGGCGTTGGTGCCGTCGGCGCCGATAGCGGCCATGAGCTTGTCGTACTCGTTGGGGATGGCCAGCAGCGAGGCTTGATAGCTGATGGAATCGATTTGGCGGTAGATTTCGCGGCGGGCCACGGTGTCGGTGGTGACGCGGTACACCTCAAACAGTTGCTCGATTTGGTTGAGCAACGGCTCCTCGGCGGCATAGTCGGAGGTGCCGAACTGCTTGGTGCCTTTGAACATAAGGTGTTCGAAGTAGTGAGCGAGGCCGGTGGTTTCGGCGGGGTCGTTCTTGGCACCTACGCGCACGGCGATGTAGGTCTGGATACGCGGTTTTTCATGGTTCTCTGTCATGAAAATTTGCAGACCGTTGGGGAGAGTGTAGATTTTGGTTTGCAGCGGGTCGCCATCGACGGTGCGATACTCGTAGCGATAGGCCGAAGCCTGGGCCGCGAACATAGCCACTGCGAAGAGCAACAGATAACGGAGAGCTTTCATAGAATAAAATTTTAGGTTTAGGATTATTAGTATTCATCCCAGGCTTTGATGTCGACTTTGTCGACGGCGAGGGTGGTAAAGGCATCGATAAATGCGGAGGCCAAGCGTGCGTTGGTGAGCAGGGGGATGTTGAGGTCGATGGCGGCGCGGCGAATCTTGTAGCCGTTGGTGAGTTCGGCGGTGGAGAGGTCGCGGGGGATGTTCACCACGAGGTCAACTTCGTGATTATGAAGGATTTCGAGCGCTTGGGGGTGCTTGTCGGGGTCGGATGGCTTGTGTACCAGGGTGGAGGGCACGCCGTTCTCAGCCAAGAATCGGTGGGTGCCTTCGGTGGCGTAGAGGCGGTAGCCGCGACGGTCGAGCTGACGCGCGGCGTCGAGCATGGCGGTCTTGTGTTTGGCGGTGCCGGAGGAGAGCATCACGCCCTTGGTGGGGATGCGGTGGCCCACCGACAGCAGCGATTTGAGGATGGCTTCGGAAGTGGTTTCGCCCAAGCAGCCCACTTCGCCGGTGGAGGCCATGTCCACACCGAGCACCGGGTCGGCGCCTTGGAGGCGCGAGAACGAGAACTGCGAGGCCTTGATGCCCACGTAGTCGAGGTCGAACGCGCTCTTGGCCGGCTTCTCTACCGGGATGCCGAGCATGATGCGGGTGGCGAGGTCGATGAAGTTGATTTTCAGCACCTTCGACACGAACGGGAACGAGCGCGAGGCGCGGAGGTTACATTCTATGACCTTGATATCGTTGTTCTTGGCGAGGAATTGGATGTTGAACGGGCCGGAGATGTTGAGCGCCTTGGCTATGGTGGAGCTGACCTTTTTGATGCGGCGCATGGTCTCCACGTAGAGCTTTTGGGGCGGGAATTGGATGGTGGCGTCGCCGGAGTGCACGCCGGCGTATTCGATGTGTTCAGCGATGGCGTAGGCCTTGATTTCGCCGTTCTGGGCCACGGCGTCCATCTCGATTTCCTTAGCGTCTTGGATGAACTCGGTCACCACCACGGGGTGCTGCTTGCTCACGTTGGCGGCCAGGGCCAGGAAGCGCACCAATTCTTCGGAGTTGGAGCATACGTTCATGGCCGCGCCGGAGAGCACGTAGGAGGGACGCACCAGCACGGGGAAGCCCACTTCGTCGATGAATTGGTTGATGTCGTCGAGTATCGACAGTTCGCGCCTGCGGGGGTGGTCGATGTCGAGGCGGTCGAGCATGGCGGAGAACTTGTCGCGGTCTTCGGCGTTGTCGATTGAGGTGGCTGTGGTGCCGAGGATGTTGACGTGCTGAGCGTCGAGGCGTGTGGCGAGGTTGTTGGGGATTTGGCCGCCCACGGAGAGGATGACGCCGTGGGGATTCTCCAAATCGATGATGTCCATCACGCGCTCGAAGGTGAGTTCGTCGAAGTAGAGGCGGTCGCAGATGTCGTAGTCGGTCGACACTGTCTCGGGGTTGTAGTTAATCATCACCGAGCGGTAGCCTTGCTGCTTGACGGTCATCAGTGCGTTAACCGAACACCAGTCGAATTCCACCGACGAACCGATGCGGTAAGCGCCGGAGCCGAGCACGATTATGGAGCGGTGGTCGCCGGTGTAGTCCACATCGTTCTGCGAGCCATTATAAGTAAGGTATAGATAGTTAGTGGCGGCGGGGTACTCGGCGGCGAGGGTGTCGATTTGCTTCACCACGGGCACGATGCCGAGCGCTTTGCGGCGGGCGCGCACGGTGAGCAGGGCCGCTTCGGAGTTGGTCATTGCGGCTTTGAGCACGCTGCGGGCCACTTGGAAGTCGCTGAAACCCTGCTGTTTAGCCAAACGGAGCAAGCCGGCGGGCAGCTCGTCCACAGTGTTGTATTGCTCCATCTCGCGGGCGGTGTTGAGGATGTTTTGGAGCTTGAACAGGAACCAGCGGTCGATTTTGGTGAGCTCGTGGATGCGGTCCACGGTGTATCCGGCGGCCATGGCGTCGGCGATGGCAAACACGCGCTTGTCGGTGGGGGCGGTGAGGGCGCGGTCGAGGTCGGCCACGTTGGCGGCCTTGTTTTCCACGAAGCCGTGCATGCCTTGGCCAATCATGCGCAGGCCCTTTTGGAAGGCTTCCTCGAAGGTGCGGCCGATGGCCATCACTTCGCCCACGGACTTCATCGACGAGCCGATTTCGCGGTTCACGCCGTGGAATTTGCCCAGGTCCCAGCGGGGGATTTTCACCACCACATAGTCGAGGGCGGGTTCGAAGAAGGCTGATGTAGAGCGAGTTACGCTGTTTTGCAGGTCAAAGAGGCCGTAGCCGAGGCCCAACTTGGCGGCCACGAAGGCCAAGGGGTAACCGGTGGCTTTGGAGGCCAGCGCCGAGGAGCGCGACAGGCGAGCGTTCACCTCGATGACGCGGTAGTCCATCGACGCGGGGTCGTAGGCATATTGCACGTTACACTCGCCCACGATGCCGATGTGGCGGATGATTTTGATGGCGAGCGAACGGAGTTTATGGTAGTCGTCGTTGGAGAGGGTCTGCGACGGAGCCACTACGATTGACTCGCCGGTGTGGATGCCCAGCGGGTCGAAGTTCTCCATGTTGCAGACGGTGATGCAGTTGTCGAAGCGGTCGCGCACTACTTCGTATTCCACTTCCTTCCAGCCTTTCAGCGACTTTTCAATGAGGACTTGGGGCGAGAAGGTCAGAGCTTTTTCCACCAAGGGAGCGAGCTCGTCGTCGCTGTCGCAGAAGCCGGAGCCGAGGCCGCCTAAAGCGTAAGCGGCGCGCACGATTACGGGGTAGCCCAGCTCGTTGGCGATGCGCAGAGCGGATTCCACATCGTTGGCGGCGCTACTCTTAATGGTTTTGACGTCGATTTGGTCGAGCTTCTCCACGAAGAGTTCGCGGTCTTCGGTGTCGATGATGGCGCGCACGGGGGTGCCGAGCACCTTCACATTATAGCGCTCGAGGATGCCGGCGCGGAAGAGTTCCACGCCGCAGTTCAGCGCGGTTTGGCCGCCGAAAGCGAGCAGGATGCCGTCGGGGCGCTCGCGCTCGATCACGCGGGTGACGAAGTCGGGGGTGACTGGCAGGAAGTAGATCTTGTCGGCGAAACCTTCGGAGGTTTGCACCGTGGCGATGTTCGGGTTAATCAGCACCGTGGAGATGCCTTCTTCCTTCATCGCTTTCAGAGCTTGGGCGCCGGAGTAGTCGAATTCACCGGCTTCACCGATTTTCAAGGCACCGCTGCCTAACAAAAGTACTTTTTTGATGGATTCGTCTTTATTCATAATAATGTAAGGTCAGTGGTGATTATTTTTTGAGCAGGGAGGTAAATTCGTCGAAGAAGAACTCGGTGTCGCGGGGGCCGGAGGATGCTTCGGGGTGGAATTGGGCGGAGAAGTAGGGCAGGGAACGGTGGCGGATGCCTTCGTTGGAGCCGTCGTTCATGTTGATGAACAGCGGCTCCCAGTCGGCGGGGAGGGAGTCGTTATCGACGGCGTAGCCGTGGTTTTGCGAGGTGATGTAGCAGAGGTTGGTGCCCACGCGGCGCACGGGTTGGTTGTGGCTGCGGTGGCCGTATTTGAGTTTGAAGGTGCGAGCACCGGCTGCTTTGGCCAGCAGCTGATTGCCCATGCAGATGCCGCAGATGGGCTTGCCTAAGGTGAGCGCTTGGCGGATGTGAGCCACGGTGGCTTCGGCGAAGTCGGGGTTGCCCGGACCGTTGGAGATGAACAGGCCGTCCCATTCTATGGTGTTGAAGTCGAAGTCCCAAGGCACGCGGATCACGCGCACACCGCGAGCCACCAGGCAGCGGATGATGTTGTGCTTAATGCCGCAGTCCACCAGCACCACGCGCGGGCCGTCTTCATTGCCGTACTCGCGCACCTCGGTGCAGGAGGTCTTCGCAATCAGGTTCTCGGTGTTGGGGTCGTACATTTCCACATCCTCGCCCTCAAATACAATTTTACCAAGCATGGAGCCGCTTTCGCGCAAATGCTTGGTAAGGGCACGGGTGTCGATGCCATAGATGCCGGGGATATGTTCCTGCACCAGCCAGTCGGCCAAGGTGCGCTCTGCCAGCCAGTGGGAGTATTCCCAAGCATAGTCTTGGGCGATGATGGCCTTGCAGTGGATGCGCGCACTTTCAGAATAACGCGACAGGTCGGGGGAGCCGTCCTGAGGCGGGACGCCGTAGTTGCCCA
>CAMGBT010000061.1 GCA_946011725.1 uncultured Bacteroidales bacterium | reverse complement strand
GTTTTTTCGTGAAGGCCGAATAGCAGGTTGAGCAAGTGGAGCTGATTGCCGGCGCCGCCCTTGAATGCGGAGTCGAACATCACGCCCACGCTCAGGCGCCGGCCGGTGAGGTTGAGTGAGATGACTGTTTTGTTGGTGCCGGCCACCATCGATTCGGCGATCGGCCCGGTGATGACCACCATGTGGCGGTGGTCGCTGTAACATTCTTGGTAGATTTGGAGCATCTGCTCGGCCGAAGTGTGGCAGTCGAAGCGGAACTCGGCGGCGGCGATGGAGCTGTGGCCTTGGCGCATGGAAGCGGCGTGGATGCGTCCGGTGAATCCGGTTTGCAGCGGGGTGATCACCTGCTCGATGAGGGTGGTGAAGGTGTCGTCGGACATGCCGCCGGGGGTGAAGCCGAAGTCGCCTTCGCCGGGGAGCATGAGCGAGCCATCGATGGATGCCGTCAGCATCAGATTCTTGGCAGCGGGGATGAGGGCGAGGGCGCCGAGGAGGGTGGCCACGTCGGGCATCAGCGCTACGCGAGCGCCGCGCACCAATGCCTTGCGGTTGTATTCGGCCACGCCTAACACAGCATCGGCGGTGGGCGCCGGGCCGGCGGTGATTACCGCTTTGAGCGAAGGGTGGGTCTCCAGCAGCGATGGCATGGCGGAGGTCGAGGGGCCTATGTATAGGTCGAGGTCGTCGTACTGCGGTTCGGACGGCATATCGTCGGGCAGTTCACCGCAAAGGCTGCGGAGCAGCGAGAGCGAGCGCTCGTCGTTGCGGTGGCTTACCCATTGCAGTTCCACATCGGGATGGCGCAACAACATCCTCACAAGCAGCAAGGAATCATCGTCGCAAAGGTGTATACCTGTCTTAATCATAATATTTAGAGGTGAGGTTATTGGGGGAAGAGGTCGGAGAAGATGCGGTCGGTGGCGCCGATGTTACGGCGGATGTAGTCGCCGGCAGCGGTGCCGGCGGTGGTGCGAGCAGCGGTGTCGGAGTGCAGGCGGTCGAGGATGGCAGTGAGGGTTGGGGTGTCGGTCACTTCGAAAGCGCCGCCGCAGGCTATGAGGTCGGCGGCCTCTTTGAATTTGTGATGGTTGGGGCCGAAGGCCACGGGGATGCCGTACACGGCGGCCTCGTTGATATTGTGGATGCCTACGCCGAATCCGCCGCCCACGTAGGCCATGGAGCCGTAGCGGTAGAGCGAGCTGAGCAGGCCGAAGCAGTCGATGATAAGGCATCGGCAGCCGGCGGGTAGGCCGTGTTTCTGTGCTTCCGACAGCAGGCAGGCGCAGCCGTTGAAGCGGGCGAGGAGGTGCTGCAGGCGGTCGTGGTCGAACTCGTGGGGAGCGATAATCATGCGCACATCGTCGTGAGACATCACCCATGGGATGAAGAGGTCTTCGTCGGGCGGCCAGGAGCTGCCGGCCACGATGGTGAAGGGGGCGTTGGCGGTGAGCGCTTCGGCTTCGGGGATGGTGCGCACGGTGCGCTGAATATCGGTGACGCGGTCGAAGCGGGTGTCGCCGGCCACGGTCACGCGGTCGATGCCGATGCTGCGCAACAGGTTGGCGGACGCGTCGTCCTGCACGTAGATGTGGGTGAAGTATTGCAGCACGTTGCCGGCTAAGCGGCCAATCGGGTGGAAGAAGCGCTGGCCGGGTCGGAAGATGGCGGAGATGGAGTAGGTGGGCACGTGGCGGCGGTGGAGCTGTTGGAGGTAGTTGCCCCAGAACTCGTACTTGACGAAGATGGCCATTTTGGGTGCGGCGGCGTCGATGAATCGGCGGGCGTTGGTCGGGGTGTCCAATGGGAGGTAGACCACGGTGTCGACCTTGTTGAAGTTATGGCGCACGCGATAGCCTGAGGGTGAGAAGAACGACAGCAGGATGCGCATGTCGGGGCGTTCGCGCCGCAGCCGTTCAAGCAGCGGGCGGCCTTGCTCGAACTCGCCTAATGAGGCCACGTGCATCCACAGGTCGAAGCCATCGGGGGCGATGGTTTGCCGTGCCTGGAGGATTTGCGCCACGGCCTGCCGCTCGCCCTGAAGCATTTCTTTGACTTTGGGCGAGCGCAGGGCGGCTATGTGAGCGGCAGCGCTGTAGAGGGCGATGCCGGTGTTGTAGAGTAGGTTCATTACGCGTCGAGGTGGATGCGCTCGATAGCGGCGCGGATGCGCGCAATGGTGGCATCGCGGCCGATGATGTCGGTGATTTCAAACATGTGCGGACCTTTGCACTCGCCCACAACGGCCAGGCGGAAGGCGTTCATCACGTTGCCCATGTGGAGGCCGTTGCTCTTGATCCACTCCATCACGGCGGGCTCGGCCACGGCGGCATCGAAGTTCGGCAGGGCTTCGAGCACGGCGATGAGTTGCTCCATCAGCGCGGGGGTGTCGGCGCTCCAACGTTTGCGCACGTCTTTTTCGCTGTACGCTTCGGGCGCACGGAAGTAGAAGCCGGCTTGGTCCACCAAGTCGCGCACGAAGTTGATGCGGCTCTTGACCGAACCGACGGCTTTGGCTACGTATTCGGGAGTGAATTGGGCCATATCCACGCCGGTGGCGGCCATCAGCGGGGTGAACAGCTCGGCCAGACGTTCGTTGGAGATTTCTTGCAAGTAGGTATGGTTGAACCACTTACCTTTCTCAAAGGCGAACTTGGCGCCGGAGCGCGAGCAGTGTTCGAATGAGAACTTGGCGATAAGTTGGTCCATCGACATCACTTCGGTGTCGTCGCCGGGATTCCAGCCCAGCAGGGCCAAGAAGTTGACCACGGCTTCGGGCAGGTAGCCGCTTTCGCGATAGCCCGAGGAGATTTCGCCGGAGAACGGGTCGTGCCATTCCAAGGGGAATACGGGGAAGCCGAGGCGGTCGCCGTCGCGCTTGGAGAGCTTGCCTTTGCCGTCGGGCTTGAGCAGCAGGGGCAGATGCACGAACTCGGGGGCGGTGTCTTGCCAGCCGAAGGCTTCGTACAGCAGCACGTGCAGCGGGGCCGAGGGCAGCCACTCTTCGCCGCGGATTACGTGCGACACTTCCATCAGGTGGTCGTCGACGATGTTGGCGAGGTGGTAAGTGGGCAGGTCGTCGCTGCTCTTGTAGAGCACCTTGTCGTCGAGGATGTCGCTCTTAATCACCACTTTACCGCGGAGCAGGTCGTCCACTTCCACGTCGCGGCCCGGTTCCACCTTGAAGCGCACCACGTAGGGAGTGCCGCCGTCGATGAGGGCTTTGACTTCCTCGGCGGGGAGGGTGAGAGAGTTGCGCATCTGCAGGCGGGTGGAGGCGTCGTACTGGAAGTTGGCCACCTTGGCGCGCATGGCTTCGAGTTCTTCGGGAGTGTCGAAGGCAATGTAAGCGCGGTCGCGTTGGAGCAACATATCCACGTGCTGACGGTAGATGTCGCGGCGTTCGCTTTGCTTGTAAGGACCGAATGGACCGCCTTCGCGCACGCCTTCGTCGATGTGGATGCCCAACCATGCGAGGGCCTCGTTGATGTAATCCTCGGCGCCGGGAACGAAGCGGCGCGAGTCGGTGTCTTCGATGCGAAGAATCATTGTGCCGCCATGTTGGCGAGCGAAGAGATAGTTATAAAGAGCGGTGCGGACGCCCCCGATATGCAGCGGGCCTGTGGGCGATGGGGCGAAGCGCACTCTGACCGGTCGGTTTAAATCTTTCATAATGACTTGAAATTTTCCGCAAATTTACGAATAATAAATCTAATACCCAAATTTTTTTGCAAAAGCGCCCGCAAACGGGCGGGCGGAAGGCGCTACTGAGCCGTGGCTGTAGGCAGTTCGGCTTCCGCCTCACCACAGGACTCAAAGCTGATGGAATGCTGTGGTGGTGGTTAGGGGGTGGTGTGGAAGTGATCGTTTTGGAGAAGCCGCTGTGATAGGATGGAGCGCTGATGGCGCTCGTCGTCAGTGAGTGGGGTTAGGCCGGGACGTATGGCGCTCTGTCCCATGCCGGGCCAGGGTGCGGTGTCGGCGATACCCATTACGTCGAGCAGGGTGGGGTAGATGTCCAACTGGGTGAGGGGGCGGTCGGTGACGATGGCGTGCGGCAGATTGGCGTTGAGGATGAACATTGGTATGGAGGATTCCTTGACTAACGCGCAGGAGTGGTCGCCCACAATGACGATTATGGAGTCGTGGTATAAGTTGATGGCTTTCAGCTCGGTGAGAAATTGGGCGATGCATTGGTCGGTGTATCGCGTGGCTTGGTAGAACCATTTGAGATTGTCGTCGATTGGCGCGTCGGCAATGGGTGTGGTAGGCGATTTATCGGCGAGATACGGCATGTGCATGGTCACGGTGATGACCATGGCAAAGAAGGGCTTGGGCGCGGTACGTAGTTGCTGCAGAGCGGTTTGGAAGATGACATCGTCCTTGCCTTTGGTCGGGTCTTCGCAAAGATTGCTGACGAAGTTGTCAATGCCGGCTGCAGGAAGGTAGCGCCATGCGTGCCAGATGAAAGGGCTGTCGCCGCTAAAGCTGTGAGAGGAGGCGAAAGAACCGAAGCGCACTATCGATGGCAGAGTCGTGTAATTCGGTGTGTATGACAATGCGGATGCCGGGGCCGGCGCTAATCCGGTGAGGGTCATCAGGTGGCCGTCGGAGGAGTAGCCGATGGCCACGATTGATTGGATGTCAGTGAGTGATAGCACTGTTGAATCTTGCATCAGGCTGTCGAGGGTGGGGGTGATCTCTACGCCATTGACGCGGGTGTTGAGTTCAACTGAGCTGAGCGATTCGACCATCAAGATGATGAGATTCTTGTGGCGGTTGGCGGCGAAGGCTTGGTGCAAGTCGGCAGGGAGTTGGCCTTGTGGTTGAATTTGCTCAAAGGCGGCCAACTCCTCGGCGGAGAGTTCGCGGATGGGTTGTAGCAGGTCAATGGCATTGCCGGCATAAGAAATCAGGTAGCCTCGGTGGGTAAAGTCTTGGCTGAGGTAATATTTTTGCTTAAGGCTGAATATGAAGCATTCGCCATATGGTTGGTGCGTTTTCTGCACTTCGCGATAGACTTGGAAGCAGTATCCGGCGAAGGAGAACAGAATGGTGGCGAGCACCGCTACTATCTCGGTCCTCAGGGAGAAATCCGAGGAGGTGCGGCGAAAGTGAGCGAACCACAGCACGATGATGGCAACTAATCCTATGGGGTAAATCAAATCCATCGGTCGGAGGAGTGACCTTGACGATGCGAGCACCTCGCTTTGATAGCTGGATATGCGGAAGAAAAAGTCCACGGGGATGAAGTCGCCTAACGACCGAGCTGCGCAGGTGTTGGCCATTAGCGAAGCTACGTAAAGCGTGGGCAGAATGAGCCACCAACTGCGCCACCGGCGAGGCATAAGAATCCACGGCAATATCACCCACACAGCGTCGGTAAGTAACACGGCGGGTGTACATTTCATGGTATGGCACATCATCACTTGAATCATCACCGAGAGGATGAGCCAGACTATTGCGGGGAAGGCCTAGGGCCGGAGCCGCTGCGAGAGAATGTGGAGTTTGGTGTTCATTGCAGTGCAAAGTTAGCAAAAAAGTTTGAAAAGTGGGTGACTCCGGCCAAGATTTTGTTGCCTCAAAAGCGTTCTCAACCATCCGCTGTACGCTTTTTGTGATTTTTTGGCTGAAAAAAATTGGTAGATTGCACAATAATTCGTAACTTTGCACGTTTTAGCATCAACTCGGTTAAAAATACGACATGAGACAGTTAAAAATTACCAAATCGATCACCAACCGCGAAAGCGCCTCGCTTGACAAGTATCTGCAGGAAATCGGCCGCGAAGAGCTTATCTCCGTGGAAGAGGAAGTGGAACTGGCCGCGCGAATCAAAGAAGGTGATGAGCGTGCCCTCGAAAAGCTAACCCGTGCAAACCTCCGCTTTGTAGTGTCGGTGGCCAAGCAGTATCAAAACCAAGGCTTGTCGCTCCCCGACCTCATCAACGAAGGCAATTTAGGCTTGATTAAAGCAGCAAGAAAATTCGACGAAACGCGAGGATTTAAGTTCATCTCATACGCCGTATGGTGGATTCGTCAATCCATTCTCCAAGCGCTGGCCGAGCAATCGCGCATCGTGCGCCTGCCCCTGAATCAGGTAGGCTCACTCAACAAAATCGGTAAGGCACTCGCCAAATTCGAGCAAGAGAACGAGCGCCGTCCGTCGCCCGAAGAGTTGGCGGAAGCAATGGACGTGCCCGTGGACAAGATCGCCGACACACTCAAGGTGTCGGGTCGCCACATCTCGGTCGACGCCCCCTTCGTGGAGGGCGAGGACAATTCGTTGCTCGATGTGTTGTCGAACGACGACGCTCCGCTAGCCGACGCCACCTTGGTGCAGGAGTCGCTCTCCAACGAGGTGGAACGCGCTCTGCGCCAGTTAGGTGAGCGCGAACGCGAAATACTCAAGATGTTCTTCGGCATCGGATGCCAGGAGATGACCCTTGAGGAAATCGGTGCCAAATTCGATCTCACGCGCGAACGCGTGCGCCAAATTAAGGAGAAAGCCATCCGGCGGCTCAAAGGCCAAAAGAGCCGACTGCTTAAATCCTACTTAGGCCAATAACACACAGCCCGCCCTAACCCGGCGGGCTGTTTTGGTAATAAGCTGATGGATAGCTATATAATATAGCTATCTTAGCGAAATGGTAGATTGTTAGGTGGCGGGTTGGATGTCGGTGAGGGGGATTTTGGTGCGTGCGGCTCCGAGGAGGTCGAAGTCTACGTAGATGTAGGCGTGGCCGTCGGTATCGGTGGCTGCAACGCCTTGGAGTCCGCGCAAGGGGCCGCGTACCACTTCCACGCGCTGGCCTTTGGCGTAGGTGCGTTCTACCATCTCCACGGGGCGCTCGCTGTGGCCGAGCATGAACTGGAGTTGTTGGATTTGCTCGTCGGGAATGATTGCCACGGGTTTGCCGTAGGCATTGGGCGCGCCGGCGCGGTTGGTGAGGAATCGGTAGATGAAGGGGGTGTTGACCACACGCAGGCGCGTATGCTCGGTGCAGCGGATGAACAGCAGGGAGGGAATCACTACTCGCTCCACCGTTCGGCGCCGGCCGGCGGGCGACACGCGCACTTGCGACTGCGAGGCCACGTAACACTCGCAGTCGTCGCTGCTAAGCCGTTGAGCCGCTTTGCGTTCGCTATTGTGATTGACCACGGCCACATACCAATGGCGCGGCGATTGATTATGCTCATTTACGTCATTCATAATTGATAGCAAGGAAAATCCGCTGCAAATTTACGACATTTACTTCAATCGAGCAAATTTTTGTGGTTTCCTTGTTAAGTTGTGGCATAGCGGATGCTGTTCGGCTTCCGCCTCACCACGACAACCAGCTTCATATAGGTTGGTTGGCTGCGGTATTGGGGTTAGAATTGGGCGTATTGTTGGCCGGTGAGGATGTGTTGGCCGGCGATGGCGTCGATGCGGGCTTTGTGTTGGAAGACGATGGCGAAGTCGGATCCGCCGAAGAGGAAGTAGCCCAGGGGGTCGCCTTTGCGCACGCGGCGGCCTACGACTAACTCGGGCTCGAAGTTGACGGACGACACTTGCGACATACCCACGGGCAGCAGGGCCACCAGGCCGTGGTGGTCGGTTTCGACCACGATGAGGCCGCGGGTTTCGATGCTTTGCCATCCGGGAACGGAGCTATTGACCACGTACTCGCCGAGTTGGGCGTCCCAAGTGACGGTGCCGCCGAGGGCTTCGTCGCCGGGGATGAGGCGCACTTCGCGGATGACGCCGCCCACGGGGAAGTGGTAGCGGTGGTAATCGTTGACATTGAGGAAAGCGTGGGTGAAGACGCCTCCGGCGAATGCGTCGCAGTAGGCGGATTCGTGGCCGATGAGGTCGCGCACGGAGGTGAATAGGCGCGACTTGACGGCCACGGCGTCGTTCGACACGATGTGGCTGTCGGCGTCGATCTCCCACCAGCCTTGCGGGGTGCAGTCGGCGGGCGAGGCGATTATGCTATCGTCGTCTGGCGCGGCGATGGGTCGCACCGAGGGCGAGGCTAATCGGCGCGAGAAGAAGTCGTTGAACGAGTGCCAGTTGTCGGGGCTCTCGTACCAACCGTTGGTCATACCCATTTCGTGCTGCTGCATCATCAGTTGCTCGTAGCCCTTGTTCCAAGACTCGGGGGAGGAGAGGAATGTGCCCCACGCGCGGCAGTAGTCGATCAGCCACGAGCGGTATGGCTCGAGGTATTGGATGGAGGCGGTGAAGAAGTTTTCGCCTTCGAGCGAGTCGAGGTGCATGCAGTTGATGAAGTAGCAATAGCAAAGGCACTGGTACATACGGCCGAACACCGACGGGCGCCCCGGGGTGAGGATTACCTCCCACGGCATGGCAGTGAGTTGGTGGTCGATGAATCTGTAGTAATCCTCCACTGACTGGATGGGATTTGAGCCGCGGTCGGGGTTGATTTGGCGGCCCTTGTCGATGGCTTCTTGCAGCAGAGAAGCGATGCGGGGGTCGGATTCAACGATATTGATGAGGCGTTGGGTAGTTTCTTTGTATTGCACGGTTATAAGTTTTAGATGGTATAAAAACGGGTAAGACTAACCGAGTGCAAATTTAGCAAATATTTTAGCAAATAACAAATAAATTGCAGTTAAAAACGTGCAAACGCCAAAAAACTCGCAAAAAAGCGGCTGTGTGGGAGAAAAATCGGCGAGGCGAGGCCGGACGAGCAGGAGCTCGGAGCTGGTGCAAAAAGGCTCCGCGTGCGCGGCAGCTCGGCTTCCGCCTCGCCACAGGACCCGCCCGCGGCCGCGCGCTCTTACCTCTCACCTCTTACCTCTCATTCGGAGAGGGAGGTGATAGCGGCGCGGAGGGCGGTGAGGCGGCGGAGGAGGGCCGGGAGGAGGTCGAGGCGGAGCATGTTGGCGCCGTCGCTCAGGGCGTGGGCGGGGTCGGGATGGGTCTCGATGAAGAGGCCGTCGGCTCCGACGGCGATGGCAGCGCGGGCTATGGTCTCGATCATGTCGGGGCGGCCGCCGGTGACGCCGCCTGCGGTGTTGGGCTGTTGCAACGAGTGGGTGATGTCCATGATGACGGGGCATTTGCACTGCTGCTGCATCTCGGGGATGCCGCGGAAGTCGACCACGAGGTCGCCGTAGCCGAAGGTGGTGCCGCGGTCGGTGACCATCACGTTGGGGTTGCCGCTTTGGCGAATTTTGTCGACGGCGAAGCGCATGGATGCAGGCGCGAGGAACTGCCCTTTTTTGACGTTGACGCAGCGGCCGGTGGCGGCAGCCGCCAGCAGCAGGTCGGTTTGGCGGCAGAGGAATGCGGGAATTTGGAGCACGTCGACGTAGCGGGCGGCCAATTCGGCCTCGTTGGCGGCGTGGATGTCGGTGACGGTGGGCACGCCGACAGTTTCGCCCACTTCGGCCAGGATTTCGAGCGCTTGCTCGTCGCCGATGCCTTGGAACGAGTCGAGGCGCGAGCGGTTGGCTTTGCGGTAAGAGCCTTTGAAGACGTAGGGAATGTTGAGCTCGGCGCAGAGCGGTGCTACTTCGCGTGCGATGTCGAGAGCCATTTGGCGGCCTTCGATTACGCATGGGCCGGCGAGCAGGAAGAAGTTGTTGGAGGCGGAGGAGGCGAGGTATTGGGGGATGTTGACGGGTTTCATAGGAGGCGTTGGTTGAGTATGTGACAGGTATCAACGGCCACGAGAGCGGCCGTTTCGGTGCGCAACCGGTTGTCGCCCAGCGAGATGGGAGCCCAGCCGGCGGCGATGGCGGCGGTGATTTCTTCGGGCGAGAAGTCGCCTTCGGGACCGATGAGGATGGCGGTGTCGATGGCGGGGCGGTACTCGGTGGCGAGCAGACGGCGCGGTATGGATGGGTCGCAGTAGGCAATGAACCGCTGCGGGGCGGTGCATTGCTGCATGAATTGCGCAAATGGGGTGATGGGCTCGATGGCGGGGAGGATGGCTTTAAGCGACTGCTTCATGGCCGACACTGCTATTTTCTGCAGGCGGTCGACGTTGATGTCCTTGCGCTCGCTGTAACGGCAGCGCAAGGGCACGATGCGGTCGATACCGATTTCCACGAGCTTCTCCACCAGCCATTCCATGCGGTCGTTGTGCTTGGTGGGAGCGATGGCTAAGGTGATTGACGCGGGCCACACCTTGGGCAGGTCGGTTGTGTCGATCACCTCCACGGCGGTGCGTTTGGGGTGAGCGTCGAGGATGCGGCAGCGGAGCAGGTGGCCGCAACCGTCCACCACCTCAATCTCATCGCCCGCGTGCATGCGGAGCACGCGGGCGCAGTGAGCGGAGTCGCTCTCGGGGAGGATGCCGCAGGAGGCTGCGTCGGGAGCGTAAAAGCGGATCATTTAGTATTTTGAGTCTTGGCGTTGAAGCAGAAGTAGAAAAGCACGGCCACGATGGCGGCGTAGGCGGCGAAGATGAGCCACGATGTGTGCCAGCCGTCGATTTGAGCGAGGCGGTCGGCTTGGGTGAACACGTGGTCGGCGGGGAAGTTGTTGACGAACTTATTGATTACGAAGTTCGAGGCTAAGTATGTGCCCACGGAAGCGCCGATGCCGTTGGTCATAATCATGAACAGGCCTTGGGCTTGCGAGCGCATTTCGGGCGCTACTTGCTTGTCGATGTACATGCCGCCGGAGACGTTGAAGAAGTCGAAGGCCACGCCGTAAACGATGCAGGAGCCGATGAGTGCGAGCACGCCGGGGAAGTTGGTGTCGCCGATGCCGAACAGGCCGAAGCGCAATACCCAAGCCACCATGGCGATGAACATCACGCCCTTGATGCCGAAGCGGCGCATACAGAAGGGAATGAGCAGGATGCACAGGGCTTCGGCACACTGCGACAGCGAGATCAGCAGGGTAGGATTCTGGGCATAGTAGTTGGTGAATTGCGGCAGCCCGGTTTCACCGAAGAATTTGATGTAAAGCGAGCCAAAACCGTTGGTGATTTGCAGCGATACGCCCAGAAGCATACTGAAAATCAGGAAGATAGCCATTTCCTTGCGGCGGAAGAGCTTGAAGGCTGGCAGGGCCAATGCTTCCGACAGGGAGAAGCGTTTGGAGCGGTTGACCTCACAGTGCGGCATCGACAGCGAGTACACGGCCATAATCACGCCGAAGATGGCGCATTGGAAGAATTGGTGGTAAGTTTCTTGGATTGACACGCCGTCGATGTGGATGAAGTTGACAATCCACGATGCGGCGATGAAGCCGACGGTGCCCCACACGCGGATGGGCGGGAAGTGGACGTTGGTGTCGAGTTCGGCACGGGTTAAAGCGTTGAACGACACCGAGTTGCTCAATCCGATGGTGGGCATGAAGAATGCCACGGAGATGGTGTAGAGGGTGAACAAGGTGGAGAACTGCACTTGCGAGCCGGCTTGGGCACAGTACAGGCCGCAGGCAGCCATGGCGGCGGCTGCGATGAAGTGACAGATGGCGAGCATACGCTGAGCGGGCACGTAGCGGTCGGCCACGGCGCCGATGATGCCCGGCATGAATAGCGATACGATGCCTTGCACGGTGTAGAACCAGCCGATGTGGGTTGCCAACCCAACGTTAAAAAGATATTGACCCATGGAGATCAGGTACGACCCCCATACGGCGAATTCGAGGAAGCTCAACGCGGCTAAACGCGTTTTTAAACTATTCATAGTCAGAGATTTAGGGTTTATTTTTGTTTTTTACGTTCTTCGATTATTTTGGTGATGCGGGCGGCCTCCTCGTAGTTTTCGTCTTCGACCATTTTTTTGAGCAGTTGTTCGAGCTGTTCAAGCGAGTCGGCGGACTTTTGCTGCGGGGCGTCGTCCGCGGGGTCGTCCTGCTGCGCGTCGGGACGCTGCATGCGCGATGTGGAGGCGTTGATGATGAATCCGGCTTCGCTGATGATTTCGGGCGTGGTCCAAATCGGGGCGGAAGTGCGCACGGCCAGAGCTACCGCGTCGGAAGTACGCGAGTCGACGGTGAAAGTGCGGCCTTCGGAGGTGATGGTAAGCTCGGAGGAGAACACGCCGTTGTCGAACTTGTAGATGAACACTTCCACCAACTGCGCATCCATTTCGTTGAGGATGCTCAGCAGCAAATCGTGGGTGAGGGGACGGGGCGGGTCGATGCCCTCGAAGGCGATGGTGATCGACTTGGCCTCCGCTTCGCCAATCATGATGGGGATGCGGTAGGGGCCGTTGACCTGCGCCATAATCAGAGCGAAGGCTCCCATTTGCAGTTGGGTGTATGAGATGCCCAGAACTCGCAGTTGCACTCGTTGGTCGTTATCCATAACTCGCTGTGCTATTGAAGGTTTTGACCGGAGATGATGCCCGAGCCGAGGCATCGGTGGGCAGTGGGGTCGTAGATTACGGCAAACTGCCCGGGGGCGATGCCCTGCACCGGCGTGTCGGATTCGATTACGTACTCGCCGGCGCTTTCCAAGCGGGTGAGGCGTGCGGAGAGGAACGCTGGCATGTGGCGATTCTTGAAGCGAATCTCCACGCCGTTGCACTCTTGTTCGGCCCACGGGTCGAGGGTGATGAAGCGCGTCTCGGTGAGATGCAGGCGACGGCCGTACTGGCGCTCGGTGTCGTAACCGCCCGACACATATATTATATTACGTTCGATGTCTTTCTTGACCACGTACCACGGACCGCCGCTCAGCCCCAAGCCCTTGCGCTGGCCGATGGTGTGGAACCAGAAGCCGCGGTGAGTGCCCAGTTGGCGACCGGTCTCGAACTCGATAATCGGGCCGGGGCGCTCGCCCAGATGGCGGCGGATGAAGTCGTTGTAGTTAATCTTGCCGAGGAAGCAGATGCCTTGGGAGTCCTTGCGGGTGGCGTTGGGCAGGCGGGTCTCCATGGCAATGCGGCGGACCTCGCTTTTGGGTAGGTCGCCGATGGGGAAGATGATGTGCTGCAACTGCTTGTAGGTGATGCGGGCAAGGAAGTCGGTTTGGTCCTTGACGGGGTCGACGGCGGTGGTGAGCCACTTGTGGCCGTCGGCATCGATTTCGGTGGAGGCATAGTGGCCCGAGGCGGTGATGTCGAACTCGTGGCCCCAGCGCTCTTCGAAGTAACCGAATTTGATGATGAGGTTGCACATCATGTCGGGGTTGGGCGTGAGGCCGCTGCGCACGGTGTCGAGCGCGTAGCGCATCACATGTTCCCAGTATTCATCGTGCAACGGCACCACCTCGAAGGGGAGATGGTAACGCGCTGCAATGAGCTGACACATTTCGATGTCTTCGTCGGCGGAGCAGTCGCCGGTGCCGTCATCGCGGCCGATGCGGATGTAGAAAAGGTGCACGTCGTGGCCTTGCTCCACCAGTCGGTGCACGGCCACAGCCGAATCCACCCCGCCGGAAATCAGTGCTGCTACTTTCATAGGCCGGCGTTTTGACGGAGTTGATACATGGCAGCCATGAGGCCGTCGACGGTGATGCCTTTGGCCAACACCTTGTGGCGCGAATCCAGCAGGTAGATTTCAGGCGAAAGGCGCAGGGGAAACCACTCGTCGGCGTCGGCCGAAGCGCCCACCACCCAAGTGTCGGGCAGTGATTGAGCGGCGGCGAGCCACTCGGGGGTGGCTTCGGTGGGTTCGAGGCATACCATGGTGAGGATGCCGGCGCTGATGAGCGATTGGATGTTAATGTCGGCCGAGAGGCGCACGCGAGCCAGAGCGCACTCGTCGCAGTCGCTGTTGTTGAACATCACCACAATCATCTGAGTGTGCACGGTGCCGATTGATGCGGCTTGCCCCTGACGGTCAACCCATTCGAGGTGGGTGAGCGGTTGGTTGATGCGAGTGTTGTCGATGATGCGCACGTGCTGTTGGAATCGTGCACGGTCGGCAGCCGAAATCTTGTTGTTGTTGGCCACGGCTGCAGCAAATGGGTAGTAAATCTCTTCGCTGAACACCGATGCGGTGTCGGAGTACGTCCAGTTCTCGGCCATGCGAGCTAAGCCCAATAGCTGCTTGGGCTGCTTGCGCACGCGCTCCAGCAGGCGGTCGATGGCCGCGTGCACCGTGTCGGCGTGGGCGTAGGGCATGAAGTTAATCCAGTCGCCGAAGGTGGCGTTGAGCGCTTCTTGGTGCGAGAAAGCGGATTTGAAATCGCAGGGATTCCAGAAGCGGGTGATTATCCAGTCGCAACGGTCGTAAAGATTGTCCAAATCTTCGGGCGGGGTGGGGTAAGGGAAGAGGTCGCCCGAAGCGGCCGAACAGCTGCCCACGGCGCTCAGAGCCATTA
>CAMGBT010000060.1 GCA_946011725.1 uncultured Bacteroidales bacterium | reverse complement strand
GTACGCTCCCGACAACTTCGGTACCGATCCCTACCTCGACTCAGCCGTTGCCATGGGCCAAGTTGGTCCCCAACTCGGTCGCACCGAACTCTTCAACCGCCTCACCGCCGACCTCGAAGCCGTTGTAGCTGAATACAAGGCTCTCGACCCCAACCAAAAACCCGCTTACGGTTATGTTGGCCTCGACGCTGCTGAAGCTCTCCTGGTAAAATACTACCTCAACGCTGAAGTTTACACCGGCACTCCCCAATGGGGCAAATGTCTCGAACACGCTCAAGCCGTGATCGACCGCCTCAAAGGCGCTGGCTTCCAAGGTTCCGGCCTCTGCAACCACTACAAACAGCTCTTCGCTTACTCCAACAAGCAATACGCTCTCGGTGGTGCTTCCGCTATTAACGAAATCATCTGGACCATCCCCCAAGATTTCCCCAACCTGCTCTCTTATGCCAACGGTACCTTCATGCTGAACGCTTGGGTTGGCACCTCCACCCCCGACGACACCTGGACCCTCAGCCCCCGCGACAAATATAACGCAGGCGGTTCCGGCTGGAAGTGTATCACCACCCGCAAGCAATTCGTTGACATCTTCGAATGGCAAAACGGCTACACCTACTCGCCCGACCAACGTACCGCTCTGTGGTGCACCGCTGCCGACGGCTTCTCCGTTGAAAACGGCCCCATGGACCAAGGTCACTATGGCAAAAACGGCTTCCTCGCTGTGAAGTTCTCCAACTGGGCTTATGACGAAGCCGGCAACATCGACTACGCCAACACTCCCACCGCTACCGACCAACTCGGTATCGACTGCCCCATGATTCGTCTGGCTGAAATCTACCTCTCCGCCGCTGAGGCTATCCTCCAAGCCGGAGGCGACCAAGCCACCGCTCTTCAATACGTGAACTACGTTCGCGAACGCGCAGGCATGCCCGCTTACGACTACATCACCCTCCAAGAGCTCCAAAACGAACGCGCTCGCGAACTCTACACCGAATGCACCCGTCGCTCCGACCTCGTTCGCTACGGCAAATGGATCTCCGGTTACACCTGGAACTGGAAAGGCAACGTGGCCACCGGCACCGACTTCGCCTCTAACTTCACCGTTTATCCTCTGCCCAGCTCCGTATGCGCTCGCAACGGCTATGAACAGAACCCCGGTTATTAATCTTACTTATCAAGTTTAAGAAATGAAAAAGTTCTCATTTATTATAGCCTTGCTCGCCACTCTGGTCGGCTTCACCTCCTGCTCCGAGGACCGCGACCCCGTTTACAAGGCTCCAACCACCTTCGTGCTCAATGTGCCCGAGATGCAAAATCAATACATTGAGCTCACCGAAGGCAATGTGCTCGAACTCTCCTGCTCTCAGCCCGACTACGGCTACTCCGCCATCTGCGTATACTCCGCCGAAGTTTCCCTCACCGAAGACTTCGCCGAATACAAAGAACTCGCTGCCGTAGAAGATTCCCACGCTCTCATCCAGCTCAAGCAAGAAGACATCGCCACCGCTATCTGCCAGCTCCATGGCGTAGTTGACGAAGAATCCTACGTTGACCGTCCCGCCGAAGTAGTCTACTTCCGCGCCGTTTGCAAAATCAAACAAGTTGAAGAATCCACCATCAAATCCAACGTGGTGGCTTACAACCGCGTGAAAGCTTACTTCGCTATTCCTCAACCCGGCTTCATCTACCTCGTTGGTCAGCCCGAAGGTTGGGCAGGTCCTACCGCCGGTAACGCCGCTCACTACGAACCCTGGAAGCTCAAAGAAAACGCTGACGAAATCGGTTCGAAAGTTTACCACGGCACCTTCACCGTTGATGCCGGTTCAGCTATGTTCCGCTTCTACACAGCCCTCACCGGCTGGGATGCAGACTCCTACGGCTCGCAAGTAGACGACAACCCCCTCGACTTCGAATTCACCGATGGTCAATTCTCTACCCGCATGGTCAAAGGTAAAGGCGCTTTCAACTTCCCCAACTGGACTGGCGGCGACATGGAAATGACCGTTGACATGTCCGACATGGATAACATCCAACTCACTATTAAAGCCCTCTGATTTCAACCTCGATAGGGAGCATCGCTCCCAAAGCCTTGCTCCCTATCATTAAATAAAACGATAAATATTTAATATGAAATATAAAGTTTTAGGCTTGTCGATTCTTCTTGCCGCTGCCTTCACCGCTTGCGACAACTACGAAGAACCCAATCCCCAGCCCCAAACCAACCCGCAGGGCTCCATCCTCAACGCCGAAGAGGTTGCTTTCAGCAGCGCTATCGTTGCCGGCAACGTCTACGACCTCGAAGCCCTCAGCCAAGAAGGTGCATCCATCCAACTCGCTTCCTTCACCGCTCCCGACCTCGGCGATTACTACGGCTACAAAGTATACGGCCAACTCTCCAAAGATGGTTTCAACTCCTTCCGCGAATTCGAATGCGACCTCGCCACCGAAGACAACGCCAACTACACCGTTAGCATCGACCCCCAAACCATCCAAGACATCTACGTAAGCTACGTGTCCAAAGGCCCCAAAGCCAAAGACGTTAACTTCCGTTTCCAACTCACCACCGTCTCCAATGGTTCTGGCGGCAGCCAAGAAGCATTCATCGGCTCCCCCGAAACCTTCTTCGGCCAAGCCGTTATGACCATCAAACCCTTCCCCACCGACCTCGTTATCGAAGAAGCTTACTACCTCGTTGGTACCGCTTGCGAATGGGATGTTGCTGCCGCTATCAAACTCTCCAACTCCGGCATCGATCCCTACGACGATCCCGTATTCTCCGCTAAATTCGACGTTACCCCCGGCGGCTGGTGGTGGAAGATAGTTCCCCAATCCGTTTACGAAACCGGTAACTGGGGCGAAGGCGCTTACAGCCAATTCGGCGTTGAAGAAAACGGCGACGAATCCTTCGCCGGCATGCTCTTCGCTCACGACGGCACCACCGAACCCGGCGCAGGCTGCCTCCAAGTAGACGCTGCCACCGCCTACCTCCTCACCATCAACATGGAAGAAGGTACCTACGAATTCGCTACCGCTATCGAATGCCTCTACACCCCCGGCGGTTCCAACGGCTGGAACCAAACCGCTTCCCAAATCCTCACCACCACCGACTATGTGAACTACGGCGGCTGCGCTCACCTCAACGGCGAGTTCAAATTCACCTCCGCTCCCGACTGGAATCACATCAACTACGGTGCTGCTGCTGAAGAAGGCAAGCTCTCCACCGACGGCGGCGCAGGCAACCTCTTAGCAGATGTCGACGGCCTCTACTACGCTGAAGCCAACATCGCTGCCCTCACCTACAGCCTCTACCACATCGAATCCCTCGGTATCATCGGTAGCGCCACCCCCAACGGCTGGGACGCCTCAACCGCTCTCACCCCCACTGACGACTTCCTCGTATGGACCGGCACCGTGGCCCTCACCGCAGGCGAATTCAAATTCCGCGCTAACGACAAATGGGACGTAGACTTCGGCGGCACCCTCGACAACATCACCTACAAAGGCGCCAACATCGCCATCGAAGAAGCCGGCACCTACACCGTGACCGTAGACTTCTCCACCGTACCCTACACCTGCACCCTCAGCAAGTAATCCCCCTCCATACCCCAAAAGCGAGGAGCGCCACCGCGCCCCTCGCTTTTATTTCACCGAAATTGTGAATTTTTTTGGCAAAAATCAAGGAAATTGTGCAAAAAAGTTGTAACTTTGCAGTCAATTTACTTTTTTACCCTTTCTACGCTAAATGAACATTGCAATTGTCGGGGCCGGCGGAGCTGTCGGCCGTGAATTTCTTAAACTGCTCGAGGGGGGTGCCCTCCCCGTCGACAATTTGCGACTGTTCGGCTCTGAACGCAGCGCCGGCAGTGCTATTCCTTTTCGTGGTAAACCCGTCACTATCGAACTGCTCTCGCCTGAAAGCGATTTTTCGGGCGTTGACTTCGCCTTGGTATCGGCCGGCGGCAGCGCTTCGCTCAAATTCGCCGACGTGATCACCCGCCACGGCACTATTATGGTGGACAATTCGAGCGCTTTCCGAATGGATGATGACGTGCCTTTGGTGGTGCCCGAAATCAACGGCGACGACGCTCTCAACGCTCCTCGCCGCATCATCGCCAATCCCAACTGTACCACTATCCAAATGGTTGTGGCTCTCAATGCGCTCCACCGCCGGTGGAAAATCCGCCGCGTGCACGTGGCCACGTACCAAGCTGCCAGTGGAGCCGGTGCGGCTGCTATGCAGGAGCTCCACGACCAGTACGGCGCCATCTCCCGCGGCGCCACCCCTCATGTGGAGCGCTTCGCCCACCAGTTGGCCAACAACGTCATCCCCCACATCGACGTCTTCGACGACAACGGTTACACCCGCGAGGAGATGAAAATGCACCACGAAACCAAAAAAATCATGCACGATGCGGAGCTGTTGGTCAGCGCCACCTGCGTGCGTGTGCCCGTGATGCGCGCCCACTCCGAAGCCATCTGGGTGGAAACAGAGCAACCCGTCACCGTGGCTCAGGCTCGCGAAGCTTTCGAACAAGCGCCCGGTGTGGTGGTCATTGACCAACCGCAAGCCAACCGCTACCCCATGCCATTGGACCTTGCCGGCACCGACCCCGTGTTCGTGGGACGTATCCGCCGCGACCTCGCCGGCAACGGTCTCAGTTTCTGGACCGTAGCCGACCAAATCCGCAAAGGCGCTGCCCTCAACGCCATCCAAATCGTGCAATACATCACTGAACACCGCGGTTAATCGCCGCCCATTCCTCTCCCGCCATGATTCTCGCCGCCATAGTCACCCATCCCATCCCGATTTTCTTCATCGTGATGTTGATAATATTGCTGGGTCCGCTGCTACTTAACCGCCTGCGCATCCCGCATATTATCGGAATGATTGTGGCCGGCGTTGTCATCGGCCCATTCGGCTGCGACGTTCTCCACAACGATGAATCCTTCCGCATCTTCGGCCAGGTAGGACTGCTCTACCTCATGTTCCTTGCCGGCTTGGAGATTGACATGTACCACCTGCGGCTGAACCTGCGCCGCGGCCTGCTGTTCGGCCTGCTTACGTTGGCCGTGCCGCTGGCTGCGGGCATCCTCACTGCGCTGTATGTGCAGGAGCTCGACTTGGCCGCCTCGTTGTTGCTGGGCGCTATGTACGCCGCCCACACCCTGATTGCTTACCCCGTGGCGGCACGCTACGGCATCACCCGCGCCCCGGCTGTGGTCATCGCTGTGGTGGGCACCATCATCGCCGTCATCGGCTCGTTGATGGTCATCGCCTTGGCTGTGAGCATCGGCCACAACGGCTCCGCCAACATCACCGACATCCTGTGGCTGTTGCTGCGCATGGCTCTGTGGGCCGCCGCCCTGTTCTTCCTCTATCCGAAGGTGACACGCTGGTTCTTCCGCAACTTCTCCGACCGCGTAAACCAGTACGTGTTCATCATGGCTATGGTCTTCTTGGCCGCTTGGACCGCATCGCTCATCGGCCTCGAAGGCATCCTCGGCGCATTCCTTGCCGGCTTGGTGCTCAACCGCTACGTGCCCGCCGCCTCGCCGCTGATGACCTCCATTGAGTTTGTGGGCAATGCCTTGTTCATTCCCTACTTCCTCATCAGCGTAGGCATGATGATCAACCTGCGCGTGGTCACCAACGTCGACACCCTCATCGCCGCCGGCATCATGCTCACCGTGGGCATCGCCGCCAAGTGGCTACCTGCTTACATCACTCAGAAAATCAACCGCCTCGACCCCTTCGGCCGTAAAACCATCTTCGGCCTGACTGTGGCTCACACCGCCGTGGCATTGGCTGTGGTCACCTTGGGCAACGAGATGGGACTGCTCTCCGACACCATCCTCAACGCCACCATCCTCGTCATCCTCATCACCTGCTCCATCGCGCCAATCATCACCGCCAACGCCGCCCCCAAGCTCAAAATCGCGATGATGAGCGACGACGAGTCGATGACCCAGCAGACCCGCGTCAACAATACCCTCATCTGCGTTTCCAACCCCCTCACCGCCCCGCAATTGGTGGAATTGGGCGTGCTCATGCGCAACACCCGCTCGCATCGCTTCTATGCCATCCATGTGCGCAATGACAACTCGCCCTCGGCTAAAGCCATGTCAGCCAACGCATTAGCGCTGGCCAAGAGCAGCGCAGCTGCCGCCGACATCTCCATCAACGAGATCGAACGCTACGACCTCAACACCGTCACCGGCGTGCTCAATGCGCTGGCCGAACGCGACATCACCGAAGTCATCGTGGGTATGCACCGCCGCTCAGCCGTGATCGACTCATTCTACGGCACCAAGATCGAGCAGTTGCTTCAATCCACCAACCGCATGGTGCTCATCTCGCGCATTTACATGCCGCTGAACACCATCGCCCGCATCTGTGTGGCCGTGCCGCGTTCCGCCCAGTACGAGAGCGGCTTCGCCCGCTGGGTGCGCTGCCTGGCCCGCCTCACCCGCCAACTCGGTTGCCGCATCATCTTCTGCTGCCACCCCGACCAGCAGCCCCTCATCCGCGAAATCATTGTCGACGGCAGCTACGGCATCCGCACCGAATTCCGCACCGTCGAGTCCCTCGACTCGCTCATCATGCTCACCGCGCGCGTCCACGAAGAAGACCTGCTCGTGGTCATCTCCGCCCGCGAACACTCCGTGTCCCACACCGACGAAGTAACCGAACTCCCCGGCATGCTCCAGCGCAACTATGCCCGCAACAACCTGCTGGTCATCTACCCCGAACAATTCGGCGAAGACCCCACCCACCTCACCAGCATCTTCCACCACTAACCGCCCCGCGCCGCCGTTCGGCTTCCGCCTCACAACCCTAACCCGCCTGCCGTGCCGTTGCTTGTTTTCGTCTCCGGCATCGCAGCTTTAGCTGCGCGCTCGGCGTCAGCCGAGCACTCCGGGGCTTACGGCATTCGTTAGTGCTGAAGAGCAAGCCGGGGATATGACCGCGGAAACGGTCATATCCCCGGCTGTATAGCCGGAGGGTGGGGATTAATTGGCCACGTGGAAGCCGCGCTCAATCAGCGCGTTGCGGATTTGCGAGATGTGGTTGTTGTCGCGCGTTTCTAATTCCAGGCGGATGGCGCAGCCGTTGATTTCGGCCGAGGCGTTGATGCGTTCGTGGGTCACCGAGATGACGTTGCCGCCTTGTTCGGCCACCACGTTGAGCACGCCCGACAGTTGGCCGGGTTTGTCGAATAGGTCGATGATGAACGAGTAGTTGCGGCCGCTCTTCGACAGGCCGCGGGTCACCACGCGGTTGAGGGTGTTCACGTCGATGTTGCCACCGCTCACGATGCACACCACCTTCTTACCCTTGATGGGTAACTTATTGAACATCACCGCTGCTACCGACACTGCGCCGGCACCTTCCGACACTAATTTCTGCCTCTCCATCAGCGCAAGGATGGCGGCGGCTGTTTCGTCGTCGTTCACGGTGACGATTTCGTCAACATACTTCTCGCACAGCTCGTAGGTGAGGTCGCCGGGTTGCTTCACGGCGATGCCGTCGGCAATAGTTTGCACCGAATCGAGGTGCACCTTCTGTTTCTCATGGATAGAGCGTTCCATCGACGGAGCGCCGGCAGCTTGTACGCCGTACACCTTCACGTCGGGGCGCAAAGTCTTGATGGCGAAGGCCACACCCGAGATAAGGCCGCCACCGCCGATGGGTACTACAACTGCCTCCAAATCAGGCTGTTGCTCAAGAATCTCGAGACCGATGGTGCCTTGACCGGCGATTACCAGCGGGTCGTCGAACGGATGCACGAACGTGTAGCCGTGTTGCTCTTTCAGCTCGATGGCTTTGGCGTAAGCGTCGTCGTACACGCCCGGCACCAGGCACACCTCCGCGCCGAAGCCCTTGGTGGCTTCCACCTTCGAGATGGGCGCACCGGCCGGCAGGCAAATCAGCGCCTTGATGCCGTTGTGAGTGGCGCCGAGCGCCACACCCTGCGCGTGATTGCCTGCGCTGCAAGCAATTACGCCGCGCGCCTTCTCCTCATCGCTCAGTTGCGAAATCTTATAATAGGCTCCACGAAGTTTGAAGGAGCCGGTAAGTTGCAGGTTCTCCGTTTTGAGATACAACTCACAATCTTTAGCCAAGGCCGGTGCCGGTATCACGGCCGTTTTGCGGGCTACGCGCTTCAGCACGGCGGCTGCATTGAATATTTCACTAATGTTCAGCATTGCTATGGATATAAGGTTGTGCAAATTTAAGCGATTTTGGCCGTTGCACAAAATTTTTCCGCAGAATTTTTCAGATTTCACCGATTTTTCTTAATTTTGCATAGAAAAATGACAGAAAAAATGGACACGGCCCAGATAACCATAGTGATTCCGGTGTACAACCGCGCCACCATCGTGGAGCGAACGCTCACCTCGGTGGCGGCGCAGACTTTGCGCCCGCTCTCGGTGGTGTTGGTCGATAACAACTCCACCGACGCCACGTTGGCGGTGCTTCAGCGCTGGGCCGAAGCCCACAGCGCCCCGGACTTCGCTGTGGAAGTCATCAGCGAACCGCGCCCCGGCGCCTCCAACGCCCGCAACGCCGGCTTAGCCCGCGTCCGCACCCCGTGGACCATGTTCTTCGACTCCGACGACATCATGCTGCCCGACCACTGCGCCTCAGCCCTGGCCACCGCGGCCGCCAACCCCACCGCCCAAATCATCGGCTGGGATGCCGAGTTGCAGTACCCCGACGGCCGCACTCGCCGCATGCGCTTCATCACCCGCGACGCCATCTATACCAACGTGTTCCACTCCACATTCTCCACCCAGCTATACATGGCGCGCACCGAGCTCTTCCGCGCCGTGGGCGGCTGGCTCAAGGACTCACGCATGTTCGACGACTGCGAGCTTGGCAACCGCCTGCTGCTCACCAACCCCGTCATGGTCAAGCGCCGCGGCGCGCCCACCGTTGTAGTCTATCCACAACCTGACTCCATCTCCAACACCAAAGTCAGCTACGGCTCCATCAAAATAGCCCTTGACGGCATCGAAGCCGCCCTGCCGCCTCGTAAGCGCCACTGGGTCGACCTCATCCGCCTGCTCATGACCGCCACCTGGGCCCGCAACAGCGCCGACGCCGCCCACCACGCCCGCGCCATCCTCGCCCGCCAACCATGGCTTCGCCGCCAACTCTGGACCATCTTCTACCACTACTCCCTCCGCGGCGGCCGCGGCGTGGCCCGCCTCTACCGCCCCTTCTCCCTTCTCGGCATCTAATTTTCTATGGACAAAAAGTGTGGATTCCCACGGTTTTTGTTCATAGAATCACAAAATCTCCATGAAATTGGCCGAAATTGCTGGCGGTCGCTTCGGGTTCTGTGGCGAGGCGGCAGCCGAGCTGCTGCGCGCCCGCTTTTTTGTTACGGCTCTGAGCTTTAGCGAAGTGCATTTTTTTGTCGCCGGGCTGTCACTTTTTGTCACCTTGGTGCGTCATATAGTAAAAAACAGATATTTATGAAACTATCCACACTGATTCTTATTGCGGGCGCGATATTGGTGGCGCCTTTGGCCTCGGCTCAGGAGCCGCGTCCCTTCGACAATGTGATTGAACTGCAAGGCCGCATGCAGCAGGCGGTCGACGCATCTGACTACCCGGCCGCCCTCGCCGCTTGCGAGGAAATGATGGCCGAATTGGCTTCCTTGCCCGATTCCTTGGTCGGCGACAATGACCAAATGTGGGCCAATATGTACTACGATTTGGCCTGCTTCCAGTCGCAATGCGGCCAATCGAATCCGGCGCTGCTGTCGCTCTACTCCGCCGTCTCCAAAGGGTGGAACGATTACGACCACCTCCTTGAAGACCACGATCTCGACAATATCCGCGCGCTGCCGCGCTTCGCCCCCATCGCGCAGAAGATTCGCGAGCGCGACTTCGGCTACATCATGCGCGACTGCCTCCCTTACACCCGAGAACTCTCCGCCGACATGCCTCGGCGCGTGTTTGCCTCCTCCTCCGATCCCAACTTGCAGCAGCTGCGCCGCCGTCTGAATCTTGACAGCGTGGCCGGCACCGGCGACGAACTCACGCGCATCAAGCGAATCACCACCTTTGTCCACGAAGTCGTCCACCACAACGGCCTCAACGGTATCCCTTGCGACCGCAATGCCCTCACCATGCTCGACTCATGCGCCAACGGCCGCAACACGCTTAACTGTCGCGGTATGGCTATCTTGCTGAATGAGTGTCTGTTATCAATGGATATACCCTCAATGTACGTAACATGTCTGCCAAAAATTCTGCTCGGCGACTGCCACGTAATCAACGCCGTTTGGTCCTCGCAATTGGGCCGTTGGATATGGATCGACCCCTCGTTCAACGCTTGGGTTACCGACGAGAACGGCCAAATGCTTGGCATCCGCGAAGTGCGCGAACGCATCCGCACCGGTCAGCCCCTCCACCTCAACGAGGAAGCCTCACACTACGACGATGGCCCCACCGAACAGTCGTGGTACCTCGATTACTATATGACCAAAAACCTCTACGCCATCGAAGTCAATGCCGAAAACACTTTCGGCGCCGAGGACTTCAACCAGTGCCAAGGCGTGCCGCCCACCTTTATCCTGCTGCTGCCGCCGGGCTTCACCCCCACCTACGCCCACAAAGACCGCGTCACTACCAACGATGAATGGTTCTGGCAAGCGCCCCGATAAACGACAGCGGAGCGAGGTGACTCGCTCCGCTGTCGTGCTGTATATCAGCCTATAACACGGCCAGCCGCGGTTGCGGCAGTAGCGCGGTTATCCAGTGGCGCATGCGTGCCGCCATCGACTGTCGCATGTACCCAAGGTGAATCGACACCTCTGAACACGTACGCGATAAGAATACGATGCTGTCGCGCAATACCAGCGCAATCCACCGCTCGAAGCATACCACCGCATTGATGTGGTCAAGCGGTATGCGGTGAAAAATGGCCGTCGGTGCGATTGAGCCGATTTCCAACGTTGCATTGTTGAGCGATAGCCGATGCTGCGATCCCACAAGTTCAATCAACCGTTGAGCGTTGAAAGGTGTGCGGTGCGAAAATTTGCGATACAGAAGATGAATTATATCCTTGTTAATCATTGCTTTTCAGTTGGCATACAAATCTATAACAACCGACACGCAAATTTGTTTAAAATTTACAACAAAATAACAAAAAAACTATAAAACTATCACCTGCGCCCAAACAAATCATCGCCGGTGACCACGCGCACCAGCCGTCGCGCGTACAGATTATTGAACAATCCCATGGGGGGTATGTACGTGGCCGCGGCGAAGCCACATACTCTTCCAACAGTCCTATCTCATACTGTCGGCCAATAATATTTGCTCTCATAATCAGCTATTTAAAGAGTCTGAAATCAGGTGCAAATATGCAAATCGCGTGTTGCCGCAGCACTACAAGTAATAAAGAAGAGCGCACCGGTTGGGTGCGCTCTTGTGGGGAGGGTAGGCGGTAGCTTATGCCAGGAAGCCGAGGAGGACGCCGGCTGCTACTGCGGAGCCGATTACGCCGGCCACGTTCGGGCCCATGGCGTGCATCAGCAGGTAGTTCGAAGGATCGTATTCCAGGCCAAGGTTGTTGGAAATGCGAGCCGACATGGGCACGGCCGATACGCCGGCATTGCCGATGAGCGGGTTGATTTTCTTTTCCTTGGGGAGGAACAGGTTGAAGAGTTTCACGAACAGCACGCCGCTGGAGGAGGCGATGATGAATGCCATGAAACCGAGGAAGAAGATGAAGATGGTTTCCTTGGTCAGGAACTGCGAGGCTTGTGTGGAAGCGCCCACGGTCATACCGAGGAGGATGGTTACCACATCGGTGAGAGCGTTGGAAGCGGTCTTAGCCAAGCGGGTGGTGACGCCACATTCGCGCAGCAGGTTGCCGAAGAAGAGCATACCTAACAGGGGCAGGCCGGAGGGTACCACGAAGCAGGTGAGCAGCAGACCCACGATGGGGAAGATGATTTTTTCGTTTTGCGACACGGCGCGAGCGGGTTTCATCTTGATGAGGCGTTCCTTCTTGGTGGTGAACAGGCGCATCAACGGTGGTTGGATTACCGGCACGAGGGCCATGTAGGAGTAGGCCGACACGGCGATGGCGCCCATGAGGTTGGGAGCGAGTTTCGACGACAGGAAGATAGCGGTGGGACCGTCGGCGCCGCCGATGATGGCGATAGCGCCGGCTTGGTCGGGAGCGAATCCTAAGGCGAGGGCCACCATGTAAGCGCCGAAGATACCGAATTGGGCGGCGGCGCCGATGAGCATCAGTTTAGGATTGGCGATCAGAGCGGAGAAGTCGGTCATGGCACCGATGCCGAGGAAGATCAGCGGGGGATACCAGCCGGCGCTCACACCGTTGTAGAGGATGTTGAGCACCGAACCTTCTTCATAGATGCCGATTTCGAGACCGGCTTCTGTGTTGAACGGAACGTTACCGATGAGAATACCGAAGCCGATGGGCACTAAGAGCATCGGCTCGAAGTTCTTCTTGATCGCTAACCAAATGAAGAACAAGCCCACCAACAGCATGATGATATTGCCCCATTCGGCGTTAGCGAAGCCGGTAAGACTCCAGAACTGCGACAGATTTTGTGAAATAAAATCCATGAGCTTGAATAGTTTATTCGATTACAACCAGAGGAGCGCCATCAGCAACGGCGTCGCCTGCGGATACTAAGATTTCTTTAACGGTGCCATCGGTGCCGGCCTTGATGGTGTTTTCCATCTTCATGGCTTCGAGTACTACTACGGTGTCGGAAGCGGAAACGGCATCGCCAACCTTAACGGGGATAGAGAGCACGGTGCCGGGCAGGGGAGCTTTGACGGCTTTCTTGCCGGCAGCGGAAGCTGCTGAAGGTTTGGAGATAACTTTTTCGCCGGTGGCGGTGCGGGGAGCGGCGCTGGGGCGGGGGGCCTTCACAGCAGCAACTGCGGCAGCTTTCTTTTCGGGGAGCTCAACGCGATAAGCCACGCCGTTGACCTCTACTTGAGCAACGTTGTCTTCGATGTCGCCGATGGCCACATTGTAGACGTTGCCGTTGATTTTATATTTGTATTCTTTCATTTTTAACGGTAGATTAGAATGTGATTATCGGCGCGGGGTGCGGTCGGGCACTTGGCGCAGGTTATAAATCTTGGAGCTCCAGGGCGAGTAAGCGCGGCGTACTTTGTTGATAGTGAGCACGGTGCTTTCTTGGTCGTGGGCGTCGAAGTGGTCGTGCAGAGCCATAGCGATGGCGGCGATTTCTTCGCCGGTGTCTTGGGTTACGTCGCGCACCTTAGCTTCGGCGGGAGCGCCGTGAGCGCGGAGCTTGTTCAGACGAGATACCAACGAGCCAATCTTGCTCAGAGCGTAGAAGCTCAGGCAGAGCACCAGCAGGGCGGAGAACACGATGCCCATGGCCATGCCGGTGAGACCGAAGCCGCGGGCGTCGTTATTGGCGAAGTCCTTGATTTTGTGGTTTTCGTCCTTGATTTTGTTGGCGCTGCCGGGGGTGATGTACAGTTCTTCGGAGCCGTCGCGGATTTCCCAATCGTTGGAGCCGTCGGCTTTGCGAGCGTAGCTTTGACCGGGGAGCAGGGTGGCGGGCACCACTACTTTGTCGATGAGGGTAATGCCGTCGGCATCATAGATAGCGATGACGTTTTCTTGGCCGGGGGTGAGCACAAAATTAGTGTGGAATGTACCTTTTTTGGGCTGGCCATCGGCGAAGAACAGCACGTGCTGGCGCTTGGGCATTTTGGTTTTGACGTCACCAAGGGGCACCGGGTAGAGGGTGGGCTTGCTGAGGTCGTTGGTGATATAGATGCTCGAGATTTCGATAGGAGCGAAGTTGGTGTTGAAGATTTCAATCCAAGCCACGTGGGCGCCGTATTCGTCGGCTACGCCCTCGGGGGTGTTTTGAATCATCACCTCGTTGATGCGCAACGAGCCGCGGCTTTGAGCCGAAGCACCGAAGGCGCACACCATCGCCATCATCAGCATCAGAATGAGATTTTTCTTCATAAAGATGGAGTTGGTTTGATGGTTTACAGAGGAATGTTACCGTGTTTTTTGGCGGGATTGGTCACCTTCTTGGTAGCGAGCTGCTGCAGAGCGCGGATTACGCGGAAGCGAGTGTTGCGGGGTTCGATTACGTCGTCGATGTAACCGTAGCGAGCAGCGTTGTAGGGGTTGCAGAAGAGCTTGTTGTATTCTTCTTCTTTTTCGGCGAGTACTTTCTTGGGGTCATCGGAGGCTTTGGCTTCCTTAGCGTAGAGCACTTCAACGGCGCCGGCACCACCCATAACGGCGATTTCGGCGGTAGGCCAAGCGTAGTTCATGTCGCCGCGGAGTTGCTTACAGCTCATCACGATGTGCGAGCCGCCGTAGCTCTTGCGCAGGGTTACGGTTACCTTGGGCACGGTAGCTTCGCCGTAGGCGTAGAGCAGTTTGGCACCGTGGAGAATTACGGCGTTGTATTCTTGGCCGGTGCCGGGGAGGAAGCCGGGCACGTCAACCAGGGTTACCAAAGGAATGTTGAAAGCGTCGCAGAAGCGCACGAAGCGAGCACCCTTGCGCGAAGCGTTGCAGTCGAGCACGCCGGCCAGGTACTTGGGCTGGTTGGCCACGATACCTA